>JANOBX010000080.1:0-44501 GCA_031411875.1 Burkholderiales bacterium | reverse complement strand
ACTGGGCACGTTCCGATGTATTACTCACCCGTTCGCCACTCGTCGCCAGGTTGCCCCGCGTTACCGTTCGACTTGCATGTGTAAGGCATGCCGCCAGCGTTCAATCTGAGCCAGGATCAAACTCTTCAGTTCGATCTTGATTTGCTCTTAGGAATTGAAAAGAACTTCATTTCTGAACTTCATTTCTATTTCCGCGAGCGTTTAAGGTCATGAGACCTGACTCGTGCATTTCTGCAGTTGTCTGGCACTCGCCTTCAAACGCCCACGCTTATCGGCTGTATGTTGTTAAAGAACTGCTTTGCTTACTGCCGTTTGGCTGCTTTGCTTAGCTGCTGATTAGTTATCAGCGAAGACAGCGATTCTGACATGTATTTGAAAACCTTGTCAACCACTTGGTCTTTTCGTTTTTCACATTCAGTACTTGCTGCGTCGGCTTCTTTCGCCTGCTTCGAGCTTTACGCCGTCTGCATTTGCTTTCCGCCGCTGCCACCGTTTGTGATCAGCGAAGCCCACGACTGTATCACCAGTCTTTCGGCTCGCGCAAGCGCCCGGCGAAAAAACTTTCAAGTACCCAGTCGCACCGACGCCCCGAGTGCCTGCTGAAGCGCGTCGTGCGGATGGTCGGCTTCCAAAACACTGGGGAGCATCGCTTGCAACGAGCGGGTGTCCGCGCGAAGCAGTTTCTGTTTGATCGACGAGATCCGCGCGGGATGCATCGACAGGCTTCGCAAACCCATCGCCAGGAGCAGCTCAGTGAACTGCGGGTCGCCCGCCATCTCTCCGCACACGCTCACGCCACGCCCGCAGGCCCGCGCGCGACTGATCGTGTGCTGCAGGAGCTGAAGCACAGCGGGGTGCCATGGATCGTACAAATGGGCCACGGCTTCATCGGCGCGGTCGATGGCCAGCGTGTACTGGATCAAGTCGTTGGTGCCGACGGAGACAAAGTCGAAGCTCCCTAGGAAACGGTCGATGGCGATCGCGGCGGCTGGCACCTCGATCATGGCGCCCAGTTCAACCTCGGCATAGCTTCGACCGGCGTCGTCGAGCTGCTGCCTTGCCTTCGCCAGCGCTTCGAAGATCGATCGCACCTCGCCGACATGCGCAACCATCGGAATCAGGATCTTGACCTTGCCGAAGACACTGGCGCGCAGGATCGCGCGCAACTGCTGCCTGAACATCGCCGGCTCAGACAGGCTCCAGCGAATGGCGCGTAAACCCAGCGCCGGATTCAACCCGTTCTCGTGGCGTTGCTCCTGCGCGCTCATGCGATCCATCGGCTTGTCGGCGCCGATATCCACTGTCCGGATGGTGACCGGCAGACCCTGCATCGCGAGCACCGCTTCCCTGTAGGCCTCGAACTGCTCGTCCTCACCCGGCAGGTTGCCGCCGCGGTTCATGAACAGGAATTCGCTTCGGAACAAGCCTACCCCCACGGCACCGGCCGCCAAGGCGGCCTCGGCATCGCTGGGCGATTCGATGTTCGCGAGTAACTCGACCGCCTCCCCGTCCAGAGTCACGGCTGGGGTGTGACGCAACCGGTTCAGACGCGCGCGCTCCAGCTCGCTCTGCTGCTGCCGAAAGCGGTACTCCTCCAGCACGATCGGACTGGGGTTGACGATGACGACGCCGGCATCGCCATCGATGACCAGCAAGTCGTCCTGGCGAATCACACGGCTGGCCTCGCGCGCACCGACCACGGCAGGGATGTCCAGGCTACGCGCGACGATCGCCGTATGAGACGTGCGCCCGCCCACGTCGGTGACGAAACCCGTGAAGACGCTGCGCTTGAACTGCATCATGTCAGCGGGTGCCACGTCGTTGGCAACCAGCACAAGGGGGTCGCTTCCGACCGGTTCCGGCAGGGCCGGGCTGGGTACCGCGCCAGGATCCTGGGCCAACTGCCGCAACACACGTTCGACGACCTGCTCGAGATCCGCCTTGCGTTCGCGCAGGTAGGCATCCTCCATGTCGTCGAACTGCCGCGCCAACACTTCAAGCTGGGCAGATAGAGCCCATTCCGCGTTGTAACGGCGTTCTCGCATCCAAGTCTTGGTGGCCTCCGTCAACGCTTCGTCGTGAAGCATCATCAGGTGAACATCCAGCAGCGCGGCCAGCTCGTGCGGTACGTCGGCCGGCATGTCCCGCTTGAGCGCTGTCAGCTCCGCGGCAACCGAGTCGCGCGCTTGGCGCAGCCGGCCAATCTCGTGGTCCACCTGCTCGGCAGGTACGAAGTAATGCGCTACGTCCACGCGGCTCGAGGCCACCAGAACGGCGCGCCCGATGGCAACCCCGCGCGAAACGGCCATGCCGAAGACCTGAACGCTCATGCGCCGAATGTAGCGCAGGGGCAAGCGTCAGCGGGCCGCTACTCGCCCTCTCCGAATCTGCCGTCGATGAGGGCGCACAGCGCCGCCATGGCTTCGGCCTCGTCCGGGCCTTCGGCCTCGATCTCGATCTCGCTGCCCATGCCGGCCGCCAACATCATCACGCCCATGATGCTCTTGGCGTTGACGCGCCTTGCATTGCGGGTCAGATGGATCTCACTGCTGAAGCCGCCAGCCAACTTCGTGAGCTTGGCCGAGGCTCGCGCATGCAGACCCAGTTTATTGATGATGCTGATGGGCTGCTTGATCATTCGGCAAGGGCGGTACGGGCTGATTCTGGCGACGCGGAACGGACACCTGCATTACCCCATGGGTGGCACCGGCTATGGCTCGGGTCACCAAATCCTCCAAAGCGACATCGGCATAACAGAGCGTACGCCAAAGCATGGGCACGTTGACCCCGGCAACCACCCTTGCAGGCGCCGTGCGACCGTCGGCGGCTACCAAAGCTGCGTTACACGGCGTGGCCCCGAACGTGTCAACGAGGATCAGCACCGGCCCATCGCCCAGCGCAAGCATGGCGGCGTCGATCTGTGAAGTCGCCTCTTCGAGCGTTGCCCCCGGCGCCACGTCGACGGCCCCTACGCAGCGGCAACGCTCTGCGTAGACGTGCTCGGCGGTCATGCGCAAGGCGGACGCGAGCGGCGTATGGGCGACGATGAGGACGGAAACCATGGGCAGGCCAGATTATCCCCGGGTTGGCACCATGACGCTGGCGTCCCCATACCCCGGCTCAAGGTGAGGCGCGCAGCGACTCGAAGAAGGTGGCCACTCCCTCGGCAGGCAAGCTTTCGCCCAGTACCGTGGCCTGGAAGACCACCGTGCCGCGAGCGAAGACCGCCACCTGTTCCCGGATCGCAGCGCCATCGGGCAAGCGTCCCTCCAATGCCCAACGCCCGCTTTCCACGTGGGGCGTCGTTCCGGGAATGTTCAAGGCGGGCAGCGCCTGACGTGCGCTTGCCGAGACATTCGCTGCGGCACTTTCGCGAAGCTCCACGAGCGCCACGCCCAGCATGTTGGGATCGCCGACATCGGCGTAGGCCAGGGCCCAGGTCTGGCCCCCCGCACTGCAGGCGTGCAAGGACAAGCGGACCGCCTGCCCGGCCAAGTGGACCGTACGCGTCTGCGGTGTGGGCTTGCATGGCAGGCTGAGCATCAGGCCGCTGCCGCCGGGCCGCCAATCGCGCCAGTCCAAGGCCGGGGAACAGGCCACCAGGCCCTGCACGCCAAGGGCGATCACCCCAACCTTGAGCAGACGGCGGCCGGACCGCAGGGGTTCGCAATGCATCATGTCCATTATCGAACCGCTGCCGCAAAATCGATGGATGGCCTCAACATCTACCGACGAGCCGAACACGGCCCAGACGCCCGGCGCGCTGACGGGCGTACGCATCCTCGACCTGTCTCGGGTCTTGGCAGGTCCTTGGTGCACCCAGACGCTGGCCGACCTTGGCGCCGACGTCATCAAGGTTGAACGTCCGGCCAAGGGCGACCACCCCGGCGGCGATGACACGCGAGGCTGGGGCCCGCCCTTCCTGAAGCACCGCGACGGCCGGGACACCCAGGACGCCGCGTACTTCCTCGGCGCCAACCGCAACAAGCGCAGCGTGGCCATCGACATCGCCCGCAGCGAAGGTCAGGCCCTTGTTCTGGCGCTGGCCGACACAAGCGACGTGGTCGTCGAAAACTTCAAGGTGGGCGACATGGCTCGCTACGGCCTGGATGCCGCCAGCTTGCGGCGGCGTAACCCTCGCCTGAGCGTTTGCTCCATCACGGGTTATGGCCAGACCGGGCCTTATGCCGCCCGTGCCGGGTACGACTACGCTGTTCAGGGACTCGGCGGGCTGATGAGCGTGACTGGGGAACGTGACGACATGCCCGGCGGCGGGCCGCAAAAGGTCGGCGTCGCCGTCGCCGACCTGTTCACCGGCATGTATGCCAGCGTCGCCATCCTGGCGGCCTTGCGCCACCGCGACGCCACAGGTCAGGGCCAGGTCATCGACATGGCGCTGCTCGACACCCAGGTCGCCATGCTCGCCAACCTGGGGGCCAACTACCTCGTCACGCGTCAGGCACCACGCCGCGCCGGCAACGCCCACCAGAACATCGTTCCGTACCAGGTCTTCGCCGTTGCCGATGGCCACCTCATCCTTGCGGTCGGCAACGACGGCCAGTTCCAGCGCTTCTGTCAGGTGGCCGACTGCGCCAGTCTCGCCAGCGACGTGCGTTTCGCCCGCAACGCCGACCGGGTACGCCACCGCAGCGTGCTGGTGCCCCTGCTCGCCGAGCGGATGCTCACGCGCACACGGTCGGAATGGCTGGCCGCGCTGGACGAGGCAAAGATTCCCTGCGGCCCCATCAACGACCTCGACGACGTCTTCCGCGACCCCCAGATCCAGGCGCGCCAGATGACCCAGTTCGTGCGCCATCCGCACAACGACCGGCTGGAACTGGTGTCCAGCCCGATCAAGCTGTCTGCAACGCCGACGCAGTTGCGCCGTCCCCCGCCCTTGCTGGGCCAGCACACCGACGAAATCTTGTCCGAACTCGGGCTCGACGCGCACAGAATCGCAGAACTGCGTGCCCTGGGGGCCGTCGGCTGACCGGCCCCCGGCCTGCGGGGGAGGGTTCTGCTGGCCGTGAAGGAGTCGGCGGTTCTCTCCGGGGTCGGCTTCGCGCGCCCCCGGGTTGCGGGGTGGCGACGATGGGTGACACCAGTGAACCTCGTGTTTCCGAAAGTATCGACGGACTGCCTTCGAGGCGAACCCGTCCCGCAAGAGATGAGCCGGTCGGCCCCGCACATCTGGCCCCCGGTTAGGGAGTAGAAACTGCATGGAAACCTCTGAACTGGTCCGCGACCAGATCGCCCACGCCCAGCGGTCCAGCCAACCGCTGGACCCCCACATCCTGTTGTCGCAGCTGGGCTGCGAAGTGGCACGGGCGCTCTCGTCGGCGCTCGAACGGGTGACCACACTGGGCGCCACCGGCCGCATCGACCGCGCCAGCCTGAAGGCGCTTCGGGAGGAAGTGGACCACGCCCGGCGCGCCGGCATCAGGGGCCAGCAGATCAGCCGGCTCGCCTCTGGCCGCATCCAGCTGGCGCGCGAACGCCTGAACCTGACCGCGCTGCTGCTCGAGGCGTTGCGCCAGCGCCGCCGCGAAATAGAAACACGCGGCGGCGAAGTGCGCCAGTTCTTCGCCCCGGCCGAAGTGATCAGCGACGCAACGCTGACATTTTCACTGCTGCAAGGCCTGCTCGACTGGGCGCTCGAGCACGCCGCTTCCCGCATCGACCTGAAGCTCGACATGAAGCCCTGGCCCGCGCATGCCCGGCTCACCTGCGCCTTCGGTCACCGCCCGGCTGACAACTGGCAGCCGGGCGATTCCGCCTGGCTCGATGGCGACGATTCGCCGCTGGACAGCATGTGCTGGTGCCTGCTGCAGCAGACGGCGACGACCTTGGGCCTGGTCATCTATCGCCACGATACCGCGAGCCGCACGACGCTGACGCTGGAGTTTCCCGAAACGGTGGTGGCACGCATCGAGGGTCTGGCCACCAGCGAACTCGACGACCCGGGCCAGCAAGCCCACAACTCCCAGCCGCTGGCCGGTCGTCATGCCCTGGTGGTGGCCAGCCGACGCGAGGTCCGCGGGCTGGTGCGCGACGCCCTGCGACCCATGGGCCTGATGATCGACTTCGTGAACTCCGTCGACGAGGCCGTCGAGTTCTGTCGCGACGGCATGCCACATGCGGTGGTTTACGAAGCCGCCTTGGCTGGAGAACGCTTCGAGAAGCTGCGCGCTGCCATGCTGGCAGAAGTGCCGACGATGGCATTCGTGCAGATTGCAGAGCATGGCAAGGCCTTCGAGGTCCTCCACTTGGGCAGCCACCAGTTCGCCAGCATCGGCCGCGACGCCCTGCTCGAGTCGCTGCCCGCGGCCATGATGTTCGAGCTGGCACGCAGCGACAGCGGCCAGACCTGACCCATCAGCGCCCGAACACCTTCTTCAGGATGGCGCTGCCCGTGGCCACCGGGTCGGCCCGGATCTTTCGCTCTTCTTCGCCGATCATGGTGAACAACCCGTCCAGCGACCGACGCGTGACGTACTGCTGGATGTTGGCGTCCTCGCCCTTGACCAGACCGAGCCCTGCCGCCTGCCCGGCCAGGGCGTTGTAGCGCTCGGCCAGGCCCAGCTTGGCAGTGGCCTGGGTCACCACCGGCAGGAACTGACGGCCCAGCGGTTCGCGGGTCTTGGCCGAAAAGAATTCGGTGACGGAGGTTTCGCTGCCGCGCACGATCTGCAACGCGTCTTCGACGCTCAGCGACTTGACCGCTCCCACCAGCATCGGGCGGGCCTGCGACACGGCATTCTCGGCGGCACGGTTCATCGCGGTGACCAGTTCATCGACCTGTCGACCCTGGCCGGTGGCGCGCAGGAGCTTGGCCGCCCTGTCCAGACCACTGGGCAACCCGATGCGCACCTTGTCATTGCCCAAGAAACCGTCGGTGCGGCCCAGCAGCGCCACCGCCGCCGTTGCGCCGCGCTCGAGCGCGGCGCGCACGCCCTGGGCGGCATCGGACTCGCCGACCGCCGCCGCTGCCCGGCCCTGCCAGCCCAGGAGCGGCAGTGCGAACCCCCAGGCGCCTTGCGTAAACTCTCGTCGATGCATCTGCTGCTCTTTCTGCCGGCTTGCCACGATCTTGCCCGGGTCACCACATGATCGGGCGTCTGTCCGGGCTTCTGGTGGGGAAAAACCCGCCGCAACTGTTGGTGGACGTGGGCGGGGTCGGTTACGAAGTCGACGTGCCGATGAGCACTTTCTACAACTTGCCGGCGGTCGGCCAGCCCTTGGTGCTGCTGACCCATTTTGTCGTCCGCGAGGACGCCCAGGTTTTGTTCGGCTTTCTCACCGCCGAGGAACGCGCCACCTTTCGCGAGGTCGTCAAGATCAGCGGCGTCGGTCCGCGCACCGCGCTGGCCATCCTCTCGGGCCTGAGCGTGGCCGAGTTGTCGCAGGCGGTCAGTCGACAGGACAGCGCCCGCCTGGTGAAGGTGCCAGGCATCGGCAAGAAAACCGCCGAAAGATTGCTGCTGGAGCTCAAGGGCAAGCTCGGCCCCGACCTGGCCCTGCCGTCTGGCGCGCCCGTCAGCGACAACCAGGCGGACATCGCGCAGGCGCTGCAGGCGCTGGGCTACAACGACCGCGAGGCCCAGGCGGCCTTGAAGGCCTTGCCGCCGGAAGTGGGTGTCAGCGATGGCATCAAGCTGGCACTCAAAGCGCTGAACCGTTGAACGGGTGAGCTGTCAGGCGCCGCCGACCAGCCCGGCCAGCCCGAACCCGTAAAGGCGCACCAGCCAGCGCGTGGGCCGCTGCCGCGCCGCCTGGTTGTAAGCCAGGGCCGCGGCGTCGAACACGCGCCGGGCGAACACCAGTTCGGCATCGGCCTGGCGCCAGGCCTGGAGCAAGGCCGCCACGGCGGCACTGTCGCGCAGCGCGGTCTGCTGGTCCAGAAGCGCCAGCACACGGACCGCACGCGATGCCAGTGCCCCCTCGGCCTGCACCCAGCCGGCCGCCGCATCCACCGCCACCGGGCGCGCCGACAACGCCCGGGCAGCCTGCGCAGCATGGGCCTGCGCAGCCTGCAGGGCCTCGAGCGCACCCGTCTCGACGGCCAGCGGCTCACGAATGGCCGCCAGCAGAGGCGGCAGCACCGCCGCCCGATGGCCCAGCGCAGCGTCGATCTGCTGCCAGGCGGCACCGATGGCATTGCGCAGGGCGACGAGCCGGTTGTAGGCGCCGACCATCCAGAACACGATGACCGCGGCGACCGCCAGGACGACCCATTGCGTCGTCGACATCTGTGGCAACTCCATCGGGGCGCTTTACGGCGTCGGCCAGGCGGTAAACGGCACTTCACCGACGGGCCTCGCGCGCAGGCGCATGTCAGCCGCCACGCACTTCACCCTGCCCCAGCACCACCCACTTCAACGAGGTCAGGCCTTCCAGCCCCACCGGTCCGCGGGCGTGGAACTTGTCGGTGCTGATGCCGATTTCAGCCCCCAGCCCATATTCGAAGCCGTCGGCGAAACGGGTGCTGGTGTTGACCATGACGCTGGCCGAGTCCACCTCGCGCAGGAAACGCATGGCGTGAGCGTGCAGCGTGGTCAGGATCGCGTCGGTGTGGTGCGACCCGTACCGGTTGATGTGGTCGATGGCCTCGTCGAGGCTGGCCACCTGCCTGATGCTGATGATCGGCGCCAGGTACTCCTCCGACCAGTCGGCCTCGCTCGCGGCCAGCACGCGTGCGCCGGGCACGGCGCGCAACAGCGCAGCGCTGGCGGGGCAGCAGCGCATCTCCACCGCCTTGGCGGCGAACAGCGCGCCGATGCGCGGCAGAAAGGCCGCGGCCTGTGCCGCATGCACCAGCAGCGACTCGGCAGCGTTGCAGGGGCTGTACTTGTGGGTCTTGGCGTTGTCGGTGACGCGCAGCGCCAGTTCCAGGTCGACCTGCCCGTCCACGTAGACATGGCAGTTGCCGTCGAGGTGCTTGATGACCGGCACCCGCGCCTCGGCGCTGATGCGCTCGATCAGGCCTTTGCCGCCGCGCGGAATGATCACGTCCACGTACTGCGGCATGGTGATGAGCTGGCCGACGGCGGCGCGGTCGGTGGTTTCCACCAGCTGCACCGCCTCTGGCGGCAGACCGGCGTCGACCAGGGCAGCCTGCACCAGGCGCCAAAGTGCGAGATTGGAATGCAGGGCCTCGCTGCCGCCGCGCAGCACGCAGGCATTGCCGCTCTTGATGGCCAGCGACGCGGCCTCGATGGTCACGTTCGGGCGGCTCTCGTAGATCATGCCGAACACGCCGAGCGGCACGCGCATCTGGCCGACGCTGATGCCGCTGGGACGCCGCTTCACGCCAGTGATCTCGCCCACCGGGTCGGGCATCGAGGCGATCTGTTCACAGCCCTCGGCAACCGTGGCAATGGCTTCCCGGGTGAGCTTCAGCCGGTCGAGCATTGGACCTTCCAGCCCGGCCTGGCGGGCCGCCATCAGGTCGAGCTCGTTGGCCTCGGCCAGGTCCGGGGTGGCCTGCCGCAGACGCTGGGCCAGCCCACGCAAGGCCTGGTCCTTCGCCGCGGTGCCGGCCCGGGCCATGGCCGTGGCAGCGGCCCGGGCGCGGGCGCCCACGCGGGCCATGTAGACAGGGATGTCGGTGGGAGTCATCCACGGATTGTCCCAAATGGCCGGCCGCACTGCCCCGGCGTCGGGCGCGGCAAGCCCGGGCAGCGGCCGCTCAGGGCCTGACGCTCAACGCCGGCCAGGCGCGGCGGTCGCCGTCGGCCTGGGCCGCAACGCGCAGGGCAGCCTCGTATTCGGTCTCGATCAGGCCGACGATGCGGCCCCAGTCCAGACGCTCGGTCACCGCTCGCGCGCAACGGCCCAGCGCCTGCGCTGCTTGGCGGTCGCGGAGCAGGGACAGGGCCAGGCGTTGCAACCCCTGGCCATCTTCGATCGGCGCCAGCAGACCGCTCTCGCCATGGCGGATGAGCTGACCGGCCGCAGCGTAGTCGTAGGCCAGTACCGCCAGACCGCTGGCCATGGCCTCGGGCACGACGTTGCCGAAAGTCTCGGTCTGGCTGGGAAAGAAAAACACATCGGCCGAAGCGTAGTGCGACGCGAGGTCGTTTCCGTGGCGCAAGCCCGCGAACACGGCCCCAGGCAACTGCGCCTGCAAGCTGGCGCGGGCCGGGCCGTCGCCCACCAGCACCAGCTTCAGCGACGCCGGCCCCGCCTGGGACGAGGCCTGGGCATGCAGGGCCCGCCAGGCTTCGACCAGCACGCCCAGGTTCTTCTCGGGTGCCAGCCGGCCCACGCACAGCAGCACCGTGGTGTCGGGGCCGGCACCCCAGCTCGCACGCAATGCCGCGCTGCGCCGTTCCGGGTGGAAGAGCTGGGTGTCCACCCCACGCGCCACCACCTGGAGTCGGCGGAAGCCGGCTGCGGCCAGCTGCTGCCGCAGCGCCTCGGTGGGCACCATGGTGCAGGCGGTGCGGTTATGGAACTTGCGCAGGTAACCCATGATGGGGTTGTGCAGCCAGGCCACGCCGTAGTGGCGGCTGTAGGCATGGAAGTTGGTGCGGAAGTCGCTGACCACCGGCAAGCCCAGCTTCACCGCAGCGGCCAGCGCCGACCAGCCCAGCGGACCCTCGGTGACGAGGTGGACCAGGTCGGGCCGACGCCGCGTCCAGAGCGACAACAGCGCG
The DNA here is from genome assembly GCA_031411875.1 of Burkholderiales bacterium. Taxonomy (GTDB): domain Bacteria; phylum Pseudomonadota; class Gammaproteobacteria; order Burkholderiales; family Burkholderiaceae_C; genus Rubrivivax. The sequence continues at coordinate 33,843 of JANOBX010000080.1, read as the reverse complement.
CGCTTGCTGGGCATGCCCATCTTCAGCTGCGGATAGCGCGGAATCGGCAGGCCACGCATCAGCACTTCGCTGTCGTGCTCGCTGCCTGCTGTCTCGGCGTCGCTGGCGTCCTGACGTGGCCTGATCAGCTGCACTTCGTGGTGACGCTGGCGCAGGCCCTCGACCACTCGCGAGATGGTCGCCGCCACGCCGTTCACCTCGGGCGGATAGGTCTCCGTCACCACGGCCACGCGCAACGAACGGCGCTGCGGCAGGAAGTCGTCGACACGAAAACCTTCCGGCAGTTGCAAGCTCATGGCGCGCATGGTCATGGCGTCACGCAACAACCGCGTGACAGCGCCGTGGCAAGTGGATGTCTGTGGCGGCGCCCCCGGCGCCCGTTACTGGCTCTTGACCGACAGCGCTGCAATCACCGGCGGCAGCGCGGCCAGCGTCCGGGCGTGCGCCTGCGCGTCGGGCGGCTGGCCGGGTTCGGCCTTCCACAACGAGCGCTCGAGCACCTGCGCCTGGGTGGCCAGATCCTGGGCACCGATGTTGCCGGCGATGCCGTGCAGGTCGTGCGCGAGGCGGTGCGCGCGGCCGGGCTGCTCGTCGCGCAGGGCCTGCTCGAAATGCATGGCCCAGTCGGTGATGAAGATCAGCGCATGTTCGCGGATGCGTGCGTGAAGCACGGCATCGCCCGGTGCGCGCCCCGCGAGGGCCGCCGGGTCGAGCTCGGCGCGGAGCACGGCGTATTCGCCGCCACCGGCCCTGGAGCGCTCGGAAGCTGGGGCCAGGGGCCGCGCCAGGCGGGCGATGGCCTCGACGAGCATTTCTCGCGTGAAGGGTTTGGGCAGGTGGTGGTCGCAGCCCGCGTCCAGGCTGGCTTGCACGTCGGCGGGGAAGGCGTTCGCCGTCAACGCGACCACGGGGGTGCGCGCGCGCGCCGCGAGCGACTCGAGACGGCGCAGTTCCCGGGTGACGGAAAGCCCGTCCATGCCAGGCATCTGCACGTCGATGAAAGCCAGCACGAAGTTCTGGCGCTGCAGCAGGTCCAGGGCCGCCGGGCCGTTCGTGGCGTGTTGCAGGTCCAGTGGCAGGTCCTGCAGCATGGCGCGGAAGATGTAGGCGTTGACCTCGTTGTCCTCGGCCAGCAGCACCGGCAGAGGGCCCGAGTGCAGCGCCCAGTCGGGCAGGCGGGTCAACGGAAGCCCGGCCGGGGCCGGCGGCGCGGAATTCCCGGCGTCTTCGCCTGGCGCGAGGTCGGGTCCAGGCTCTGGCGCGCGAGGCAGAGGCAATCGCAGCGTGAAGGTGCTGCCCACGCCGGGCTGGCTCTGCACCAGCACCGTGCCGCCCATCAAGACCAGGAGGCTGCGCGTGATCGACAGGCCCAGCCCGGTTCCCCCATAGATGCGCGTGACGCTGCCGTCGGCCTGCGAGAAGGGCTCGAACACGGACTCGAGCTTGCTGGCGGCGATGCCGATGCCGGTGTCCTTCACATCGAAGCGCAGCAGGCGCGGGTCGTCCGGATCGGGGCGGACCAGCACACCGACTTCGCCGCGCTGCGTGAACTTGATGGCGTTGCCCAGCAGGTTCGTCAGCGCCTGCTCCAGCCGCATCCGGTCCCCCACCACAAGCACGGGCAGCACCGGCGACACCTCGAGCGTCAGCGAGACGCCCTTGTCGTCGGCGCGGGCGCGCATCAGACGCAGCAGCCGGTCGAGCATGTGTCGAAGGTCGAACGGTGCGGGGTGGATCTCGAGACGCCCGGCCTCGACCTTGGACAGGTCGAGCAGATCGTTCATCAGGGCGTGCAGCGTCTGCCCCGCCTCGCGGAACACCTGGACGTGCAGACGCTGCTGTGCGTCGAGCGGCGTGGCCGCGAGCAGCTCCGACACCCCCAGCAAGGCGTTCAGGGGCGTGCGGATCTCGTGGCTGACATTGGCCAGGAATGCGGCCTTCGCCCTCGAGGTGGCCGCCAGGATCTCGAGCTCGCGCGCGAGGCGCCGGCGCGCTGCCGTCTGGCTGCGATGGAACAGCCACAAGGCCATGGCCAGGCCGGCGCCCAGCGTGGCCAGCGCTGGCAGCCAGGCCGTGGGCTGTCGGCCGACCAGCAGGACCGTCAGGGCCACCGCGCCCAATACCGCCGTCACCAGGGCAGCGGTGGCGGCCTCGCGCGCCGGCTTCACGCGTCCGCGCACGACCGCCAGTGCCGCGGGCGCCAGGGCCAGGAACATCAGCGCCAGATCCAGGCGGACGTCGTGCGGCCGGACGTCGCCGCCCTCCGCCATCGTCGTGTACATCTGTGCCAGCACCGCGGTGCCCGAAGCCTGGCCTTGGGTGGTCATCACGGTGTCGGCCAGCAGGGCGCTGCTGCCGATGAACACGACGCGGCCAGCCACCGCCGCGCGCAGCGCGCCGACATCGCCCGAACCCTCCGTCGCCGCAGCCAGCGCCGTGAAGGGCAGGACCTGCGGCCACAGCGCTGGCGCCGGCATGAGCAAGCGGTAGCCGCCCTCGCCATCCAGGTTCGGCCCCGGCGCTCCGGGGTTGAGTGCGAGATGCAATGCCAGAGGAAGCGACGGCAGGCGCACGCGTGCGTCCTGATGCCAGGCAGGCAGGGTGCGCAGCAGGCCGTCGCTGTCGAGCGGGGTGGTGATGACGCCGAAGCGGGGCATGGGGACGCCCTGCCATGTGCTGGCTGCGGGCAGAGCCAGCGCGGGCCAGCTTTGCGCCGGCGGCTGGGTGGCGGCGGGCAGCACGGCGCTGCCGGGGAGCAACTGCAGCGGCAGCAGCCGGTCGCTGCTGGTCTGCAGCCCGGCTGCAGCCAGCACCACGGGCGCGCCTGGGCGCGCCATGGCACGTGCCAGGGCGGCGTCCGCCGGCCCGCTGTCGGCGAGCAGCAGGTCGATGGCGACGGCGCGGGCGCCGGCTTCGCGCAAGGTCTCGACCGCCAGTGCATAGACGTCGCGCTGGTAGGGCCAGTTGCCGAATCGGGCTTGCAACGCCGCCAGCGAGCCATCGTCGATGTCGAAGACCACGACGCGTTCGCTCTGTTGGCTGGGTGCCAGCAACTGCAGCTGCAGGTCGTCGGTACCGCGGCCGAGTTCCCGGCCCAGGGGGCTCAGCGTCATCAGGGCGCCCACCAGCGCGGCCACCAGCACCACGGGCCAGGGCCGCCGGCGGGAACCCGACTTCAGAGCAGCAGCAAAAAGGGCAGCAGCCACAGCCACCACAAAGTCTGCGGAACCTCGATGACCTGCGCCGGACCGAACGGACCGGCGCGACCGTCGGCCCCGACGGTGCGCACGCGCACGTGGTAACTGCCGGGACGCGGATCGCGCAGCAGCTGTTCGGTGCCGCTGACACGCTCGTCGACGACGATCTCGTTGAAGGCCGCGTCGCGGGCCACTTGCACCTGGTAACTGGTTCCGGGGAGGCCGGAGGCACTCCAGCCGATGACGACACCGTCGTCGGTGGCGCGCGGCGGCTGCGCACTGGGCGCCGGCGGCGGCGGCGGAATGCGCTCGAATTCCCGGCTGTCGCCCCAGGGGCCGATGTCGCCTTCTGCGGTGATGCTGCCCACACGCCAGTGCCAGGTGCCCAGCGGCACGCTGGCCACCAGCTCCGTGGAAGTCAGGTCGTCGCGCGCGACAGCCGGGTTGGTGAAGGCGGGGTTGTCCGCCACCTGCACCCGGTAGCGCCCAGCCTGCGGGTTGCGTGCCCAGTTCAGCGTGGCGCTTTCGGTGTCGAGCTTTTCGCTGGCTCTCGGGCGCAAAGGAAACGGCGGTACCGGCTGAGTGTCCAGTTCGAAGGCATGGCTGCCACTGCGACCTTCCAGCCCCTGGGCACCGGCGGCACGCACGCGCAGTTCATAGCGTCCGTCGGGCAGCGTTTCGGCCCACTGCAGCTGCGCCTCGTCGACCACGGTCTCGAGCAGAAGCCGCGGCGGGTCGGTGGCGGCGTCCAGCACCTGCGCGCGGTAGCGGCCGACATCAGGGCTGCCCCGCCATGCCAGCCGCAAGGGCAGCTTTTCGACGCGGGCAGGCAGGCCGTCGAGCGCTGGCGCGGCCAGCAGCGCCTGCGGTGCTTCGGTGCCCTGCGCTGAGGCGACGACGCCGAAACCCGCGTCGACCTGGCGCCGTCCGGCGCCGACCTGGCCCTTCTCGACTTCGACCAGGGTCCGCGATTCGTCGACCCGCGCCCTGAACTCGGTGCCGCGAACACCCAGGTTCACAGCCGGTGTGCGCAGCTCGAATCGCGGCGCGGGGCGCTGCGGCGGAACCCGGGTCTCGGCGCCCCCGGCGTCCAGCCGCAGCTGCGTGCGCACGCTGGGGCTGCCGCCCAGGCGGCCGTGGCTGTCGAGCCGCAGCCGCCCGTTCGGACCCAGTTGGGTGCGCGAACCGTCGGCAAAACGCAGCGAAACCGACGACTGCGCCCCGGTGCCGACGATGTCGCCCTCGCGCAGCACGGCGGCCGGGGCCAGCGGCTGTCGCGCTGCAGCGGACCGTTCGAACCAGACCTCGCCATGGGCCTGAAGGACCTCGGCCTCGAGCGGCTCGACGCGCATCAGTGCCAACGGGATTCGCAACTCGCTGCCGGGCCGCAACCGGCGCGGGTCGGGCACTCGGTTCAGGCGTTGCACGACACGCCAGCTGGCCCCCGGCTGCAGCAGCTGGTTCTGCAGGCCGATGAGGGTGTCACCGGGGGCCACGACATGGGTCCACACCGATTCCGGGGGGCTCGCCGAAGCCAGCGCCGAGGCGTTGCCGGGGGCGCTCCAAGCCGAGGCGTGGCCGCATGCCGCCAGCACCGCCGCGCAAGACAGCATCGCGCTGGCACGCAGGCGCGCAAACCGGTCACCAAAGTTCAAGCTCGTCTTTCCAGGAAGAGGGCACGACTTGCACCCATCGCCCTTTTCACGGCTGGCGACGAGCCCTTCACGAGCCCGGACTATGCCATGCCTGACCCCGTGTAAACCTCGCGTCAGCGACCGTTCAACTCGAAGCCCGCTTCTTCAACCAGCGCATCAGCGCGCCCACCCCCGGCAGCTTTTCGTAGAGCTCTTCGGCAGCGTCCCAGTAGTCACGGTGCATGGACACCCGGCCGTCATCGGCCAGTTGAAGATGGCTGCTGCCGCGAATGCATTGCTCCCCGGGCCCCAGGCGCGGCTGGCGGAACCTGAAGTCCCAGGTCATGAAACATTGGTGGCCCTGCACCACCACGTCGTGGACGACGAAGCGCGGTGCCTGCAAGTTCAGGAACATGTGTTCGAAGATGGCCCGGATGGCGGGCACACCCTGGACTTCGTTGAACGGGTCCTTGAAGCGGGCGTTGTCGGTGTAGAGCAGGTCCATGCGGGCCAGGTCGGCCGGTTTGATCTGCTCGAAGAAGCCCTGGATGCGCCGCGCGGCGGCTTCTGCATCGGCTTGCTGCATGGCCCGGCCCGCCGCCTTACAGCCCAGTGGAGCGGCGTACCGCGGCGAAGTAGGCGCTGTAAGGCAGATGCCGCAAGCCTTTCAGCCAGAGCGTGAAGCGTTTCGGAAAGTGGATCTCGAATTCGCCTCGCTCCCAGCCGCGCACCACTTCCAAGGCGGCCTGCGCCGGAGTGATGAGCGCCGGCATCTTGAAGGCGTTCTGCGCCGTCAGCGGTGTTTCCACGAAACCGGGGTTGATGACCGAGATGCCGACATGGCTGTCCTCCAGGTCCATGTACAGGGTCTCGGCCAGATTGATGAGCGCGGCCTTGGTCGGGCCGTAGGCCAAGGACTTCGGCAGACCACGGAAGCCGGCCACGCTGGACACCAGGCTCAGGTGCGCCGGCTGCCGCGCCCGGCCCTGCGCCAGCAGCGTGGGCAGCACCGCGTCCAGCAGGTACAGCGCGCCGACGTAGTTCACCTGCACGTGGCGCAAGGCGGTGTCCAGGTCGTACTCGGTAGCGCGCATCGGCGTGTAAGTGCCCGCGAAATAGGCCACCAGGTCGATGCGCCCATGGCGTTGCACGATGCCCGCAGCCGCGGCGCGCATCGCGTCGCGATCGGTCGCGTCCAGCGCCAGGGCCTCGCTGCCGGGATGGGCGGCGGCAAACTCGTCCAGGGCTTCACGGCTGCGTGCCGAGACCACCACCCGGGCCCCCAACCCGTGCAGGCGTTCAGCCGTGGCGCGGCCGATGCCGGAGGAAGCGCCCACCAGCCAGACCGTGCGGCCGGTCCAGGTGTCGATGCGCGGATTCAGTGCCATGCAGGCCTTCTGTCGTTGTAATCAGTTCTTGTAGAACGATAGCGTCACTTCACCGAGGCGGATTCCGAACTTGCTCATCACCGCCTTGTTGAGCATCACCTTGTCGTCCATCAGGTACATCCAGTCGTCGAACTGCACCTCGTAGACCTTGTCGTCGACCGGCAGCTTGAGCGTGTAGCGCCAGTTCAGCGCGTTGCCGGCGGCCACGCCCACGGCCTCGCCCACGACGTCGTCGGCGCGGCCGCTCCAGCGGCCATTGCCCAGGTCGGTCAGGCGCCAAACGCGGCGCTCGGTCTTGCCGTCGCTGTAGGTGAAGCGTTCGTCCAGGACGCCCTGATTGCCCTGCCAGGTGCCGGTCATCTGCACCGTGAAGCGCCGGGCGACCTTGCCCGAGCGGTCGGTGAAGATGCCGTGGGCCACGAGCGGGCCGTTGAAATAGGTCTTCAGGTCGAGCACCGGCTTTTCGGCCGCGTAGTCCGTGGGCATCGGGCCGGCGCAACCCGCGGCCGCGAGGACGGCCGCGGCGGCTGCCAGGAGGGCGAGACGACGTTTCATGGGGAGGCTTTCTGCAGGGGTTGGTCGGTGCCGGGACGGATCCACAGCGCATAGAGCAAGGCGGCAGCCACCAGCTTCAGGGCACAGGGCAGCAGGCAGTAGGCGATGGTCAGCGCCTGCAGCGCGTCGGGGTCGGTGGCGCCCGGTGCATAGCCGAACACGCCCAGCAGCGGCAGGGCGATGCCAGCGGCCAGTGCCAGGTTCAGCTTGGTGGCGAAGTTCCACCAGCCGAAGTAACCGCCCTCCAGCCGCTCGCCATGGCCAGCGCGCTGGATGACACCGGCGAGCAGCGCGCCGGGCAGGGACAGGTCGGCACCCAGGGCAATGCCGCTGGCCACGCAGACGATGACGAAGCCGGTGACGTCGCCTGCGCCCAGCATCGTGGCCCAGGCGAAGGTGGCCACCGCCAGCACCATGCCGGCCAGCCAGGCCGGGGCCAGGCCGAAGCGCGAGACGGCGCGCACCCACAGCGGCATCGACAGCGCGCCGGCGGCGAAATAGCTGGCCAGGAACAGCGGCTCGAACGTGGGCGCCTGGAGCCGGTCGCGGATGAAGAACAGCACCAGCGTCGCCGGCACCGCGCTGGCCACGCCGTTGACCAAATAGATGAGCAGCAGTTGCCGGAAGGCCGGCGTGCGCAGCGGCTCGGTCATCGACGGCAGCTTCAGTGGCACGGCGCCGATGCGTGGACGCGGCGCGCGCACCAGCAGCGCCAGGCCAATCGCCAGCGCCACGGCGAACACCACCGTGGCCACCGACAGCCCGGCCACCGACGGCAGCACGCTGGCCACCAGCACGCCCACCAGCGACAGGCCCTCGCGCCAGGACACGATGCGTGCCCGCTGGCCTTCGTCACCCCCCAGCCGCGCACCCCAGGCCTGGTGCAGCACCGTCACCACGCTGAAGCTCAGATAGGTGACGGCCAGCAGCGCCGCGCACCACACCAGCAGCGCCTGCTGGCCTTCGACCGGCGGGAAGAACAACCCGCGGAAGCCCAGCGCGAGCACGATCGCGGCGGCCAGCGCGAAGCCCAGCACCCGCCGCACCGACTGCGTGAACCAGCCGTCGACCCAGCGGCCAATCCAGGGGTCGGCCACTGCATCGAGCAGCCGCGCGCCGAGCAGCAGCGCCCCCAGCGTGGCCAGCGGAATGCCGAAGGCGCTGGCGTAGTGGTTGGGCAGGATCACGTAGAGCGGCAGCGCCACGAAGGCCAGCGGGAAACCCAGCCCGCCATAGGCGACGCCCTGCAACGGGCCGCCGCGCCAGGCGGCCGGTGAGCCGCCGGCGGGGGTCATCGCGGGCTGGCGCTGGCGCCGCCGAGCAAGGCCTCGCGCATGGCGGGCTCGCTGGTGCGGGTGGACAGCCAGATGCCGAAGAACCAGCGGGCGAATTCCGCGTCGCGCACCTCGCCCTTGAGCTTGCCGTTGATGAAGAAGCGCGCGCCATCGCCAGGCAGGTGCACACCGGTGATGCGATCGCCGGCGACCACGTCGGGGAACAGGCGCGTCATTTCGCCCAGCCAGCGCTCGGCGGTGGCCGCGGCGATGTCACCCTGGCGGCGCATCTCGGTGAGAGAGCGTTCGGCGATCGCCTTGCCGTCCAGCCTGCGCAGGTATTGCAGCTCCAACGCCAGCGGCGCAGTGCGCCACTCCTCGAGACCCCCAGGCACCGGCGACCAGAGTCGGGCGTCGTAGACCTGGAAACCGTAGACCCGCAAGCGGCCGCTGCCACGGAGCAGGGCGCCGGGCAGTTCGGTGGCCACTTCAGGCGGCAGCGCGCTGGCCCCGGCCCGCGGCAGGGGCGCCAGGGCCAGGGCCCCTGCGGCCAGCAACCACCGGCGACGACCCGCACCGTTGACGGAGGGCGTCGTCACGGCCGGCGCAGCGTGAACTGCATGACGTTGGTGTTGCCGGTGGCGAACGCCGCCTCGCAGTAGGCCAGGTAGAACTCCCAGATGCGCATGAAGCGGGTGTCGAATCCCAGCTGCCGGACCTGACGATCCTGGGCCACGAAGCTGGCGCGCCAGCGGCGCAACGTCTCGGCGTAGTCCTGGCCGAAAGCCAGTTCGGTCACCACCTGGAGGCCCGCCTTGGCCGCTTCGGCGCGAAACGCCTCGGGGCTGGGAAGCAGTCCGCCAGGGAAGATGTACTGCTGGATGAAATCGGTGCTCTTGAGGTAGCGCGCGAACAGATCGTCGCGGATCGTGATGGTCTGGATGCAGGCGCGGCCGCCCGGCTTGAGCTTGTCTCGCAGTGCGGCGAAGTAACCCGTCCAGTACTCGCGCCCCACGGCTTCGAACATCTCGATCGACACGATGGCATCGAACGGCCCGTCCTGGATGTCGCGATAGTCCTGCAGGCGCAGGTCGGCAAGGGCAGCCTGGCCCTTGGCGGCCAGGCGCTGCTGCGCCCAGGCCAGCTGTTCGCTGGACAGGGTGACGCCGGTGACCCTGGCTCCGAACTCGACGGTGGCGGTTTCGGCCAGTGCACCCCAGCCGCAGCCGATCTCGAGCACGCGGTCGCCGCGCTGGACGAGGCATTCGCGCAGCGCACGGCGCACCTTCGCGGCCTGCGCCTCGGCCGTGGGCCGGGCCAGATCGCCTTCGAACAGCGCGCTGCTGTAGTTCATCGACTCGTCCAGCCAGAGCTTGTAGAACGGGTTGCCGATGTCGTAGTGCGCGTGGATGTTCTTGGCCGAGCCGCGGCGCGAGTTGCGGTGCAGCAGGTGCTTGACGCGGTAGGCCAGGCGGCCCCACCAGGTGCCGTAGATCACCGATTCGATGGCGTCGCGGTTGGCGATGAAGAGCTCGAGCAGGGCCACCAGGTCGGGGGTGGTCCAGTGGCCGGCGATGTAGCTTTCGGCGAAGCCGATGTCGCCGCTTTTCAGCGCCGCGCTGCAGGTGTCCCAGCTCAGCAAACGCAGCGCAGCGCGGCGTCCGCCTTCCACAGGCTGGCCGAAGTGGACCTGGCTGCCGTCGGGCAATTGCACGTCGAGCGTGCCGCCGCGGATGTTCTTGAGCAGTCGGAACACGGCGCGCGCAGCGGCCGGGGCCGAAGCGGGCAAGGCGAAGTCGGAGGCAGCGGTGCTGGAAGAGGAAGGAGAAGTCGTCGTCATGGCCGGCAGGTGGGAGGCTTGTCGGATGGGTTGGGCTGTGCGCACATCAGCGCGAGATGAACGCCTGAGGCGGCGCCGGTTTGCTGAAGAAAGGCACACGCTTGATCCACAAGCGCAGAGCATGCCAGTGGATGCGCATCAGCACACCCAGGGTCATCAGCGGCATGCCGAAGAAGGCCCGGCGGACCGCAGCGTAGTCCAGGGGCTGGAGACGCCCGCTGACACTGGTTTGAAGCAGTGCGCCAGCGGCGTCGTCGTGATCGATGCGCGCCACGGTGCGGTCGGCCGTGCGCATGAAGCGAAAGCGGTAGCGGCCTTCGACGGCGCAAAACGGCGACACGTGGAAGACCTTGCGCGCCTGCAATTCACGGCCGAGCGCGACGTCGGGCCCGGCGAGCAGGTAGCAATGGCGCTCGCCGAAGGTGTTGTTGACTTCGGCCACGATGGCCGCGAGTCGACCGTCGGCGCGGTGGCAGTACCAGAAGCTGACCGGCTTGAAGACGAAGCCGAGCACCCGCGGGTAGCAGTGCAGCCAGACCTCGCCGCGGACCTCGCCCGGCTCGAACACGGCTTCCTGGGTCAGCATCTCGTCCAGCCAGGCCAGCGCGTCGACGCGGCCGTCACCATGGTCGGCGTCGTGAAAGCTGAGCAGGCCGCGGGCATTGCGCCGCAGTGCGGCTTCTGGCGCGGCACGCAGGGCGCGCATGGGCAACATCAGGAAATAGGTAGGGTACGCAAAGGCGTGGTTGCGCGGGCGCAGGCGGCGGTGCCGCACTTCGCCGATGCCGATCAAGGCCTGTGCCGCAGGCGTCATGCCGCTGCCAGCGCCGGTCGCGCCGCGTCTTCGACCTGCCAGCGCTGCTGAAGCCGGTTCACCACGTCCTGGGCCGACATCAGGCCGTCCTCATGAAAGCCGTAACGCGTCCAGGCGCCGCAGAACGAGACGCCGGCCTGGGCCTGGATGTCGGGCAGCCGGCGCTGGGCTTCGATCGCCGCTTGGTCGAACACCGGGTGGCTGTAGCTCCAGGCACCCAGGACCCGGGCGGGGTCGGGCTGGCGCGCCGGATCGGGGTTCAAGGACACCACCACCGATTGTTCCCAGGGCAGCGGCTGGAGGCGGTTGATCAGGTAGTGCAGGCAGACTGCGGCCTGCTCGCGCTGCACGTGCGCGGCGCGGGCGTAGTTCCAGGCGGCCCAGGCCAGCTTGCGCCGGGGCAGCACACGGGTGTCCGTGTGCAGCACGGCGCGGTTGGGGTGGTAACGCACCGCACCGAGCACGGCACGTTCGGCGGGTTGCGCGTCGGTCAGCAGTGCCAGGCTCTGGTCGCTGTGACATGCGAGCACGACATGGTCGAAGCGCTCCTCCCCCGCCCCAGTGGCCAGCATCACCGCCTGCCCGCCGTCGACCCGTCGCAGCGAACGCACGGGGGTGTTCAGTCGAGCATCCGGAATTCCTGCCAGCAGCTTGTGCACGTAATGCTTGGCGCCGCCCTTGACGGTGTGCCACTGCGGCCTTCCAGTGACCTGGATGAGCCCGTGGTTGTGGCAGAAACGGATCATCGTGGCGATGGGGAAGTGCAGCATCTGGTCGGTCGGGCAGGACCAGATGCAGCCGATCATGGGCAGGAAATACCCATCGCGGAAGTTTGCACCGAAGCGTTCGCGTTCCAGAAAGCGGCCGATGGGCTCGGCGAGTTCGCTGTCCTGCCCGCGCTCGGCCAGGCCGGTGCAGAGCTTGTTGAATCGCAAGATGTCGGCCAGCATGCCCAGGAAGCGCGGCTTGAGGAGATTGCTGCGCTGGGCAAAGACGGTGTTGAGATTGCAGCCGCTCCACTCGAGGCCGGGCGCCTGCACCGAAAACGACATTTCCGAGGCGGCGGTTTCGACACCCAGCTCCGAAAACAGCGCCACCAGCCGCGGATAGGTGCGCGGATTGAAGACCAGGAAGCCCGTGTCCACGCCATGCGTGACCGGCGCGCCGGTCGGGTCTGCCAGCGTGATGTCGACCGTGTGGGTGTGGCCGCCGAAGTAATCATCGGCTTCGTAGAGCGTCACCGAGGTTGCAGGCCGTGCCGCCAGGCTGTAGGCGCAGGCCAGCCCCGAAATTCCGGAGCCGATGACCGCGACGCGCCTCATGCCGGCCTCCGCAGGCCGACAGGTTCAATAAAGACCGTCGCGCAGCGCCCCTGGGCCAAGGAGGGAGGGAGGGAGGAGGAGAAGTAGCACCCAGGGATTCCCAGCGGCAGAGCCGCTCGTCTGCGCGACAGTGAAAATCGTCTGGAGGACCCTGGGACGAACCCGCTGGCCTCTCGTTCCGAGCACTGTCGCTCGCCTGCTCGGACACGACCGTGTCGTGAAAGTTCCGGCCTCGACCTCCATGCGGGCCTGGCGTCGGGCATCGCGCCGGCCGAGCTTCTATTCACGGTGGAGGCAGATCGTTCGGGCAGGGTCATGGTGGGCTATACGCGGGAGCTCGTGTTCCGGGTGCATCGACAAAGAAGTTTGGCCTAGCGCGACGCCGGTATTTTGGCGTGAACTACACGGTCACAATGCGACTGTACAGTAACGATGGGCCCGCTGTCCACTCCCTGGGGTCCGCAGAAATTTCGTCGTCGGTCCACGCTGTCCTGTTCAAAGGATTTCAGCTGCCCTATTATCTCGAGACAACGTCAACCTCGCGCCGGTTTTGTCCAAGACAACACGCCCATGATTACCCTCGCCGCGCGATAATGGGACACCCTGAAGTTCCCCCACCCGAGATGGGCGATCGCACCCGGATGACGCCGATCACTCTGTCGATCGCCTCGGTCGAGCGTGACACCGGCCTGAGCAAGGACACCTTGCGTGTCTGGGAACGCCGCTACGGTTTTCCGACGCCGGGCCGAGATGCGCAGGACGAGCGCGCGTACCCGATGGATCAGGTCGAAAAGCTTCGGATCATCAAGCGCCTGCTCGATGCCGGGCACCGCCCCGGTCGAATCGTGCCCCTGCCTTACGAAGACTTGCTCAAGCTCGGAGGCAGCGCGCGCGAACTTGGAGTTGGCAGCCCCGATTCAATGCCTGGCATGGGCGACCTGCAGGCCTACATCGGCCTCATCCGCGGCCACGATGCACCGGCGCTGCGAGGTGCACTGACGCGCGCGCTGTCCCGCAACGGCGTGGCCGGCTTCATCAGCCGGGTGGTGGGGCCCTTGAATGCGATGGTCGGCGATGCCTGGCTGCGCGGGCAGATGGAAATCTTCGAAGAGCACCTGTACACCGAAATGGTGCAGGTGGTGCTCCGCCAGGCCATCGCCAGCCTGCCCGAAGCCGAGCCGAACAGTGTGCCGCGGGTGTTGCTGACCACCTTCCCGGGCGAACCGCACGGCCTCGGGCTGTTGATGGCCGAGGCGATGTTTTCGCTGGAGGGCTGCGCATGCATGTCGCTGGGCGTGCAGACCCCACTGTGGGACACCGTGCTGGCCGCCAATGCCCACCGCAGCGACATCGTCGCCCTCAGCTTCACGGGCTGCATGAACCCGAACCAGGTCGTCGACGGCCTTACCGAACTTCGACAGAAACTGCCGGACCATGTCCGCGTCTGGGCCGGTGGCAGCGCCCCGGTGCTGTACCGCCGGCGCGTCGAAGGCGTCGAGCCCATGCCTCGTCTCGAGGACCTGCCAGGTCAGGTGCGGCACTGGCGCCTGATCTCGACGTCGCCCGATCACGTGTGAACGGCCCTCCGCTGGCCGGGTCTTGCGTCGATGTCTGACAACCAGATGTAAACGCCCTGCCTAGAATCAGGATTCATTGGCCAGGTTGGACGCGATGCTGTACCCCGAACTCTTCAAGCAGCTGGAAGCGGTGCGCTGGAGCATGGACACCGACATCCCCTGGGACCGGTTCCAGCCTGCGTTGCTCACCGAAGAGCAGGCTCAGACGATCAAGATGAATGCCATCACGGAGTGGGCGGCTTTGCCGGCCACCGAGATGTTCCTGCGCGACAACCGGGGCGACAGCGACTTCAGCGCCTTCATGAGCGTCTGGTTCTTCGAGGAACAGAAGCACTCCTTGGTGCTGATGGAATATCTGCGGCGCTTCAGGCCCGACCTGGTTCCGACGGAAGAAGAACTCCACGCCGTGCGCTTCGAATTCGACCCGGCGCCCGCACTTGAAACGCTGATGATGCATTTCTGCGGCGAGATCCGCCTGAACCACTGGTATCGGCGCGCCGCCGAATGGCACAGTGAACCCGTCATCAAGGCCATCTACGAAACCCTGGCGCGCGACGAGGCGCGCCACGGTGGCGCCTACCTGCGCTACATGAAGCGTGCAATGGGCAAGTTCGGCGACGAAGCACGCGCCGCCTTCGCCAAGGTGGGGGTGCTGATGGCCAGCGCCCGGCGCACGGCGCAGGCGCTGCACCCGACCAACCTGCACGTCAACGTCAGCCTGTTCCCGCGCGACACCATCCAGAGCCGCCTGCCGAACCCGGAATGGCTGGAACAGTGGCTGGACAAGCAGATCCAGTTCGACGCGGTCTGGGAGAACAAGGTCGTCGACCGCATCCTGCACAACATGAGCCTGCTGATGGAGCGCAGCTTCACCAGCGTGCAGGAGCTGAACCGCTTCCGAAAGGAAATGACGACCCGGCTGGCCGCTGATCGGGGCCGGCACACCACGCCAGACGACGGCCCGGCACCGGCCGGCGCGTGAACCCGCGGCCGGTCGGCGCCGGTCCCTCAACCTACTTCCGGGCCGGCTGCATGTCGGCCTTGCGGTCTGCAGCCACGCGTACGGCACTCTCGCGTGCAGCGATGAGCTTGTTGTAGGCGCGCCAGTCCACCCCTGCTGCCAGCAGCAGGTCTTCGCCGAGCACCGCCTTGCTGGCCATGCCCACCAGTGGCAGGCTGCACCAGGCTGCGGCGTCGGCCTGCGTGAACTCGTCGCCGGCCACATAGGGCGAAAACTTCGCCAGGCGCTTGAAGGCGGCGATGTTCTTCTCGAGCTGCTTGCGCACCCTGGCCTGGGTGGCTTCGGACACCTGGCCACCGAAGAACGCCTGTCCATACAACTCGCGCGCCACCAGTTCCAGGTGCAGGTCGACGAAGGTGGCGATCTCGCGAACCTTGGCCGCGGCCAGCGGGTCGGCCGGCAGCAGCGGCGGCGTGGGGTAGGCGGCTTCGAGGTAGTCGCAGATCACCTGGCTTTCGCACAGCGGCACGCCGGCCACGCGGATGAACGGGATCTTGCCGAGAGGCGTGGCCGCCAGCACGGCCGCGTCGGTCGAGCCGGTGCCGACGAACTCCTCTTCGAAGGCGATGCCCTTTTCGAGCAGCACCATCTTGACCTTGTTGTAGTAGTTCGAAAGCGGGCGGCCGCACAGCGTGATCATGGTTGTCGTCTCGGATGTCGTGGGGCCGCCAGTTTAGGCACGCCGCGGCGCCAGGTTGACCAGCGCGATGCCCGCACACACCGCCACCAGGGCCAGCACCAGCCGCACGGTGAGCGGTTCGCCCAGCAGCCCCACGCCGGCCACCAGCCCGAATACGGGCGTGAGCAGGGTGAACGCCGCCAGGCGCGTGGCCGGATAGTGGCGCATCAACCAGAACCAGACCAGGTAGCTGGCAAACGTGACGACCACGGTCTGGAAAGCCATGGGCCACAAGGACGCGCCCGTCAGCCGCTGCGGCCAGGCCTCGCCCGTGGCCACCGACGCCGCCGCCAGCGCCAGCGCGGACACCCCCAGTTGCCACAGCAGCGCCTTCTCTGGCACCACCTGCCCCAGCCGGCTGCCGCGCAGCACCAGCGTGGTCAAGCCCCACAGCGCGGCGGCGGCCAGGCCCAGCGCGTCGCCCAGCCATTGCCTGGGCCCGGCGGTGGGGCGCATGAAGCCTTCATAAAACGCCCAGACCACGCCAGCGAACGCCGCCACCAGACCCAGCAGCTGCCAGGCCGACAGCTTTTCGCTGCGCGCGATGAAGGGCATGCCCAGCGCCACGATGAAGGGCGCGAGGTAGATGAAGACCACCATGCGCGACGCACTGGTGTACTGCAGGCCAATGAAGATGCAGGCGAATTCAGCGGCGAACAGACTGCCGGCCAGCCAGCCGCCGCGTGCGCTGCCATCGCGCCGCATGACGCCTTGCCAGAACGCCGGGCCGCGCCAGCGGCACCAGGCCAGCAGCAGCAGTGCGGCGCCCGCCGACCGCAAAGCCGCCTGCAGCAGGGGCGGGATCTCGGCCAACGTCAGCTTCGTCGCCACCTGCCCCAGGCCCCAGATGGCACAGCAGCCTATGAGAAGCGTCACCGCCCTCGCATCCAGATGGGGCCGGCGGCCGTCGGCGACGGGCGTGTTGGCGGTGTTCTTGTCGTTGGCGTTCACCAGCGCATTGTCCGGGCGCGCCCGATCAGCCCCAGCAGCGCCGCACAGCCCGCCCCGGCCAGCGCGCCCGTGGCGTGGGCCAGCGGCGCGACGGCGATGTCCCATTCAGCGCCGGTCCGCAGCACCGGGCCCCAGGGCGTTTCCAGCCACAGCTTCGTGACCACGCCGAGCGCGATGGCCAGGCCGATCCGACGGCGCAGGCGCGGCCCGCCCATCAGCATCAGCCAGACCGCGGCCACCATCACACCCGCATGCAGCACGCCAGACAGGCCGCCGTAATGCGCCAGTTCAGGCCGCAACAGCAGGCCCAGCTGCGTCAGCGGCCAGGCCAGCGCCCAGGCCACGGCGGCCGGGACCGGCAGCCGCGCCACCCAGCCCAGCGCCGCGACCACGAGCACACCCGCCGCGTTGGCCGCCAGATGACGCGGGCTCCAGTGCACCCAGGCGGCGGTGAACGCACGCCAGGGCTCGCCGGCGGCCAGGCCGGGCTGCCAGTCGAGAAGGGCCGCGGGCACCCACCAGGCCAGCAGGGAACCTGCCAGACCCACGCCGGCCACGGCCAGCCAGGCCGGGCGGCCCCGGCTCGCGACGGGCTGCGGTGCCGTCGCCGCCGGCCCGGTCGATGCCTTCGGACCCGCGGACTTCAGGGGAACACCGCCCGCCACAGCGCCAGCACGGCGTCGCGGGGCCCGGCCATCGCCTCGGTGGCGAAATGGGTGGGCCGCTCGTCCAGCCGCGCCTGGTGCTGGGCCCGCCGCAGGTCGCGGTAGGCGTCGGCGGCAGCGCGGCCCACGCCCGCGGGCAGCAGGCCGGCGCTCTCGGCACGCTGCAGCAGGGCGATGTTGCCGGCGTTGTCGAGCAGCGCTGGTTGCTGGCAGGCATTCGCCAGCACCAGATACTGCACCGCGAACTCGACGTCCATCATGCCGCCCGGGCTGTGCTTGACGTCGAAGCGGCCTGCGGGCACCGGGCGTGCGGCACGCACCTTCTCGCGCATGCTGCGCACTTCCTCGCGCAGCGCGGCGGGGTCGCGTTCGGCCACCAGCACCTCGCGGCGCGTGGCCTCGAAACGCGCCGCGATGGCGGGCGTGCCCGCCGCGTGGCGGGCACGTGTCAGGGCCTGGTGTTCCCAGGTCCAGGCGGTGTTGCTGCCACGGCCGCGCTGGTAGTTCTCGAAACTGGCGATCGAGGTCACGAGCAGACCGGAATTGCCGTTCGGGCGCAGCGCCGTGTCGATGTCGAAGAGCTCGCCCGCCGCCGTGCGCAGCGTCAGCCAGGTGATGAGCTTGCGCACGAAGTTGCCGTACACCTCCTGCGCCTGCTGCTGTGCGGCGGGCCCGGTCTCGGCGGTGTCGTCGAACAGGAAGACGAGATCGAGGTCGCCGCCGTAGCCCAGTTCCTTCCCGCCCAGCTTGCCGTAGGCGACGATGCCGATCTGCGGTGCTTCGCGGTGCCGGTGCTTCATCAGCGACCAGCACCAGCGCACCGCCACGTCGAGCACGGTGTCGGCCAGGGCCGAGAGGTCGTCGGCGACTTCCTCGACGCCGAGATCGCCGTCGACGTCGCGCACCAGGGTGCGGAAGACCTCGGCGTGGTGCGCACGGCGCAGCGTGTCCAGCAACTGCTCCTCGTCCGCCTGGCCGGCACGCGCCCAGGCGTCGCGGCGGCCCTCGAGCTCGGCGGTGAAGGCGGCGCGATCGAAGCGCTGGTGCAGCAGCCGGTCGTCGGCGAGTTCGTCGATGACGCCGGGGTGGCGCATCAGGTATTGCATGGGCCAGCGTGCCAGGCACAGCAGGCGCAGCAGGCGGCGATGGACTTCAGGGCGCTCGAGCAGCAGCGCCAGATAGCTTTCGCGGCGCAGCAGCGGGTCCATCCAGTCGATGAAGCGCAGCGCGCCGGCCAGGGTGCAGTTGTCCTCGCGCAGGGCGGTGGCGGTCTTCTGCACCAGCCGGCCCAGGCGCAGCTTGCCTTCGTCGCGCAGCGCCTGCACGCGCGGCTGCTGTACCCAGTGGCCGACACGTTCGGCCAGCACCTGCGGCAGCTTCTCGAGCAGGGCCTCGCTGTCCACCGGCAGCGGCCCCGGGCCGCAGCTGCGGCAGGGCCGCGCGCTGCCGGCGGGGTCGGGGCCGGTCTGGCCCTCGCGCAGCAGGGCGTCGAATTCAGCGGCCACCAGTTCGCGCACCTCACCGAGGCGGTCCAGCATCTCGCAGGTTTCGCGGCCACCGTTCACGGCTGTGCGCAGGCCCAGGCTGAGGGCGATCCAGCGCAGGTCTTCGTCGTTCGTGGGCAGCAGGTGGGTCTGCTGGTCGTCGAGGTACTGGATGCGGTGCTCGACCTGGCGCAGGAAGGCATAGCCCTCGGCCAGGCGGCGTGCGGTGTCGACCTTCATCAGGCCGCGCGTCACCAGGCGCTGCAGCGCGCGCAGCGTGCTGCGCGTGCGCACCTCCGGAAACTGGCCGCCTCGCACCACCAGCATCAGCTGCACGGTGAATTCGATCTCGCGGATGCCGCCGCGCGAAAGCTTCACGTCGTTGGCGCGCTCCGGCCGGCCGGCGGCGCGGCGCTGGGCTTCGTCACGCACCTTGCGGTGGAGCTGGCGCAGGCCCTCGAAGACGCCGTAGTCCAGGTACTTGCGATAGACGAAAGGCGTGACCAGCGAGCGCAGCGCGAGCGCGCGCCCGCTGTCGACCGCGGCGCGCGGCGCCACGACGCGGCTCTTCAGCCAGGCGAAGCGCTCCCACTCGCGGCCTTGGACCTGGAAATACTCTTCCAGCATGCCCAGGCTCACCACCGGCGGGCCGCTGTTGCCGTTCGGGCGCAAGGCCAGGTCGACGCGGAAGACGAAGCCGTCGTCGGTGGTATCGCCGATCAGCGCGAACAGGCGCTTGGCGACGAAGCTGAAGTACTCGTGCGCCGACACGGGGCGCTCGCCGGTGGTCTGGCCTTCGTCTTCATAGACATAGATCAGGTCGATGTCCGACGAGACATTGAGCTCGCGCGCGCCGAGCTTGCCCATGCCGACGATCCAGAAGTCGATGGCCTGGCCCTGGGCGTCCAGCGGCGGGCCGTGGCGGGCGTCGGCCTCGCGCCGGGCTTCGGCCAGGGCCAGCTCCAGGGTGGCTTCGGCCAGGTGCGTCATGCAGCCGGTGACGGCGTCCAGCGTCGCGCCTTCCTCGATGTCGAGCACGGCCACGCGTTCCATCACGAGGTGACGGGCGACGCGCAGCGCAGTGGGCAGGTCGCGCCCGCGGGCCTGCAGGCGCAGCACCCGGTCGGTGATGGCATGCCAGCCGGGCATGCCCGGCACTTCTTCGGCAAAGGCGGCCACGTCGGCGGCATAACGGCGGCGCACACGCTGCACGAAGCGGCTGTGCGCGGCGCTGGCTGCTGGGGCATGCAGCGGCTGATTCATCGGTTTCCCTCCAGGCCCGCGCGGCTCAACTGGCTTTTTCTTGTCACGCGTTTGGCGCGGAGGTTAGCGCGGACCGCGCCGGCTTGCCGGATCAGGCCTTTGCCCGCCGCAGCCGGCCTGCGGCACCGCACCGCACCGCATCGCACAATAGCAGCATGAAGATCGCCGCCGTGCAGATGGTCTCCACGCCCGACGTGGCCCGCAACCTGGAAGCCGCCGACCGGCTGCTCGCGCGTGCCGCCGCCGCCGGCGTGCAACTGGCGTCGCTGCCTGAGTACTTCTGCCTGCTCGGCCGGCGCGACACCGACAAGCTGGCGGCGGCCGAAGACGGTGGCGATGCCGTCCACGGCGCGATCCAGCGTTTCCTGTCAGAGGCGGCGCAACGGCATGGCCTGTGGCTGGTGGGCGGCACGCTGCCGGTTCGTTCCGGCCAGGCCGACCGGGTGCTCAACCGCTGTTGCGTCTTCGGGCCCGACGGCGTGGAGGCCGGCCACTACGACAAGCTGCACCTGTTCGCCTTCGACAACGGCCGCGAAAGCTACGACGAAGGCCGCGCCCTGCTCGCCGGAAGCCAACCCGTGGCGCTGCAGGCGGGCGCCCTGCGCCTGGGCCTGAGCATCTGCTACGACCTGCGCTTCCCCGAGCTCTACCGCGCCCTGATGCGCCCGCCCTGCGACGTCCTGTGCGTGCCTTCGGCCTTCACCTACACCACGGGCCAGGCGCACTGGGAACTGCTGCTGCGCGCCCGCGCCGTGGAAAACCAGTGCTACGTGCTGGCCGCGGCACAGGGCGGCACGCACGAGAACGGTCGCCGCACCTGGGGCCACAGCATGGTGATCGACCCCTGGGGCGAGGTGCTCGACACCTGCGTGGAAGGCGAAGGCCTGGCGCTGGCCGAGCTCGACCTGGAGCGCATCCGCCAGGTGCGCACCCAGTTGCCGGCACTGGCGCACCGCAAGCTGTAGCGCGCCAACAGGTGCGCTTCAGGCCAGCTGGAAGGGAAGCTCGCGCAGACGCTGCCCGGTCAAGCGGGCGATCGCGTTCGCGAAGGCCGGTGCCAGCGGCGGCAGGCCAGGCTCGCCCATGCCCTTGGGCGGATCGTTGCTGGGCACGATGTGCACGGCGACGTTCGGCGCGTCGGTGTTGCGCGGCATCGGGTAGCGGTCGAAGTTGCCCTGCTGCACCACGCCGTCCTTCAGGGTGATGCGGTGCTCGGGCATCGTCGTGCCCAGCGCCATCACCACCGAACCCTGCACTTGGGCTTCGACCGTGCGCGGGTTCACGCACAGGTTGCAGTGCACACCGGCGGTGACGTTCACGAGCACGGGCTTGCGGTTCTTGCCGCTGCGGTCGAGCCTGGCCTCGACCACGTAGGCCACCACCGACTCGAAACTCTCGTGCACTGCCACGCCCCAGGCCATGCCCTTGGGCAGCGGCTTCTTGCCGTAGCCCGACCGGTCCACGGCCAGCTGCAGCGCGGCGCGGTGTCGCGCGGCCTTGGGGTCGCTGCCCATCAGCCTCATGCGGTAGGCCACCGGGTCCTGGCCGGTGGCCACGGCGAGCTCGTCGATCAGCGTTTCCATGACGTAGGCGGTGTGGGTGGCGCCCACCGCGCGCCACCACAGCACCGGCACGTCGACCTGCGGGTGATGCACGCTCAGGTTCAGCGGCAGGGCATAAGGCTCGCGCATGCCTTCGGTGGTGGTGCCGTCCACGCCCTTGACGACCATGAAGGCCTCGAACGGGCTGCCCTTGATGATGCTCTGGCTGACGATGCGGTGGTCCCAGGCCAGCACCTGGCCCTGGGCGTCGAAGCCGATCTCGGCGCGGTGCACGGTCAGCGGGCGGTAGTAGCCGGCCTTCATATCGTCTTCGCGGCTCCACACCACCTTCACCGGCGCGCGCTGGCCGGCCGCGGCCAGGGCCATGGCCACGTGGGTGGCTTCGCGCACGTATTCGGCCGTGGGCACGGCGCGCCGGCCGAAACCGCCGCCGGCCATCTGCACGACGATGTTCACCTGCTCGGGCTTCAGCCCGGTGGTGGCGGCCACGGCACCGGCGTCCACACCCGGCATCTGGCTGGCGAAGTACAGCGTGCAGGCATCGGGCTTCAGGTCCACGGTGCAGGCCAGCGGTTCCATCTGCGCGTGGTTCAGGTAGGGGAAGACGAACTCGGCCGTCAACTTGCGCGGCGCGGTTGCCAGCGGCGCGGTGTCGGCGCGCAGCGTGTCCTGCGGGGCGGGCAGACCCGGCTTGGCAGCGAGTGCGCGGTAGTCGGCCACCATCTGCTCGGTGTCGGGGCGGGGTACGGCGCTCGTGTCCCATTCGGCCTTCAGGGCGTCTCGGCCCATCTTGGCCGGCCAGTAGCCGTCGGCGACGATGGCCAGACCGTCGCCGCCGCGGTCCAGCTTCACGGGCAGCACGGCCCGCACACCCTTGACGGCACGCGCGGCATTGGCCTCGAAGCTTTTCAGCCGGGCGTTGAACACTGGCGGGCGCACGATCACGGCGGTCAGCTGCCCGGGCAGCTTCACGTCGATGCCGTAAACCTGGCTGCCGCTGCTCTTGGCGCGCGCCACCTTCAGGCCGGTCGGCTGGCCGATCAGCCTGAACTGCTTCGGGTCCTTCAGGCTCACCTTTTCCGGCACGGCTTCCTTCATCGCCGCTTCGAACATGTCGCCATACGACGCGAAGCGCCCGCCGCCGGCGGTGGTCTTGACCAGGCCTTTGTCGGTGGTGACGAGCCCGGGCGCCACGTCCCATTGCTTGGCGGCAGCGGCCACCAGCATCGCGCGCGTGCGGGCACCCAGTTCGCGGTACTGGGTGTAGCTGTTCTTCACCGAGTTCGAGCCCCCGGTGAGGTGCATGCCCATCATCGGGTCGACATAGGCGCCGGCCTGGTTGCCGAAGCCGGTGCGCACCTTGGACCAGTCGGCGTCGAGTTCCTCGGCGCAGATCATGGCCAGTGCGGTTTCGATGCCCTGCCCCATGTCCATGCGGTTGCACAGCACGGTGGTGGTGCCGTCCCTGGCGATGCTGACGAAGGCCGCCGGCTGCTCGGTCGGTTTCTGGCCGGGTGGCACGCTGGGGGCGTTCTGGGCGCGCACGTCCTGGCTGGCGAAGGGCAACAGGGGCATCAGCGCCAGGCCGATGACGCCGCCGACGTTGAGCGTGACAAAACGGCGCCGTGACAGCGCGGCAGTGGCTGCTTCGGGTTCGGCAGCAGCCTGGGAAAGATAACGGTCTATGATCATGGCGGTGTCCTTCAGGCGATGGCCGCTGCAGCGTCGAGGATGGCGGCGCGCACCCGGGCGTAGGTGCCGCAGCGGCAGATGTTGCCGGCCATGGCCGCGTCGATCTGCGCCACGCTGGGCTTCTTCGTCTGGCGCAGCAGCGCGGTGGCGCTCATCACCTGGCCGCTCTGGCAATAGCCGCATTGCGCCACGTCGTGCTTGACCCAGGCGTCCTGCACGGCCTGGCCCAGCTTGTCGGCGGCGACGGCTTCGATGGTGGTGATGGTGGCACCGGCGGCGGCCGTGATGGGCGTGACGCAGCTGCGGATGGCCTGGCCGTTCAGGTGCACGGTGCAGGCGCCGCACTGGGCGATGCCGCAGCCGAACTTGGTGCCGGTGAGTTCGAGCGTGTCGCGCAGCACCCAGAGGATGGGCGTGCTCGGGTCGACGTCGACGCTGGTGGACTGGCCATTGAGGGTGAAGCGTGTGCTCATGGTGGCGGACTTTCGGATGTTCAAGACGATGGCGCGTTTGTACTGCGGTTCCGGCCTGGCCGCAGCACCGAATCGATCCGTCAGCCGGCGTCGGACTGCAGGGCGTCGTCCGGTTCGTGCGCCGGCCCTTCGCAGATGCGCTGCCAATACGAGGCATGCCCGTCGCTGCCGGCCGGCCACTGCGCCAGGAAGCGCGGCTGCCAGCGCTCGGCGTCGATCGGAATGGCCAGCGCGTCGAGGTGCAGGCCACCGCGCTTCAGGCCGTGCCGCCGCTGTGCCGCGTGGACGGCAGGCACCGGGTTCACCGAGATGCGGGTGAGCAGGCCGCTGCTGTCGCCGCGGAAGTTGGGCATGCCGGCCGCACCGTTGTTCAGCACGGCCGGGATGAAACCGCGGCCTGCGGCCTCGGCCGCGGGCAGGCTGTGGAACACCGGCAGGCAGGTGTGGCTGCAGGCGAACAGGTCGACCTCGGCCTGCTCGAACCAGCGGCGTGCCTGCGCCCGGTGCGCCGCCTCGCGCAGGTGCTCTGCCGCAAAGCCCCAGCCCGCCAGCGACTCGGCGTCGCCATGCACGACGGCCACGCGCACACCGGCCACGTCGATGCGGCGGGTCATGTCCAGGGCCGCCAGCTGCGCCGCGGCGCCATCGCACTGCGCCACGGTTCGCCGCAAGGCGGCGAGCATGCGGTTGCTGCGGTCGACCACGCCGTCGGCCACCCAGGCGGGGTAGCCGCAGCCGCAGCCTGCGTCCAGGCCCTCCTTGCCTGCCGTGGTGCTGGTGTCGCCGAGCTCGGTCTCGACGTTGCCGCGCAACGCGTCGAAGCCGAGCACGCGGCGCTGCACCCGGGCGAAGATGGCGGGGTCGGTGTCGAACCAGTGGAAGTCGCCGTTGAACACCAGGCGCTTGGGCGCGCGTTCGGTGTCGAACATCGCGAGCACGGCGTCGAGTGCCACGTCGTTGCCGTACAGGCCACCCACGACATACAGCGTCTCGCATTCGGCTTCGGCCGGGCGCGCCAGGCTGGCGGCGCCGTAGCGATAGTGCAGCGGACAGCTGCGGCCAGGCGAGGCATCGTCATGGTTCATGGCGTGGCAGCGTACAGCGATGCCAGGGTCGCCGCATGGACCCTGGCGGTGGGCAGGTCGAACACCAGACGGCCCTGGCGCAGGCCCAGCACACGGTCTGCCAACAGCGGCAGCAGTTCGGCCTGGTGCACCACCGTGAGCAGCGTGGCGCCGAGCGCCCGCGCGGTGCTGCTCAGGCCGCGGCACAGTTCGTGCGCGCCGGCGGGGTCCAGGCTGGCGGTCGGTTCGTCGGCCAGGATCAGGCGCGGCCGCTGCATCCACAGCCGGGCCATCGCCACGCGCTGGCGTTCGCCGCCCGACAGGCGGTCGACCCGTTCGCCGTCCCGGCCGGCCAGGCCCACGCGGGCCAGTGCGGCCAGCGCGTCATCGACGTCGCTGCGGGCGTAATGGCGCGCCCAGCTGCGCCATGCCGCCCAGCCCTGCAGGCGGCCCAGCGTGCCGATGAGCGTGTTGTCCAGCACGCTCAGCCGGCCCACCAGGTGCAGGCCTTGCAGCACCTGCCCCACCTCACAGCGTAGGCCACGCAACGCGGTGCGCGACAGCGGCGTGTTCATCGACCGGCTCAGCACCGTCAGCTCACCTTCGGCCGGCTGCACGAAGCCCGTCAGGCAGCGCAACAGGGTCGACTTGCCGGCGCCGTTGTGCCCGATGACGGCAACGCGCTCACCCGCCGCGATGGCCAGTTGCGGCAGCACCAGCAGTTCGCGCCCGCCGGCCCGCACCGACAGGCCGCGTGCCTGGACAGCGTTCACAGCAGCGCCCGCCGCACGCGCCGGCTCAAGGCGTCGAAGCCGACCACCAGGGCCACCACCACGATCAACACGGTGGCCAGCCGGTCCCACTGGAAGAGCGAGGTGGCCTCGGAAATCAGCAGCCCCAGCCCGCCCGCGCCGATCAGCCCGAGGATGGTGCTGTCGCGGATGTTGTATTCCCAGACGTACAGGTGCTGCGACACGAACTGCGGCAGCACCGCCGGCCACACAGCGTTGAAGAACACCTGGCCCGGGCCCGCGCCGGTGGCCCGCACGGCGTCGACGGCGGCCATGTCCAGCGTTTCCACGGCTTCGGCGTAGAGCTTGCCGCAGGTGCCCATGGAATGCAGCGCGATGGCCAGGATGCCGGCCGTCGGGCCCAGCCCGACGATGCCCACCAGCACCAGGCCGAACACCAGCGTGTGCACCGCCCGCAGCGTGTTCAGCAGCCCGCGCGCAGGTGCGGCCAGCCAGGCCGGCGCGTGCAGGTTGCGTGCGGCCAGCAGCCCCAGCGGCAGCGCCAGCGCCGCCGCGAGCAGCGAGCCCAGCGTGGCGATCTGCAGCGTCGTCCAGGTGGCGCGGGCCAGGGCCCAAAGGTAGCTGGCCTCGACCTCGCGCCGGTTCTCCACGCGCAAGACGATGCCGTCGCTGTCGCGGTATTCCAGACGTTCCGGGCCGAACCACACGTCGAGAAAACTGGGGTGGGCGAACTCGCCCAGCGTCTTGCCCAGGTTGGCCCAGGGCTGGCGCCCCAGGCTCAGGTCGCCGCTGACCGCCAGAGTGGCCACGCACAAGGCCACCAGCGCGGCATAGGCCAGGCCCAGCGCGGCGAAGCCGCGGCGTCCGGTCCACCAGGGCGCCGGCGGACTCAGGGCGCCCTCAGCACGCCCAGGGCCAGCCCGGCGTCGCGGATGGGCTTGTAGAAGCTGTTGTCGCGCGTGACGAAGCCGGTGTAGCTGCGCGGCAGCAGCGCCGGCTGCCGGGACAGCTGCGGTCCGACGTCGACCAGCGCCGCCTGCAGCCTGGCGACCAGGGCGGCGTCCTTGTAGAGCGCTGCGCTGACGGCGAAGGCGTCGTTGGGCAGCGGGTCGCTCTGCCAGATGACGACACTGCGTTCAGCGCGGATCAGGCCCTGCTCGATCATCGCGTTGCGGTTGCGGTTGTAGTCGGCGCCGGCGTCCAGCTGGCCCGCCGTGACCTGCGTCTGGATGGCCTGGTGCTTGGTGTACAGCACCCGGCTGAAGTGCGTCTCGGGCTGCGTGATGCCCTGCTTCAGGAAGAAGTGGCTGGGGATCAGCCAGCCCGAGGTGCTGCCCTTGTCGCCGAAGCCGAAGCTGCGGCCTCTCAGGTCGGCCACGGTGCGGATGCCCGAGTCGGGGTGGGTGACGATGATCGCGAAGTACTCGGGCCGGCCTTCATAGAGGATGGTGGACACCACCTGCGCCCCGGCCGAATGGTTCGCCAGCACATAGCCCCAGGGGCCCATCAGGGCCAGGTCGGTCTCGCCGTTGGACAGGCTCTTGGCCAGGCCTTCCCAGCTGTCGACCGTGCGCAGCTCCACCGGGCGACCCAGGCGCGCTGCCAGGTATTGGGCCAGCGGGCGGTAGGTGGCGTCGTTCTTCTCGCGGTCGGGCTGGAACAGGCCGACCCCGAATCTGAGTGGCGTGCCCTGGGCTCCGGCAGCTGCGAGCAAAAGCGACGAAGCGGCGGCGACCAGGGCCTGGCGGCGGTTCGGATGCGCCGAGGGCGAGCGAGGCGCTAGGGGCGAAATGGGCGGATGGGTGGCCAACGGTTTTCCTTCGTTTGCAGGGGGCGGTGCGCCCATACGTCGCTGCTCGCCGCAGCGTCTTACAGCGCGGCGCCGAGTCTCTTTAACGCACACCGAACATCATGCGCTGCGCCAGCCAGCGCTGCAGCGGCGGCGCGGCCTGCAGCGCCGCCAGGCCCAGCCCACGCAGGCTGGGCGCACCGGGCACCTGCCAGGTGAAGCTGCGGGCCAGGAAGTCGGTGGTGGCGATGGTGGCCCAGCGGTCGGGGGCGCGCTGCCATTCGGTGCGCTTGAGCGCCTGGTCGATGTCGCGGGCGTGGCGCAAGGCCGCCAGCAGGGTGTGGGCGTCGCGCAGGCCCAGGTTCAGCCCCTGGCCGGCCACCGGGTGCAGGGTCTGCGCGGCATTGCCGATGCGCACCGTGCGCGCCTGCACCAGGGTGCGCTCGGCGTTCAGGCCGAGCGGCAGGCCCTTCAGCGGCGACAGCGCCGTGACGCGGCCGGCACTGGGCGGGAACATCGTGTTCAGCACCGCCAGGCGCTGGCGGTCGTCGAGCGCCCGCACCGGGTCGTCGGCGGCGTTCACGCACCACACCAGCGCGGCGCGCAGGCTGCCGTCGGCGGCGGGCGGCAGCGGCAGCAGGGCGGCGGGGCCTTCGCGGGTGAAGCGTTCGAAGGCGCGGCCGCGGGTGCCGCCTTGCAGCTGCACCGAGCCCACCCAGGCGGTCTGGCCGTAGTCGCGGGTGAGGGGCTTGCGCACCTGTTCGCCGAACACCCCGCCTTCGGCCACCACGGCCAGGTCGAAGCTCTCGGCCACGCCGGCGTCCACTTCCACGCCCGCGGGCAGGGGCTTCAAGGCCGACACCGGCGTGCCGAAGCGGCTGCGCAGGCGTTGCGGCTGCGCCGCTTCTTCACGCAGCCAGGCCGCCTGCAGGGCCGCCACCAGCGCGCCGTAGCTCAGCACGGCGCCGAGCAGCGGCACCTTCAGGGCGGCCTGCGTCAGCAGCACCTCGGGCGGCCCCCAGGGCGTGGCCAGCGTGGGCGGCTGCTGCGACACATGCACCTGCAGGATGGGTTCGGCCGCCTCGGCCGGCCAGGCCGACAGCCGCTGCAGCATCTGCACGCTGCCCAGCGACAGCGCCAGCGTGCGCGGGTCGGCGGCGACGTCGGCAGACTGCGGCCGGGCGTCGAACAGCGTGATGCGGGCCTGCGGCAGGGCCCGGGCGGCCTGCAGTGCCAGCGCCAGCCCCACCGGGCCGGCGCCGATGACTGCGAGATGCCAACCGGG
The DNA here is from genome assembly GCA_031411875.1 of Burkholderiales bacterium. Lineage (GTDB taxonomy): Bacteria > Pseudomonadota > Gammaproteobacteria > Burkholderiales > Burkholderiaceae_C > Rubrivivax. The sequence continues at coordinate 5,562 of JANOBX010000080.1, read as the reverse complement.
CCAGGCGGGCCAGGCGTTGGTGGCGACGGACATGGAAACCCCTTGGTTGCGCCGTATTATTTGCACGTGCCCGGCTTGGGCGCTTTTGCCGGGAGAAACAGCCATGGCGCTGATGGACTTCATCAAGAAACAGTTCATCGACATCCTGGAGTGGACCGAGTCGGGCGACGGCTCCCTGGCCTGGCGCTTCCCGATGGCCGGCAACGAGATCCAGTACGGCGGCAGCCTGACGGTGCGCGAAAGCCAGGTGGCGGTGTTCGTCAACGAAGGCCAGGTGGCCGACGTGTTCGGCCCGGGCATGCACAAGCTCACCACCCAGACGCTGCCGGTGCTGACCTACCTGCGCAACTGGGACAAGCTGTTCCAGAGCCCGTTCAAGAGCGACGTGTACTTCTTCAGCACGCGCCAGCAGATCGACCGCCGCTGGGGCACCAGCCAGCCAGTCACCATCCGCGACAAGGACTTCGGCGCAGTGCGCCTGCGCGCCTTCGGCAACTACGCCTACCGCATCAGCGACGCCAAGCTGTTCCACACCAGCATCAGCGGCACGCGCGACCGCTACACGGTGGAAGACCTCGACGGGCAGCTGCGCGGCCTGATGCTCCAGCACATCAGCGACGCCGTGGCGCAGAGCGGCGTGCCTTTCCTCGACCTGGCGGCCAACCAGATCGAATTCGCGGTGCAGCTGAAGGAGGCCACGGCCCCTGAGTTCGTCAAGCTCGGCCTTGTGCTCGAAAGCGTGACGGTGCAGAACGTCAGCCTGCCCGAGGAACTGCAGAAGATCCTGGACCAGAAGATCGGCATGGGCATGGTCGGCAACGACATGGGCAAGTTCATGCAGTACCAGACGGCGCAGGCCATTCCGAAATTCGCCGAAGGCGCGGCCGGAGGCGGCGGCGGTGTGGTGGGCGACGCCATGGGCCTGGGCGCCGGCGTGGCGCTGGGCCAGGTGATGGCCCAGCAGCTCAGCCAGGGCTTGCAGGGCGGCGGTGCTGCGGCTACAGCCGCCGGTGCAGCAGCGGCCGCCGCTGCGGCGCCAATGGGCCTGAAGCCCGAAGAAGTGATGGCCACCATCGAGAAGCTGGCCGACCTGAAGGCCCGCGGCATCCTCACCGATGAAGAGTTCTCGTCGAAGAAGGCCGAGCTGCTGAAGAAGCTGGTCTAGCTTGGTCACGTCTGGCCCTGCGCCGGGCCGCCCCCAGCAGGGCCAGCCCCCTTGGGGGGTGGCGAAGGAGCGTAGCGACGAGCCTGGGGGCTGCCCGTGATGCGCGTGTATCGCGCTGCGTGCCCCAACTGCGGCGCGCCGGTCGAGTTCGCGTCGGCCGCCAGTGCCAGCGCGGTCTGCAGCTTCTGCCGCAGCACGCTGGTGCGCGACGGCGAGGCGCTGCGACGCATCGGCGTCAGCGCCGAGCTGTTCGATGACCACAGCCCGCTGCAGCTGGGCGCCAGCGGTTCACGCCAAGGGCTGGGGTTCACCGTCGTCGGCCGCCTGCAGTATGGCTACGAAGGCGGCACCTGGAACGAATGGCATGTGCTGTTCGACATGGGCGATGGCGGCGACGCTGCAGACGTGCGCTCGGCCTGGCTGAGCGAGGACAACGGCGCCTATGTCCTCGCCTTCGACGCCCCGCTGCCGGTGGACACACCCGTCATCGAGACGCTGCGCGCTGGTCAAGACGTGTCGATCGACGGCCGCCGGTGGAGCGTGGCGTCGAAGGTGCAGGCCCGGCTGATCGCGGCCCAGGGCGAACTGCCCAGCCCGCCGCGGCTGGACGGCGAATTCACCGTCATCGACCTGCGCAATGCCGCGGGCGAGGTGGCCACGCTGGACGCCAGCGACCCGCTGCGGCTGCACTGGTCGGTGGGCCGGACCGTGGCGCTGTCGGAACTGCGCATGGCCGGGCTGAAGGAGGGTCCGGCCGAAGCCACGCTGCAGGGCCGCGGCGTCGAATGCCCCAGCTGCGGCAACGCGCTCGCACCGAAACTGGCCAGCACCAAAAGTCTGAGCTGTGACCAGTGCCACGCCGTCGTCGACATCTCCCAAGGCCTGGGTGCAGACCTCGCGCACTACGCGCAGAACAACAGCGGTGCCGCGGGTGCCGGCCCGCAGATCCCCCTGGGCAGCACCGGCACGCTCGCCCTCGGCGGCGGCGGTGCTGCGCCCCTGCCCTGGCAGGTGGTGGGCTACCAGGAACGCTGCGACATCCCCGACGACCCCGATGAAGACACCAGCTTCTGGCGCGAATACCTGCTCTACCACCGCAGCGAAGGCTTCGCCTTCCTGATCGACAGCAACGAGGGCTGGAGCGGCGTCAAGCCCATCACCGGGGCGCCGCGGGTGCGTGGCGACGCGGCCGAATGGCAGGGTGTGAACTACCGCAAGCGCTACACCTACGCCGCCAAGGTGACCTGGGTGCAGGGCGAGTTCTACTGGCGTGTGAAGCGCGAGGAACGAGCGCTGGTCACCGACTACGAAGGCACGGGTGCTGCCGCCTCGCGTCGCCTGTCGCGCGAACAGACGGGCAGCGAAGTCGTCTGGTCGGCCGGCGAGACCATGCCGGCGGCGACGGTGGCTCAAGCCTTCGGGCTGCCTCCGGGCGCACAGGCTGCGCTGGCCCGTGACGTGCCGGTGCTGTCGGCGGGTTCGTCGAACATGGGCTCGGGCAAGGCCATCGCCTTGTTCGTGCTGGTCGTGCTGGTGATGATGGCGATGTCGACCTGCGGCGACGACGACTGCGACGAGGTGCGGCAGACCTTCGGGCCCGCCAGCACCGAATACCAGCAATGCACCAGCCGCCGCGCGTCGGGCGGAACGGGGCGGGTGGGCGGCGGCAGCTACGGCGGCTGGTCCAGCGGCGGCAGCCACAAGTGAAACGAATGACCTGGCAAAGAAGGGAAATGCAATGGCAGATCTGGAATGGCTGAAGCCCGCGGTGGTGCTGGGCTCGCTGCTGTACGCGCTGCTCGGCGTGATCGTGTTCTGGCTGTGCTTCGTCATCATCGACAAGCTCACGCCCTACGACCTGTGGGCCGAGATCGTCGAGAAGAAGAACGTCGCGCTGGCCATCGTGGTGGGTTCCACCGCGATCTCCATCGGGCTGATCGTGGCCGCGGCGGTGAAGGGGTGAACGCGTGTGGCGCTTCACCCGTGCCGGGATCGCTCAGGCGTAGGTCACCCAGTCGGCGCGTTCCGGGCTGTCCAGGTGCGGCAGGTGGTTGAAGCTGAGCAGGTGATGGCGCTTCGGGCTGAACGCAAACTCGGTCACGGCGCTGTTGCGGATGCGCAGGTTCAGCTCGATCGTGGCGTCCAGCCCGGCGCCCAGCACCTGGCCCACGGCGGTGGCGATCGGCCCGCCGCTGCTGACGATGAGCACATCGCCCGCGTGCGTGCTGCGCACATGGTCCAGCGCGCTGGCCACGCCGGCCGCGAAGTCGGGCCAGGCCGGCATGCCCGCGGGCTGGGTGCGGCCAGCCATCCACGCGGCCAGGGCCTCGCGCAGCAACCTGAAGTGCGCCTTCACCACTTCCGGGCTGTCGGGTCGCGCCAAGGGGCCGGGGTGGAAGGCGCGGATCAGCGCCTCCGGGTCGTATTCGTTCAGGCCGGGCCAGACCTGGGCGGCAGGCACCGCACCGTGACCTGCGGTGATGGCGTCCAGGCTCTGGGCGTGGCGCTTGAGCGTGCCGGTCAGGGCGGCGTCGAAACGCAGGCCGCGACGGGCAAACCATTCGCCCAGCGCGCGGCACTGGCGCGTGCCCAGGTCGCTGAGCTGGTCGTAGTCGGCCGCGCCGAAGCTGGCCTGGCCGTGGCGCACGAGGTAGAGGGTTCCCATGGCGCCGATTGTTGCGTTCGAGCGCGTTCGCGGCGTGTCGCCGGCTTGCCCCCCGACGGGGATCACGGGCGATGAGCGGCCTTCACGCCGGCTCCGACCGCGCGGCCCCGGCGGGGGCCGCGACCGCGCCGCCGCGTGTCTCGCCGGCCGAACTGGCCCTGCTGGCCAGCGTCTTCGTGGTCGCCGCCTGCGGGCTGGTGTACGAGCTGGCGGCCGGCGCCCTGGCCAGCTACCTGCTGGGCGACAGCGTGCTGCAGTTCAGCACCATCATCGGCTGCTACCTGTTCGCCATGGGCATCGGCTCCTGGCTCAGCCGCTTCATCGAACACCAGCTGGTCGCGCAGTTCCTGCGCATCGAGTTGATGGTGGGCCTGATCGGCGGGCTCATGCCGGCCGGGCTGTTCGTCGCCCACAGCCTGCTGCCGGCCGATGCGCTGGCGCCGTTCCGGGTGCTGCTGTACGGGCTGGTGGGCGTGGTGGGCATCCTGGCGGGGCTGGAGATCCCGCTCGTGATGCGCATCCTCAAGCGTCACTTCAGCGAACGCTATGCGCTGAAGGACCTGGTGTCGCAGGTGCTCACCTTCGACTACCTGGGCGCCCTGGTGGTGGCGGTGGCCTTCCCGCTGCTGTTCGTGCCGCACCTGGGTCTGGTGCGAACAGGGGTGTTCTTCGGGCTGCTGAACGCCGGCGTGGCGGCCTGGGCGCTGTGGATGTTCCGCGCCGAACTGCGCAACCTGTGGGCGCACGTGGCGGCCTGCGTGGCCGTGCTGGCGGCGCTGCTGGCCGCCATGGCCGGCGCCGGCCACCTGACCACCTGGGCCGAAGACGCCTTCTACGGCAGCGACATCGTCGTGCGCGAAAGCAGCGACTACCAGCGCGTGGTCGTCACCGCCGGTGCCGGCGGCGTGCGGCTCTACCTGAACGGCAACCTGCAGTTCCACTCGCGCGACGAGTACCGCTATCACGAAGCCCTGGTGCACCCGGCCATGGCCGCACATGCCGCACACGCCGCGCCCAGGCGCGTGCTGGTGCTGGGCGGCGGCGACGGCATGGCGGTGCGCGAGGTGCTGAAGTACCCCGGCGTCGAACAGGTGACCCTGGTCGAGCTCGACCCCCACATCACAGGCCTGTTCGCACGCCACCCGGCGCTGGTGGCCTTGAACGAAGGCGCGCTGGCCAGCCCCAAGCTGCGCATCGTCAACGCCGACGCCTACGCCTGGCTGGAACGCAACCGCGAGTTCTTCGACGTCATCGTCGTCGACTTCCCCGACCCCACCAACTTCAGCATCGGCAAGCTCTACAGCACCAGCTTCTACCAGCGCGCGGAGCAGGCCCTGGCAGCCAGCGGCGTGATGGTGGTGCAGACCACCAGCCCGCTGGTGGCGCGGCGCAGCTACTGGACGGTGGCCGCCACGCTGGAAGCCGTGGGCCTGCAGACCACCCCCTACCACGCCCATGTGCCGAGCTTCGGCGAATGGGGCTTCATCATCGCCGGCCACAAGCCCTGGGTGATGCCCACTTCGCCGCAGGCCCTGCCGCCCGGCTTGCGCTTCCTCACGATCGAAGGCCTGCCCGCGCTGCTGCAGTTCCCGCCCGACATGGCGCGCATTTCGATGCCGCCGAACCGGCTGAGCAACCAGGGCCTGGTGGCCACCTTCGAGGAAGAATGGGGCCGGGTCGACCGCTGAAGCTGCCGCGGGGCGGCCGGGAGCCGCCGGAGTAGCCGGCGAGG
>JANOBX010000079.1:0-3359 GCA_031411875.1 Burkholderiales bacterium | reverse complement strand
TGGAAGCGGTGCCGTCTCGACCTTGTTCGATCCATCGGCCGTCACCTTGACGGCCTCGTTGCCCTTGACGAACTGCGCCACGGCCGCGGGAGACTGGGTGACCAGCGCGGCAGCAGCGACGATGAAATGAATGACTTTCATGCAGCTCTCCTGGAGGTTCGAAACTTGCGATCGTGAACCTCGGAAAGCAGAACGGGAAGCCATTGAAACGGATCGTCACCATACCGTTCGCGCACTGAATCCAGCAGGGCCACGTTGTCGGTGGTACCTGACAGCACGGTGATGAAATCTTCGAGTCCGGCGAGATCCATTTCGCAGATCGCACTGGCATGGCCTTGCTTCACCAGGAAGCGCCGGCCACCTTGGGCACCCAGACTGCGAACGATCTCGAACTCGGCCTCGCTGAGCCCGAATCCGTCGACGTATTCGTCGTGAACCGCCTCGGGGTTGGCGAGGAATATCTTGGTCACGCTCTGCTCGATCATCGTGCGCCCGATGGGGTGCCGCAGCACGTCGGAAGGGCTCTGCGTGTCGAAGATGCCCAGGCCGTTCTGCTTGCGGATCGTCTTTTGCTTTTGCTTGGCGAAGTCGCTGAAGATCTCGTGGTCCAGCGCCTTCCAGAATTCGGAGATCACGTAGATCAGGCGCTCGCCGTTGACGAGCTCTTCCATGACTTGCAGCAGGTACATCATCACCGGCGTGCGCACCTCGGGCAGGTCGAGGAACTCGGTGGTGTCGAAGCCGATGACGCTGGCCGCGTGCAGGTCGAGCAGGCGATCGTCGGCCTGGTCGAAGACCCAGCCGAGCGCGCCGCCATGGCACCAGCGGCCGAGCCGCTCGAAGAGGCTGTTCTCGCCCGCCTTGGGCAGGTTCTGCCGCACGGTCGAGAAGCGGCGCAGCGGCGCCGGCATCATCGCCACGGCTTTGACCGCATCTGCGATGGCGCGCTCGTCGGTCGGCAGCAGTGGCGTGGCCGGCGTGGCGATGCAGGTGCGGATCAGCTGCTCCCAGAACTGGATGCGTGCCGGTGTCGGCTCGCGCTGCAGTGGGTTGCAGCCGGTGGGCTTGCCGGCCTCCAAGGTGAAGTAGCGGCCACCCAGGGCGCGGATCGCGATCTCGCAGCCGCGGTCCAGGTCGAAGAGCACCAGGCGCGGCGCCGGTTCCCACTTGCGCGTCAGCGTCAGCAGGAACATCTCCAGCGTCGTCTTGCCGACGCCGGTCGAGCCGATGATCAGCGTGTTGCCTGGCAGTTTCTTGTCAGCGGAGTCTTCCCCTTCCGGGCTGCTGTGCAGGTTCAGGTAGAACGGCTGGCCCGAGGGCGTGCGCAGCAGGGCCAGGGCCTCGCCCCAGGGGTTGCCGTCGCGCTTGCCGCGGGCGAAGTTGTGACCGCTGGACAAGGCCGCGAAGGCGCGTGAGCTCAGCTTGGCATCCCGGGGCCGCCACTGCCAGTTGCCTGGCATCTGCGCGAACCACGCGGCATCGGCCACCAGGTCCACCGGGGACATCTGCAGGCTGGAGGCCTCGCCGACGGCGCCGATGGCCTGCGCGGCGCGGCGGCCGGCATCGGCCACGTCCTCGCCGAAGACAACCATGCTGTAGTGGTACTCACCCATGCAGAACTGGCCGTCGCCGAGTTCGTTCAGCGCCACGTCCATTTCGGCGACCTGGCTGGCCACTACGTCGTCACTGGCAATCAGCTGGTCGCGCTGCAGTTCGAGCGCCCGCATGGCCTCACGACGCGGCAGGATCGAGAAGCTCTGCGTCTCGATGAACTCGCTGGCCTCGTAGAGCAGGGCGTTCAGGATGCCGGGTTCGACCGCGTCGGCGTATTCCTTGATGTCGACCAGGGCCGCGTAGCGGCGTTGGTCGCCCTGGCGGAGTTCGAGCTTGTCGCCGCCGAAGGACAGGCGCGCGGTCGGCAGCGTCCGGTACAGCGGACCGGCGGTCATCGGGATCGGCCGCCAGCAGCCGTTGACCAGGTAGCCGAGGAGCTCGGCCACCTCGGAGAAGGTCCTGCCACGGTGCTGCCGCGTGCCGAGCAGTTCGGGGCCGAAGCCGCGGAGCACGCGGCCGACCAGGGCCGTGCGCTCCTCCATGACACGCAGGGCCTCGGCCTGGGCTTCCGCGATGGTGGCACGGGTGCGTTGCGTCGATTGCAGGGCGCGGCTCACGCGGGACACATTGGGCCGATAGACCAGCGTCAGGTAGAGCTCGTTGCTCATCATCCGGCGCTCGCCCAGCTTGGCCTGGTAGGCCCGGGACAGGTCGCGCGCGAAGCCGGGCTGCGCCGGGTCCTGCAGGTTGTCGCTGACGACACGGTGCAGACGGTGCGTCCACACTGCCCACTGGCCGCCGGCCAGGTTGCGCAGCAGGCTACACAGGGCCTCGTGCCGCTCGCTGATCTGGTGCTCGTCGGCGCACTCGAAGGCCACGCCGTCGAGCCGCCAGACGCGCAGGTAGTCGCCACCGCGGGTGATCACGTCGTGCGGACTGACCAGCGACGAGAACGGGATGAAGCGGGCCAGCGGGTTCTCCGCTTGGGCCTGCGCCCAGTGCCGGGGCCTCAAGCCGTTGCGGCCCGGCCGGGTGTCGGCGCCGTTGGCCCTAGACATGCCAAGCATCGCGGGCTCCCCGGTAGAGGGTGGGCGCGTAGCTGCGCGCGTGCCAGAAGCGGCGGTTGCGGTCGTACAGGCGCAGCTTCATGGCGACGAACATCTGGCGGAAGCGCTGATCGTCCTTGGAGGTGACGAAGCGCATCCACAGCAGCGCGGGCACGAAGGCCACGACTACGCCGAGGGCGATCCACCAGCTCACCAGGGTGCCGCCCCACATGATCAGCAGCATGCCGGTGCCGAACAGCACCACCAGCGGCACGAGCGGGATGCCCAGCTTCATGGCCGGGCGCGTGGCACCCTTGTAGATGGCTTCGCCTTGCATGGTCGCGCCCGTCGGTCAGGTGACGATGTAGCTGGCGAAGGCCGCCGCGCCGCCGACCAGGGTGCCGCCGATGAGCACGTTGGCGACATCGGCCAGGCGGGCACCCTGGAAGATCATCTTGAAGCCGGCCCAGATGATCGCGATGGTCACCACCGCGATCGAGATCGTCACCAGGATCGTGTTGACGTTCGTGACCGTGGTGTTGATCTTGTCGAAGCCCTGGGCGAGAGCCGCTTGCGACATCAGGGTCGGGATCAAGGTGGCCAGCGCCGGCGCGGCGCGCCGGATCGATGCGAGGTTGCTCATGCCTTCTCCTTCGGGTTGCCGGTGGGAACGGGACGCGCAGTGATGCTGGCGGCGACCACGACCTTGCGCACGTAGCCGTGGCGGAAGCCGGTGGCGAAGTTGCCGCTGTAGTAGCA
>JANOBX010000078.1:0-14362 GCA_031411875.1 Burkholderiales bacterium | reverse complement strand
GCGCGTGCAGCAGCGCCGCGGCCAGCGCCACGCTGGCTGTTGTGCCGGCGATCGTGCTGGTGATCGTGCCGGCCAGGCCGCGACAAGTGTTCAGGGAGGACATCGGGACATTCTTTCGGGCAGGGCGTGGCGCCCACGGCGGGCGTCTCGGATCGGCCGGCAGTATGCCCCGTCGGCGCGGCGTGTCCCGCCGCAAGATGTGTGCAGCAGCGTCGCCCGCCTCAGGCGGCCGCAAACCAGGCGGCGCGGACTTCCGGTGGAAGCTGCGGGCCGCCGCGGAACGAGGTGCGCTCCGCCCGTTCCAGCGTCTGCCACCAATAGCGGTAGCTGGCGCGGTCGTGCAGCTGGTCGCCATGCTGGATGGGCGCCCAGCCAGCCGCCTGGGCGGCCTGCAGGATGCCGATGGCCTGTTCGGTCTCGGCCGTGCTGGGCGCGAAAGCCTCGACGATGGGCCGAACCTGCGAAGGGTGGATGCTCCACATGCGTGTGTAGCCGAGCAGCTGACCGGCCATCTCCGCGGCGGCCCGCAGTGCCGCGACGTCCTTGAACTCCGTGAAGACGCAGTGCGATGGCGTCTTCGCCGCGGCATGGCAGGCTGCGGAAATCTCCAGCTTCGCGCGCACCACCAGCGGGTGATCGAACTGCCCGGCGCCGGCCATGGCGCTGGAGCGGATGGCGCCGCGGTGGGCCGAGACGAAGTCCATCAGTCCGAACGACAGGGACTCGACACGCGGGTGGGCCGCGATGGCGAACACTTCGCGCAGCGCACCGTGCGTCTCGATCAGCGCGTGCAGGGGAACGGCGCCAGCGCCCAGCGCATCGAGCGCCGTGGCGGCGCGCTGCACCTCGGCCAGGTTGCGTGCCTTGGGCAGCATCAGGTAGGCGGGCGCGCGCGAGGCCCGCAGCAGGATGCCGGCGACGTCGGCGAAGTGTCGGTGCTCCAGCGGCAGCAGGCGCACGCCGACGCGGCCGTGCTGGTTGTCGGGGCTGTCCAGCAGTTCGCGGATGAGGTGGGCCTGCTCGAGTTCGGCGCCCACCGGCGCGCCGTCCTCGTTGTCCAGGGTGACGTCGAACACCGGTCCGAGCTCGGCCTGCAGCTGCAGGCTCTTGCGCATGCGCGCTTCCACGCCGGCGTAGTGGTCGCAGACGGGCAGGGCGGCAGCGGCGCGCTCCTCGGGGTCGAACAAGGCTTCGCGGGGATGGATGGTGGACATGGCGGCGCTCGCATTCAGCCAGAAAAAAGCCGACCCAGTGTAGGCCGGCTCGTCTGCGCACGTGGCGCGCGGGGTGCTTTACAGCAGGTGCTTGACGCCGTCCTGTTCACCCGTCAGCTCGGCCAGCGTCTTGTCGATGCAGCCCTGGCTGAAGGCGTCGATGGGCAGTCCTTCGACGATCTTGTACTTTCCGCCCTCGCAGGTGACGGGGTAGCCGAACATCACGTCTTTCGGAATGCCGTACTCGCCGTTGCTGGGCACGCCCATCGTCACCCATTCGCCGCCGGTGCCCAGGGCCCAGTCGCGCATGTGGTCGATGGCGGCGTTGGCGGCCGAGGCCGCAGAGGACACGCCGCGCGCGGCGATGATGGCCGCACCGCGCTTGCCCACGGTGGGCAGGAAGGTGTCGGCGTTCCAGGCCTGGTCGCTGATCATGTCCTTCACGCTGGCGCCGTCGATGGTGGCGAAGCGGTAGTCGGCGTACATGGTCGGGCTGTGGTTGCCCCAGACGGCCAGCTTCTGGATGGCGGCCACCGGCTTGCCGGTCTTCGCGGCAATCTGGCTCAGCGCGCGGTTGTGGTCCAGGCGCAGCATGGCGGTGAAGTTCTCGCGCGGCAGGTCGGGCGCACTCTTCATCGCGATGTAAGCGTTGGTGTTGGCCGGGTTGCCCACCACCAGCACCTTCACGTTGCGGCTGGCGCTGGCGTTCAGCGCCTTGCCCTGGGCCGTGAAGATCTGGGCGTTGGCGGCCAGCAGGTCGGCGCGTTCCATGCCGGGGCCGCGCGGGCGGGCGCCCACCAGCAGGGCGTAGTCGGTGTCCTTGAAGGCGGCCACCGGATCGCTGTGGGCTTCCATGCCGGCCAGCAGCGGGAAAGCGCAGTCCTCGAGTTCCATCATCACGCCCTTCAGCGCCTCCTGCGCCTTGTCGACCGGCACCTCGAGCAGCTGCAGGATGACGGGCTGGTCCTTGCCGAGCATTTCGCCCGAGGCGATGCGGAACAGCAGGGCATAACCGATCTGGCCGGCTGCGCCGGTGACGGCCACGCGAACGGGCTTCTTGCTCATGGAGGGGCTCCTTCGGGGAATGTCGGGGGGTTTTCGGGCCTGGGCACGACGGCTGCGCAATTCTAGATCGCCCAGGCTGACACAACTCTTATGTCTTATGTAAGACAATCCGGGCATGCCCGAAGCGTCCGCCCCCCAGAACGCAAGCGCGCAGGCCGAGGCCGCGCCGGCGTTCAGCCCGCTGTATCAGCAGATCAAGGCCCTGCTCGTGGGCAGCCTGCGCGCCGGCGAATGGCAGCCCGGGGAGGCCATCCCCAGCGAAATGGAGCTGGCGGCGCGCTACAAGGTCAGCCAGGGCACGGTGCGCAAGGCCATCGACGAGATGGCCACCGACAACCTGCTGGTGCGTCGCCAGGGCAAGGGCACCTTCGTTGCCACCCATGCCGAGGCCGGCACGCAGTACCGTTTCCTGCGCCTGGCACCCGACGTCACCCCGGCAGGCGCGGGCGGCGGCCTGCAGCGCCGTCTGCTCGACTGCCGCCGCATGCGCGCCCCGGCCGAAGTGGCACGCCTGTTGGCGCTGAAGGCCGGCGAGCCGGCGGTGCAGGTGCGGCGGCTGTTGCTGGCGCCGCCTGCCGACGGCGGTGAACCCGCGCCGGTCGTGCTCGACGACATCTGGCTGCCAGGCACCTTGTTCAAGGGTCTGACGGCCGAGCGCCTGATGGCCTGGCGCGGTGCGATGTACCGCCTGTTCGAGGCCGAGTTCTCGGTGCGCATGATCCGCGCGGTCGAAAAGCTGCGTGCCGTCAGCGCCGCGGGCGAGGATGCCGACTTGCTCGCCGTTCCGGTCGGCACCCCCCTGCTGTCGGTCGAACGCCTGTCCTTCACCTATGGCGACCAGCCTGTCGAACTCCGGCGCGGGCTGTACCACACCCAGGCACACCACTATCGCAACGAGCTGAACTAGGTTTTCGCGCAACGCCACCAGCCCCACGTAAGGTGGCGCCATTGCAATAAACTCAATTGGTTGTTTGAAGGATTGACAAGCCCCATGGCAGAGATGACAAAACAAAGACCCGGAACGATGCGTCTGGTCGACGCCCTGAAGTACCGGTTGCCGTTGGCGGGGGTGGTGTCCATCCTGCACCGCATCAGCGGAGCGATCATGTTTTTCCTGCTGCCCTTCGTCGTCTGGATGTTCGACACCAGCGTGACGTCCGAGATCAGCTACGAGAGCTTCACCAGCGCCTTCGTCGCCGGCATCGGCTTCGTGCCCGCTTGGTTCGTCAAGCTCACCGTGCTGGCGCTCATCTGGGCCTTCCTGCACCACTTCGTTGCCGGCATCCGCCACCTGTGGATGGACATGACGCACAGCGTCACCAAGGAGCTGGGCCACATGTCGGCGGTGTCCACGCTGGTCAGCAGCCTGGGCCTGACCGTGGTGCTCGGCGCCAAGCTGTTCGGGCTGTATTGAAAAAGGGCACGCGAAATGGCAGTCAACTACGGTTCGAAGCGTGTCGTCGTCGGCGCGCACTACGGCATGCGCGACTGGCTCAGCCAGCGTGTCACTGCCAGTCTCATGGCCATCTTCACGGTGGTGCTGCTGGCGCAGTTGCTGATGCCCGGCGCGCTGGGCTACGACCGCTGGGCCGGCATCTTCTCGGCGCAGTGGATGAAGCTTTTGACGCTGGTGACCTTCATCGCACTGGCGTGGCACGCCTGGGTGGGTGTGCGCGACATCCTGATGGATTACGTGAAGCCGGTGGGCGCACGTCTGGTGCTGCAGGTGGGCACCCTGGTGTGGCTGCTGGCCTGCACCGGCTGGGCCGTGCAGGTGCTGTGGCGCTTGTAAAGCAGCGCCTGGGCAGCACCTAAGTTCAGGGCCATCCCGCCCGAACTGGACTTTTCTCTGAGCAGTCTTTCATGGCAAACATCGGTTCTTCCACGCTTCCCCGCCGCAAGTTCGACGTCGTCATCGTCGGTGCGGGCGGTTCGGGCATGCAGGCTTCGCTGCGCCTGGCACGGGCCGGCCTGAACGTGGCCGTGCTGTCCAAGGTGTTTCCCACGCGCAGCCACACGGTGGCGGCGCAAGGCGGCATCGGCGCCAGCCTGGGCAACATGTCCGAAGACAATTGGCACTACCACTTCTACGACACCATCAAGGGCAGCGACTGGCTGGGCGACCAGGACGCCATCGAATTCATGTGCCGCGAGGCGCCGAAGGTCGTGTACGAACTCGAGCACTTCGGCATGCCCTTCGACCGCAACCCCGACGGCACCATCTACCAGCGCCCCTTCGGCGGCCACACCGCCAACTACGGCGAAAAGCCGGTGCAACGCGCCTGCGCCGCAGCCGACCGCACCGGTCACGCCATGCTGCACACGCTGTACCAGCAGAACGTGAAGGCCCGCACCAACTTCTTCGTCGAGTGGATGGCGCTGGACCTCATCCGCGACGCCGAGGGCGACGTGCTGGGCGTCACCGCGCTGGAAATGGAAACCGGCGACGTGCACATCCTGGAAGGCAAGATCACGCTGTTCGCCACGGGTGGTGCCGGCCGCATCTACGCCGCCAGCACGAACGCCTACATCAACACCGGCGACGGCCTGGGCATGGCCGCCCGCGCCGGCGTGCCGCTGGAAGACATGGAGTTCTGGCAGTTCCACCCCACCGGCGTGCACAACGCCGGTGTGCTGCTGACCGAAGGTTGCCGCGGGGAAGGCGCGATCCTGCGCAACAGCAATGGCGAGCGCTTCATGGAGCGCTATGCCCCGACGCTGAAGGACCTGGCGCCGCGCGACTTCATCTCGCGCTGCATGGACCAGGAGATCAAGGAAGGCCGGGGCTGTGGTCCGAACAAGGACTACATCAACCTCGACCTCACCCACCTGGGCGGCGACACCATCATGAAGCGCCTGCCCAGTGTGTTCGAGATCGGCCACAACTTCGCCAACGTCGACATCACCAAGGAACCCATCCCCGTGGTGCCGACCATCCACTACCAAATGGGCGGCATCCCGACGAACATCCACGGCCAGGTCGTGGTGCCGAAGAACGGCAACAGCAACAGCATCGTGAACGGCTTCTATGCGGTGGGCGAATGCGCCTGCGTCAGCGTGCACGGCGCCAACCGGCTGGGCACCAATTCGCTGCTGGACCTGTTGGTGTTCGGCCGTGCGGCGGGCCTGCACATCGTCGACAACGTCGGCAAGACCAAGGAGCACAAGCCGCTGCCGGCGGACGCCGCCGACCAGAGCCTGGCGCGCCTGGCCCGGCTGGATTCCAGCGTGGAGGGCGAATACGCGCAGGACGTGGCCAACGACATCCGCAGCAGCATGCAAAAGCATGCCGGCGTCTTCCGCACCCAGGCCATGCTGGACGAGGGCGTGACGCAGATCGCCGCGCTGGCCGAACGCGTGAAGGCCATCACCCTGAAGGACAAGAGCAAGGTCTTCAACACCGCGCGCATCGAGGCTCTCGAGGTCGACAACCTGATCGAATCGGCGCGTGCCACCATCGTCTCTGCAGCGGCCCGCACCGAAAGCCGCGGCGCCCACAGCGTCGACGATTACGGCGACACCCCGGAGAACCCGGCCGGCCGCAACGACGCGGTCTGGATGAAGCACACGCTGTGGTATTCCGAGGGCAACCGCCTGGACTACAAGGCCGTGAACCTGAAGCCGCTGTCGGTGGAGAGTGTTCCGCCGAAAGTCCGCACGTTCTGAAGAAAGCAGTCACCGAAAGCAGTGAAGCCATGAGCCTCCGCACCTTCCAGATCTACCGCTACGACCCCGACACCGACGCCAAGCCCCGCATGCAGACCCTGCAGGTGGAGCTCGACGGCAGCGAACGCATGCTGCTGGACGCGCTGAACAAGCTCAAGGCCGTGGACCCCACGCTGAGCTTCCGCCGCAGCTGCCGCGAAGGCGTGTGCGGGTCGGACGCGATGAACATCAACGGCAAGAACGGCCTGGCCTGCCTGACCAACATGCGCACGCTGCCGGGCACCATTGTTTTGAAGCCGTTGCCCGGGCTGCCCGTCATCCGCGACCTCATCGTCGACATGACGCTGTTCTTCAAGCAGTACCACAGCATCAAGCCCTACCTCGTCAACGACTCGCAGCCGCCCGAGAAGGAACGCCTGCAGTCGCCCGAAGAACGCGACGAGCTCAACGGTCTGTACGAGTGCATCCTGTGCGCCAGCTGCAGCACCAGTTGCCCCAGCTTCTGGTGGAACCCGGACAAGTTTGTCGGCCCGGCCGGCCTGCTGCAGGCCTACCGCTTCATCGCCGACAGCCGCGACCAGGACACCGGCGGCCGCCTGGACAACCTGGAAGACCCGTACCGGCTGTTCCGCTGCCACACCATCATGAACTGCGTCGACGTCTGCCCCAAGGGCCTGAACCCGACCAAGGCCATCGGCAAGATCAAGGAACTGATGGTGCGCCGCGCGGTGTGACCGCAGCCCCGAAGCACGACTGAAGAACCGGCATGGAAGCTCTTCTCGGCGAACGTGAACTCAGCAAGCTGCGCTGGCGCTGCCGCCGCGGCCTGCTCGAGAACGACCTGTTCATCGAACGCTTCTTCAACCGGCACCAGGAGACTCTGACCGAACGCCAAGCCCGGGGTCTGGAAGCCCTGATGGACCTGGCGGACAACGACCTGCTCGACCTGCTGCTGCGGCGCAAGCAGGTGCAGGACATTCCAGAACTCAGCGATTCGCCGGAGGTCCGTGACGTGCTCGCACTGTTGCGTCAACCTCCGAACTGAGCGCGCGCACCCTTCAGAAAGGCACTTGCGATGATTCCCTCCGACGTCAAAGCCACCCTGTCGTTTTCAGACGGCAGCCCGAGCATGGAACTGCCCCAGTACAAGGGCACCATCGGTCCGGACGTCATCGACATCCGCAAGCTCTACGCGCAAACCGGCAAGTTCACCTACGACCCGGGGTTCCTGAGCACGGCATCGTGCAACAGCACCATCACCTACATCGACGGTGACAAGGGCGAGCTGCTCTACCGCGGCTACCCCATCGAGCAGCTGGCCACGCAGTGCGACTTCATGGAAACCTGCTATTTGCTGCTGAAGGGCGAGCTGCCCAACCCGCAGCAGAAGAAGGACTTCGACCGTCTCGTCAGCACCCACACGATGGTCAACGAGCAGATGCAGTTCTTCCTGCGCGGCTTCCGCCGCGATGCCCACCCGATGGCGGTGATGACGGGCCTGGTGGGCGGTTTGTCGGCCTTCTATCACGACAGCACCGACATCAACAACCCGGTGCACCGCGACATCAGCGCCATCCGCCTGATCGCCAAGATGCCCACCCTGGTGGCCATGGCCTACAAGTACGGCATCGGCCAGCCCTACATCTACCCGCAGAACAGCCTGTCCTACGGCGGCAACTTCATGCGCATGATGTTCGGCACGCCCTGCGAAGACTACGTGCCCAACGACGTGCTCGTGCGCGCGATGGACCGCATCTTCATCCTGCACGCCGACCACGAACAGAACGCATCCACCTCCACCGTGCGCCTGTGCGGCAGCAGCGGCACCAACCCGTTCGCGGCCATTGCTGCCGGTGTGGCCTGCCTGTGGGGCCCGGCCCACGGCGGTGCCAACGAGGCCGCTCTCAACATGCTGGAGGAAATCCAGCGCAACGGTGGCGTCGAGAAGATCGGCGAGTTCATCAAGAACGTGAAGGACAAGAACAGCAGCGTCAAGCTGATGGGCTTCGGCCACCGCGTCTACAAGAACTACGACCCTCGCGCCAAGCTCATGCGCGAGACCTGCCACGAGGTGCTGGCCGCCACCGGCCTGGGCGACGACCCGCTGTTCAAGTTGGCCATGGCGCTGGAGAAGATTGCGCTGGAGGACGACTACTTCGTCAGCCGCAAGCTCTACCCGAACGTCGACTTCTACAGCGGCATCGTGCAGCGCGCCATCGGCATCCCGGTGAGCCTGTTCACGGCCGTGTTCGCACTGGCACGCACGGTGGGCTGGATCGCGCAGCTCAACGAAATGATCGGCGACCCGGAATACAAGATCGGTCGCCCGCGCCAGTTGTTCGTGGGTGCTCAGCACCGCGACGTGCTGCCGATCGCACAGCGCTGAACAGGCCGCGGGCCCCGCGGGCCGCGCGGCCTACATCGCCGCTTTCAGCCCGCTCGCGAAGTGGGACTGCATCAGCCGGGCCGCCTCGTCGGCCTGGCCCTTTAGCAAGGCCTGCATCAGGGCCTGATGTTCGGCCAGTGAATCGACCAGCCGGCCACGCTGTAGCAGCGAATGGTGGCGATTGAGCTTCATCACCTTGCGCAGGTCGTTCACGAGCTGCAGCGCCCAGCGGTTGCCGGCGGCTTCCAGCAACGCCAGGTGGAAAGCCTCGTTGGTGGCGAAGAACGCGTCGCGCTGACGCACCTGCTTTTCCAGGCGTTCGTGCAATGCCACCAGCACCGCCAGAGCCTCCGGCCTGGCCTGGGCGGCCACGGTCCGCGCGGCGTCGCTCTCCAGCAGCGCCAGCAGGTGGTAGACCTGGCCCACGTCCTCGGCCGAGACCTCGGTGACGTAGGCGCCGCGGCGCAGCTTCATCGTCACCAGCCCTTCGGCGGCCAGCACCTTCAGCGCCTCGCGCAGCGGCGTGCGGCTGATGCCGTAGCCGGCGGCCAGGGCCTGTTCGTCGATCCAGCTGCCGGGCGCCAGCTCACGCGTGTAGATCTGCTGGCGCAGCCTTTCCGCCACGTCCAGGTACAGGGCGCGTGGCGCGAGCGACCCCGCCGTTGCGGTGGCTGAGGAGGTGGCACGGGCAGGCATGGCAGCTAGACGAAAGCAGTGGAACCGCGCTTTTGAATTCTTAATTATGGGGCTGCAGGCGCAGCGTCTGCACCAGCGCTGTGCACGGGCGGGAGATGGGCTGGGCGCGCCCCGCTTTTCCGGGCCTCCGTGCCGAACGCCGGTGCCATTCTCAATTCAACCCCGCCCTCAAGATGGAGCTGTCATGAACCTGGTCGAAGAACTCCTGCCCAGCATGCGCCGCGTGCAGTCTGCCGACCGGGACCTGAAGGATCTGGGATTGCTGTGGTCGATGATCGAGGCGAGCTCGTCGATCAGCTGTCCGATCGACGCCGAGGCCATCCTGCCCACGCTGTCGGAAACGCGCGAGCGTTTCGCCGACCTGCAGGGCCGGCTGGTGCGGCAACTGGGCCGCGAGGCCCTGGCCGAGTTGGGCGACGAACTGGCGTTCACCGCCCAGTGCAGCATCGACATCCTGGTGCGCAACCTGTTCGAACGCACCGCCGACGTGGGCTTCCTGGCCACCGACGACGTGCTGCGCGACTTCTGCGGCGCCTGCGCCGACGGCGGCGACGAAGCCCGGCGCGCGGCCGTGGTGACGCGCCTGGCGGCCTACCGCGACAAGTACACCGTCTACGACGACGTCGTGGTGCTCGCCACCGATGGCCGGGTGCTTGCCCGCCTGGACGCCAGCAGCCCGCTCCAGGCCAGCGCCGACCCGGTGGTGGCGCAGGCGCTGGCTTCGCAGGGGTTCGTCGAACGCTATGGCCGCAGTGATCTCGGCGCCTCGTCCTCTCCGGCCCTGCTGTATGCCCACCGCATCGAGAGCGCCCGTGGTCAGAGGCTCGGGGTGCTGGTGCTGCGCTTCCGCCTCGAAGACGAGCTGCAGCGCATCTTCAGCGACCTGCAGCGGGCGCACCGGCAGGTGGCGCTGGTGCTGCTGGATGAACAGCACCGGGTCGTCGTGAGCAACGACGAGGCGCATGTGCCGCTGGGCGCCCTGTTGTGCGTCGGTCAGCCGGGCCAGATCGAACTGCTCACCTTCGCCGGCCGGGAATACCTGGCGATGTCATGCCCCACGCGCGGCTACCAGGGCTACATGGGGCCCGGTTGGCGGGCGCTGGCCCTGGTTTCGCTGAGCACGGCCTTCCGCGCCAGGCACGAACTTTCGGCCCTGGAGGAAGGCGTTTCGCTGGACAACGAGGAACTGCGCCGCATCCAGTCCGAGGTCGACGTGATCAACCGCAACCTGCGCCGGGTGGTCTGGAACGGCCGGCTCGTGGCCGACGCCAACCAGCAGGCCCGCCACAACCTGAAGGCGGTGCTGCAGCAGGTCAACGACACCGGCATGCGCATGCGCGACCGCACCGGCCTGGCCATCCGCGACCTCTACCGCACCTCGCTCGGGCGGGTCCAGCATCAGGCCGGTGAACTCGCCCGCCTGGCCGCAGACATCATGGACCGCAACCTCTACGAGCGCGCCAACGACTGCCGCTGGTGGGCGCTTTCCCCGGTGCTGCAGGAAGTGCTGGCCAGCCCGGTCGATGCTGCCGGCACCGAGCGCCTGAATGCGGTGCTGAACCACATCAATGGGCTGTACACCGTCTACACCCGGCTCGTCGTGTTCGACGCGATGGGTCAGGTGTGCGGGGTGTCCAACGATGTCTCGGAGCGCAGTCTGATCGGCAGCGCCGTGCCGTCCGCCTGGCAGCAGGCCGTGCGCAGCCTGAGCGATGCCCAGCGCTATGCCGTCAGCGCCTTCGAAGGCGGTGCCCAAAGCGACCAGCGCCCGACCTACACCTACCTGGCCGCCGTGCGCGAAACGGCCGCCAGCAGCAGCCGCGTGGTCGGCGGCATCGCCATCGTCTTCAATGCCGAACGTGAGTTCAGTGCGATGCTGACCGACGTGCTCGATGGCCGTCCCGGTCTGGCCGCTTTCGTCGATGCCGGCGGGCAGGTGGTGTCGTGCAGCGACACCCATTGGACGCCAGGCTCGAAGCTGCCTTTCCCGCTGCGCAGCGGTGTCGTCGAACACGACGGCGCCCATTACGCGGTGGCGAGCACCCGGGCCGGCGGCTATCGCGAATTCAAGCGGCAGGACGGTTACGACAACGGCGTGCAGGTCGTGGTGGCACTGCGCCTGGGTTCGCTGGAGCGTCGCCGCCAGTCCTTGTTCGACTGCAACCTGCGGCCGCTGCCGCACCGCCGCCTGGCAGCCAGCGCCGATGGCCGGTCTGCAGCCGGCCATCAGGTGCAGGAACTGGCCCTCTTTCAGGTCGGCGCGGCCCGCTACGCCGTGCCGGTTCGGGCGGTGCTGGAAGCGCGCCCGCAAACCGGTCTGGTACGGGTGGCCAAGGCCGGCGCGCACGTGGCGGGTCTGCTCGATGTCTTGCCGGGCAGCCCGGGCGGTCTCCTGCCGGTGTTGTGTGCCCGCAGCCTGTTCGGCATCACCTATCCGGCACGTCAGACCGACGGCACGGTGCTGGTCTTGGCCGACCCGGCACAGCCCGGCCAGGCACTGATGGGATTCCGGGTCGACGACATCATCAGCGTGCTCGACGTCGATGTCGCGCACATCCAGCCTGCGCCCGAGGGCCTGCGCGCCCGCGCACCGTGGCTCGCCGGCATGGTGCGGGTGCTGAAGAGCGACGCCGAGGGCGGCGAAGCCATCGTCGAACTGCTCGACGCCGAGACCCTGCTGTCCCAACTGCGCCCGCTGCAGGCGATGGCCGCGGCCTGATCCCGGACAAAGGACGGGGGCACCGCCTGGCGCGCCGGTGTCAGCTTGGTGTGAAGATTCTGAATTTATAATTATGGGTTGCTGCGCGCCTCCGAGGACTCTCCCAATCCGGGCGGGTTCCGGGCCATCCTGGCGCGCCGAGGAGCCCTTGCATGAGCGCCAACCCTTCCGCCCCCGCCCACCCCCCGCTCGAGCCCTGGCAGCGCGCTGCCGCCAAGTCGGCGCCCGGCGGCGACCTCGGTGCCCTGAACTGGGTGACGCCCGAAGGCCTGACGGTCAAGCCGCTCTACACCGCCGCCGATGTCGCCAGCCTGCCCGACCCGGGCCTGGCCGACACCCTGCCCGGCTTTGCACCCTTCATCCGCGGACCGCAGGCCACGATGTACGCGGTGCGGCCCTGGACCATCCGCCAGTACGCGGGTTTTTCCACCGCCGAGGAAAGCAATGCCTTCTACCGCCAGGCCCTGGCGGCAGGCGGGCAGGGCGTCAGCGTGGCCTTCGACCTGGCCACCCACCGCGGCTACGACAGCGACCACCCCCGGGTCACGGGTGACGTCGGCAAGGCCGGTGTGGCCATCGACAGCGCCGAGGACATGAAGATCCTTTTCGACGGCATTCCGCTGGACAAGGTGAGCGTGTCCATGACGATGAATGGCGCGGTGCTGCCGGTGCTGGCCGGCTACGTGGTGGCCGCCGAAGAGCAGGGCGTGCAGCAGGACCAATTGAGCGGGACCATCCAGAACGACATCCTCAAGGAGTTCATGGTCCGCAACACCTACATCTACCCGCCGGCGCCCAGCATGCGCATCGTGGCCGACATCATCGAGTACACGGCACGCAAGATGCCGAAGTTCAATTCGATCAGCATCAGCGGCTACCACATGCAGGAAGCCGGCGCCAACCAGGCGCTGGAACTGGCCTTCACGCTGGCCGACGGTGCCGAGTACGTGGGCGTGGCCCAGGCGCGCGGGCTCGATGTCGAAGAGTTCGCGCCCCGCCTGAGCTTCTTCTGGGCCATCGGGATGAACTTCTATCTCGAGATCGCGAAGATGCGGGCGGCGCGGCTGCTGTGGACGCGCATCATGCAGGGCTTCGGCGCGAAGAACCCGAAAAGCCTGATGCTGCGCACCCACTGCCAGACCAGCGGCTGGAGCCTGGCCGAGCAGGACCCCTACAACAACATCGTGCGCACCACCATCGAGGCCATGGCGGCCGTGTTCGGCGGCACGCAAAGCCTGCACACCAACAGCTTCGACGAGGCCATCGCCCTGCCCACCGAGACCAGCAGCCGCATCGCCCGCAACACCCAGCTGATCCTGCAGGAAGAAACCCACATCACCAGCGTCGTCGACCCCTGGGCCGGCAGCTACATGATGGAAACGCTGACCCAGCAGATGGCCGAGAAGGCCTGGTCCATCATCGAGGAAGTCAAGGCGCAGGGCGGCATGACGAAGGCCGTGGACAGCGGCTGGGCCAAGCTCAAGATCGAGGCCAGCGCGGCCGAGAAGCAGGCCCGCATCGACGCCGGCAAGGACGTGATCGTCGGCGTCAACAAGTACCGCCTGGCCAAGGAAGACCTGATCGAGGCGCGTGAGGTCGACAACGTCAAGGTGCGCGACGGCCAGATCGCCCGCCTGCAGCAGATTCGCGCCACGCGCGATGGCGCCAAGGTGCAGGCGGCGCTGGCCGCCTTGACGGCGGCTGCGGAATCGGGTGAAGGCAACCTGCTGGCGCTGAGCATCGACGCCATGCGCCTGCGTGCGACCGTGGGCGAGGTCAGCGACGCGCTGGAGGCCGTGTTCGGGCGCCACCGCGCCGACATCCAGAAGGTCACCGGCGTGTATGCCGCAGCCTACGACAGCGCCGAGGGCTGGGCGAAGCTGCAGGCCGAGATCGCGGCTTTCGGTGAAGACTACGGGCGCCGCCCGCGCGTGATGATCGCCAAGCTGGGCCAGGACGGCCACGACCGCGGCGCCAAGGTCGTGGCCACGGCCTTCGCCGACCTGGGTTACGACGTCGACATCGGCCCGCTGTTCCAGACACCCGAGGAATGTGCCCGCCAGGCCATCGAGAACGACGTGCATGCGGTGGGTGTCAGCACCCTTGCGGCCGGTCACAAGACGCTGGTCCCAGCCATCATCGCCGAGCTGCGCCGGCAGGGCGCCGACGACATCATCGTGTTCGTCGGGGGCGTCATTCCGCAGCAGGACTACGGCTTCCTCTACGACGCTGGCGTCAAGGGCATCTACGGTCCGGGCACGCCCATCCCGGTGAGCGCCAAGGACGTCCTGGAGCAGATCCGGGCCTCGGTGGTCGCGGGGTGACGGTGGCGGCTTCCGGCCCGTTGCTGCCACCCGGTTCGCGTGCTGTTTCGTGCCTGCATGGTCCCTCTGCAAACGCGGGCTGGGGCTGGCTGTGGCGCTTAGCTTCGGCGGCCTGCGCTGGCGCTCCGACTGCCCTGCGGTGCTCGGTCCCGCGGCGCCTGAATCCACAAACTCGCGGAACTCGCTACGTTCGCTGCGCTCACTGCGCTCAAACACCCGCGATGAGTCAGAGGACGAATCGCGCTTCGCGCGAGGGCCGCGGGCCCTGTGCTCCTCGGCGCCTCAGATGCGC
>JANOBX010000077.1:0-2809 GCA_031411875.1 Burkholderiales bacterium | reverse complement strand
CAGGTGGCCGACCGCCTGTACACCACAGAGCGCAGCGCGGCCGACAACCTGGCGCGCGAGGGCATCGCCGCCCACCGCATCTGCTTCGCAGGCAATGTGATGATCGATTCGCTGCTGAGCAACCGCGATCACGCGCGCCCGGCCGCCCACACGCTGCGCGCCCACCGTGCCGACCCGGCCTTGCTGCAGCGCCCCAGGGGCTATGGCGTCGTCACCCTGCATCGCCCCAGCAATGTCGACGACGCCGACACCCTGCGCGTACTGCTGCAGGTTCTGGCCGAAACGGCTCGTGAGCTTCCTCTGGTGTTCGCCCTGCACCCCCGCACCCGCGCCAACATCCAGCGGTTCGGCCTGGACGGGCTGGTCGACCCGGTCAACATGGCGGTGCTGCCCCCGCAGGGTTATCTCGAAATGGTGGGTCTGATGACAGGCGCCACCCTGGTGCTGACCGATTCCGGTGGCCTGCAGGAGGAAACCACGGCGCTGGGCGTTCCTTGCCTGACGCTGCGCGAAAACACCGAACGCCCGATCACGGTCGAGCAAGGCACCAACACCCTGGTCGGGCGCGACGTGGACGCCATCCGCCAGGGTGTGGCGCAAGTCCTGGCAGGCCAGGGCAAGCGCGGTCGCAGTCCTGAATACTGGGACGGCCAGGCGGCAGAACGCATCGCCGCCGACCTGTTCCAGTGGCTGCGCGCAGGCGCACCCTGAAGCCGCCGACGCCCAGCCCAACGCCCACTGAACCAGACCACGAGGACACCATGCTCGCCCCCGGTATCACCAATGCGCTGACCATCGACGTGGAAGACTACTTCCAGGTCTCGGCCTTCGCACCTTACATCCGCCGTGACGAATGGGACACGCGCGAATGCCGTGTGGTGCGCAACGTGAGCCGCATCCTGGAGCTGCTGGCCGCGCAGAACGTCCAGGCCACCTTCTTCACCCTGGGCTGGGTGGCCGAACGGTACCCCCAGCTGGTACGAAGCATCGTGGCCGGTGGCCATGAACTCGCCAGCCACGGCTATGGCCATGAACGGGCCAGTGACCTGGACCGCACCGCCTTCAGGCAGGACGTCACCCGCGCGAAGCGGCTGCTGGAGGATCTGTCAGGCCGCGCCGTGCTGGGCTACCGGGCGCCGAGCTTTTCGATCGGCACCGGCAACCTCTGGGCCTTCGATGAACTGGCGAGTGCCGGCTACCACTACAGCAGCAGCGTGTACCCCATCAAGCACGACCACTACGGCATGCCCGATTCCCCGCGCTTCGCCTACCGGGTGGCTGGCAGTGGTCTGCTCGAGGTTCCGGTGACCACGCTGCGCGTGAGAAACCGCAACTTGCCTTCCAGCGGCGGTGGTTATTTCCGCCTGCTGCCCTATGCGCTGTCACGCTGGATGATCGGCCAGGTGAACCGCCAGGACCAGGAAGCGGCGATCTTCTACTTCCACCCCTGGGAAATCGACCCCGGACAGCCGCGCGTGGCCGGTATCGACGCGAAGACACGCTTCCGCCACTACATCAACATCGGCCGCATGGAAAACCGGCTGCAGAACCTGCTGACCGATTTCCGCTGGGGCCGCATGGACCAGATCTTTCTGCCGCCTGCCGTTCAGGAGCCCGAGCGTGCTGCGGCCTGACCTGCAGACCGCGCCAACCGTGGAGCGCCTCGACCCGGCCAACGCGGCTCAGTCGGCGGCCTGGGACGCGTTCGTGCTGGGTTGCGCGGAGGCCAGCTTCTTCCACCGCAGCGGCTGGCAGCGCATCATGAACGAGGTGCTGCATCACCGCACGCACTACCTGTTCACACAGCGGGACGGGAAGGTCACGGGCGTGCTGCCGCTGGCCGAGGTCAAGAGTTTGCTGTTCGGCCATTCGCTCACCAGCTTGCCTTTCGCGGCCTATGGCGGCGTGGCCGCCAACGACGAAGCCAGTGCGCAGGCGCTGGAAGCCGAGGCCCAGGCCCTGGCCAGGCGCATCGGTGTTCAGCACCTGGAGTTGCGCCACACCCGGCGCCGCCATGCTGACTGGCCCCAGCAGGACCTGTACGTCACCTTCCGCAAGGCCATCCTGCCCGACGAGGAGGCCAACATGCTGGCCATCCCGCGCAAGCAACGTGCGATGGTGCGCAAGGGCATCAAGAACGAACTGCGCAGCCAGATCGACGGCAACACCGACCGCTTCTTCGCGCTGTACGCCGACAACGTTCACCGTCACGGCACGCCCGCGATGTCGAAGCGCTACTTCGACGCCCTGATGCAGGAATTCGGCGCCGACTGCGAAGTGCTCACCGTCAGCGCAGCCGACGGCCGCCCGCTGTCCAGTGTGATGAGCTTCTACTTCCGCGACGAGGTGTTGCCCTACTACGCTGGCGACGACACCGCCGCGCGAGACCTGGCCGCCAACGACTTCAAGTATTGGGAGCTGATGCGCCGAAGCTGCGCGCGAGGCCTGAAGGTGTTCGACTACGGGCGCAGCAAGCAAGGCACCGGCCCCTATGCCTTCAAGAAGAATTGGGGCTTCGAGCCCACACCGCTGCACTATGAGTACTGCCTGTACAAGCGCGACGCCGTGCCCCAGAACAACCCGGCGAATGCCAAGTACAAGCTGATGATCCAGGCTTGGCGGCGGCTTCCCTTGGGCGTGGCCAACTGGTTGGGGCCTTTTGTCGTGCGCAACCTGGGCTGAGGCGTACATGGCCAACTTGCTCTATCTGGTGCACAGGCTGCCCTATCCGCCCGACAAGGGCGACAAGGTGCGCAGCTTCCACATGCTGCAGCATTTGCTGGGCCGGCACCGTGTTTTCCTGGGGACC
>JANOBX010000076.1:0-53811 GCA_031411875.1 Burkholderiales bacterium | reverse complement strand
AGGCCTTGGCTTCGCCGCCGAACTTGGCCGCCAGGATCGTCGTGATCGCCGCCGTCAGCGTGGTCTTGCCGTGGTCGACGTGACCGATCGTGCCCACGTTCACGTGGGGCTTGGTGCGTTCGAATTTACCTTTTGCCATTTAGAGAGCTCCTGGCTGCACAGACGGATACATGAACTGACGAGGGAAGGATCGGCGAGCCGACCATCCGACATTTTCGTGGTGCCCATGGCGCGGATCGAACGCGCGACCTCTCCCTTACCAAGGGAGTGCTCTACCACTGAGCCACATGGGCATCGTTACGGGTCTGACGGCGCCTGCCATCAACCGGCAAACCCATAACGACGCTGAAAGAACAACGAACCGCCCAGAGCTTCCATGGAGCGGGAGACGGGAATCGAACCCGCGTCATTAGCTTGGAAGGCTAAGGTTCTGCCATTGAACTACTCCCGCTGGGTCGATTTCGACTTCCGACTTCCGACTTCCAACTTCCGACTTCCAGCTACCGCCTTCGGTTCCTGCCGCGGCTTCAACGGCAAGAGGTCTCTGGTGGAGGAGGCTGGATTCGAACCAGCGTAGGCGTAAGCCAACAGATTTACAGTCTGCCCCCTTTAGCCACTCGGGCACCCCTCCGGAGAGCCGGTGACTATAGCATGGCCGCGCACCCACTGGAAACCGGTCCTACGGCAGTGACCAATGCAAGGGGCCCCGACCGGATGTGGCCAGGAAACGAGCGGCCTGCCCGAAGTGCCCACAACCCAGAAACGGCGCGGGACCCCGTCGCGCAGAGAGCGGTGACGGATGATTGCAGCAAAGCACCTGATGGTGGCCTACAGCCTGCAGTGCCGGCGCAAACGCCTGGGCGTGCGAGCCCCACAGCAGGAACGCAATGGGTTGAGCGGCTTGTGCCAGCACCTGCATCACCGATTCAGTGAGCACTTGCCAACCTAGGCGCGCGTGGGATCCGGCCAGACCCTGCTCGACCGTCAGCGAGGTGTTCAACAGCAGCACCCCCTGCTCGGCCCAGGACTGCAGCGACCCCGACACGGGCAAAGGCCGACCCAGATCGCGATGCCACTCCTGCAGGATGTTGCGCAGACTCGGTGGCCAGCGTTGCCCTTCAGCAACCGAGAAGGCCAGCCCTTCGGCCTGTCCGGGCCCGTGATACGGGTCCTGTCCCAGGATGACTGCGCGCACGGCCGAACGCGGTGTCGCCTGAAAGGCACGGAACACCTGCCCGGGATAGACCTGCGCACCGGCTTCGACGCGCGCATCCACAGAAGCACACAGCGCCTGGCCAACGGCGCCGTCTGCGAAAGCCTGAAGCAGCGGCGCCCAGTCGTTGTCGACCTGAAAAAACTGCGGCCGCAAAGCCGAGGACAGGGCCCGCTCGCTCGAGGACACGCGCCCGTCTGCCCTATCCGATTCAGGCAAACAGCTCGGCCAGGGCTTGACCCGGCACGGGCGCCCGCATGAAGGCCTCGCCCACCAGGAAACTGTGAACGCCTGCCGAGCGCATGCGCTGCACGTCGGCGCGGCCCAGGATGCCGCTTTCGGTCACCAGCAGCCGGTCTGCAGGAACACGCGGCAACAAGCTGAGCGTCGTGTCCAGGCTGACCTCGAAGTTGCGCAGATTGCGGTTGTTGATGCCCACCAGGGGCGTCTTCAGCAGCAGCGCACGGTCGAGCTCTGCGCCGTCGTGCACCTCCACCAGCACGGACATGCCGAGTGCCAGCGCACAGCTTTCCAGGGCCATCAGCTGCGCATCGTCCAGGCACGCGGCGATCAGCAGGATGGCGTCGGCGCCCATCGCACGGGCCTCCAGCACCTGATATTCGTCGACGACGAAGTCCTTGCGCAGCACCGGCAGGGTGCAGGCGCTGCGCGCCTGCTGCAGGTAAGCGGCGCTGCCCTGGAAGAACTGTTCGTCGGTGAGCACGCTCAGGCAGGCGGCGCCCCCCATTTCGTAGCTGGCGGCAATGTCGGCCGGCACGAAGTGCTCGCGCAGCACGCCCTTGCTGGGGCTGGCCTTCTTCACTTCTGCGATCACCGCCGGCCGGCCCGCCGCCAGGCGGCTGCGCAACGCACCCACGAAGTCGCGCCTCGTCCCCGACGCTTCGGCCAGGGCGCGCACTTCGGCCAGCGGGCGCGCCGCGCGCGCGGCGGCCACTTCCTGGTGCTTGACGGCAACGATGCGCTGCAGGATGTCCGACATGAACGTGCCTTCAGGCCAGCGGCCGAAACTTGTTGCTGACGCTCACGAACTGGCTCAACTTGGCCAGCGCCCGCCCCGAGGCGACGGCCTCGCGGGCCATGCGCACGCCTTCTAGCACCGACGACGCCACGCCCGCACAGTACAGCGCCGCGCCGGCATTCAGCAGCACCACGTCGCGCAGCGGCCCGTCTTCGTTGGCCATCACCCGCTGGATGCACTGCACCGATTCGTCGCGGTTCGCCACCCGCAGCACACGCGAGTCGTAGACCGGCAGGCCGAATTCGCTGGGATGGATGGTGTATTCGCGCACCCCGCCGTCCTTCAGCTCGCCGACCAGGGTTTCGCCGGACAGGGAGATCTCGTCCATGCCGTTCATGCCGTAGACGACCATCACATGCTCGCTGCCCAGGCGCTGCAGCACGCGCACCTGGATGCCCACCAGGTCAGGGTGGAAAACGCCCATCAGCTGGTTCGGCGCGCCGGCCGGGTTGGTCAAGGGGCCGAGGATGTTGAAGATGGTGCGCACGCCCAGTTCCTTGCGCACCGGGGCCGCATGCTTCATGGCGGCGTGGTGGTTGGGGGCGAACATGAAGCCGATGCCGGTCTCGGCCAGGCAGGCCGCCACCTGCTCGGGCTGCAGGCCGATGTAGGCACCCAGCGCCTCCATCACGTCGGCCGAGCCGCTGGTCGACGACACGCTGCGTCCGCCGTGCTTGGCCACGCGTGCGCCGGCCGCAGCCGCGACGAACATCGCCGCGGTGCTGATGTTGAAGGTGTGCGAGCCGTCACCGCCGGTGCCGACGATGTCGACCAGGTGGGTGCGGTCGGCCACCGCCACGGGCGTGGCGAATTCGCGCATCACCTGCGCGGCGGCGGCGATTTCGCCGATCGTTTCCTTCTTCACGCGCAGGCCCATGGCGAACGCGGCAATCATCACCGGCGACATCTCGCCGCTCATGATCCGGCGCATCAGCGCCAGCATCTCGTCGTGGAAGATCTCGCGGTGATCGATCACCCGCGTCAGCGCTTCGGTGTTGGTGATGGCGTGGGGCATGGCGTTGACCTTAGAGGTGCTGGCGCAGCAGCGGGATGGCACGTTCGACGTCGGCGGCGGACACGTCGAGGTGAGTCACCAGCCGCAGGCGATACAAGCCCGTGCACAGGATCCCCGCCGTGCGCAGGCGCTCGACGGCACCAGCGGCCTTCTCGGGCGCGAGGTCGACGAACAGGATGTTGGTCTGCGGCGAGTGCACCGTCACACCTGGCAAGCCCTGCAGGCCTTCTGCCAGCTGGCGCGCATGGGCGTGGTCGTCTGCCAGGCGGTCGATGTGGTGGTCCAGCGCATAGTGAACCGCAGCAGCCAGGAGGCCCACCTGCCGCATGCCACCGCCGGTCATCTTGCGCCAGCGATGGGCGCGGTCGATGAGCTCGCGGCTGCCGCACAGCGCCGAGCCCACGGGTGCGCCCAGTCCCTTGCTGAAGCAGACGGAGACGCTGTCGAAGTGGCTGCAGATCTCACGCGCGGCGTCGATGTTCGACTGGCCGGGCCTGGCGCCGGCAACCGCCGCATTGAACAGGCGTGCGCCGTCCAGGTGTGCGGCCAGGCCGCGCCGACGGGCCAGCGTTGTCGCAGCCTCGAGGTAGGGCAACGGCAACACCTGTCCGCCCCAGGTGTTCTCCAGTGCAAGCAGTCGGGTCCTTGCAAAGTGCGAATCGTCGGGCTTGATGTTGGCCTCGATGTCGGCCAGGGCGATCGAGCCGTCGGCCTGCTGCGGCAGGGGCTGCGGCTGGATGCTGCCCAACACCGCCGCGCCGCCGCCCTCCCAGCGATAGGTGTGGGCCATCTGGCCGACGATGTACTCGTCGCCACGCTGGCAGTGCGCCATCAGCGCGCACAGGTTGCTCTGGGTGCCGGTGGGCATGAACAGGGCGGCCTCGAAACCCAGCATCGCCGCCAGGCGTGTCTGCAAGGCGTTGACGGTCGGGTCGTCCGCGAAGACGTCGTCGCCGACTTCGGCCCTGGCCATCGCTTCGCGCATGGCGAGGGTGGGCCGGGTGACGGTGTCGCTGCGGAAGTCGATCGGATTCATGTCACAGGCCTTGGAGAAAGTTCTTGAGCATGGCGTGCCCGTGCTCGCTGAGGATGGATTCGGGATGGAACTGCACGCCTTCCAGCGGCGTTGCGGTGCCAGCCAGTTCACGGTGGCGCACGCCCATGATCTCGCCGTCGTCGGTGCTGGACGTGACCTCGAGCACGGCCGGCAGGCTTTCGCGCTCGATGGCCAGCGAGTGGTACCGAATGACGTCGAAACGCTCCGGCAGGCCCTTGTACACGCCGCGCCCGTCGGTGCGGATGGTGCTGGCCTTGCCATGCATCTGCACCTGGGCGCGCACGACCTTGCCGCCGAGCGCAGCACCAATGGCCTGGTGGCCCAGGCACACGCCCAGCAGTGGCAGCCTGCCCATGAAGTGCGCGATGACGTCGATGCAGATGCCGGCTTCGGCCGGGCTGCAGGGGCCGGGCGACAGCACCAGGCGGTCGGGTTTCAATGCCGCGATGCCTTCGATGCCGATCTCGTCGTTGCGGACGACGCGAACTTCTTCGCCGAGCTCGCCGAAGTACTGCACCAGGTTGAAGGTGAAGCTGTCGTAGTTGTCGATCATCAACAACATGTCAGAACCCCTCTTCCACCAGCTCTGCGGCGCGGATCAGTGCCCGTGCCTTGTGCTCGGTTTCCTTCCACTCGAGTTCCGGCACGGAATCGGCCACCACACCGGCAGCGGCCTGCACGTATAGCGTGTTGTCCTTCACGATGCCGGTGCGGATGGCGATGGCCACGTCCATGTCGCCGGCGAAGCTGAGATAGCCGCAGGCTCCGCCATAGATGCCGCGCTTGACGGGTTCGAGCTCGTCGATGACCTGCATCGCCCGGATCTTCGGTGCGCCCGTGAGCGTGCCCGCCGGGAAGGTGGCGCGCAGCACGTCCAGGCTGCTCAGGCCCGGCAGCAAGCGACCCTCGACATTGCTCACCAGATGCATCACGTGTGAATAACGTTCCACGACGAAGGCCTCGGTGACCTTGACACTGCCGGTGGTGGCGATGCGGCCGATGTCGTTGCGCGCCAGATCGATGAGCATCAGGTGTTCGGCGCGTTCCTTCGGGTCGCTGGACAGCTCGGCTTCGAGCGCCTTGTCCTGTTCCGGCGTGGCACCGCGCGGGCGGGTGCCCGCCAGCGGCCGGATCGTCACCTTGGGCCCCTCGGGCGTGGCCTCCTGGCGCACCAGGATCTCCGGGCTGGCGCCGACGATCTGGAAATCGCCCATGTCGTAGAAGTACATGTACGGGCTGGGGTTCAGCGAACGCAAGGCACGGTACAGGCTGAGCGGGCTTTCGGTGTACCGCTTCTTCAGGCGCTGGCCGATCTGCACCTGCATCATGTCGCCGGCGGCGATCAGTTCCTTGCTGTGCAACACCGCGGCAAGGTAGTCGGCCTTCTCGAATTCGCGCTCCACGGCATAGCTGGGACCGCGCTTGACGGGCGGTGCGGTGACGCTGAAGCGCAGCTTGTCGGCCAGATCGGCCAGGCGCTTCTTGCCGTGGAAGTAGGCCTCGGGTGCGCCGGGGTCGGCGTAGACGATGAGATAGAGGCGGCCGCTCAGGTTGTCGATGACGGCCAGCTCCTCGGTCTGCAGCAGCAGGATGTCGGGGGTGTCGATGCCGCCACCTTTCCAGGTGCGTGCCAGCTTGGGCTCCATGTAGCGCACCGCGTCGTAGCCGAAGTAGCCAGCCAGACCGCCACAAAAACGCGGCATGCCGGGGCGCAATGCCACCTTGAATCGTTGTTGGTAGGCCGCGATGAAGTCCAGCGGGTTGCTGTCCACGGACTCGACCACTTTGCCGTCGGTGACGACCTCGGTATGGAAGCCCCTGGCGCGCAACAGCGTATGTGCAGGCAAGCCGATGAAGCTGTAGCGACCGAAGCGCTCGCCGCCGACCACGCTTTCCAGCAGGAAGCTGTTCGGGCGGCCACCCGCCAGCTTCAGATAGAGCGACAGCGGCGTTTCCAGATCCGCAAACGCTTCGGCCATCAGCGGGATGCGGTTGTAGCCCAGCGCGGCCAGGCTCTTGAATTCAAGTTCAGTGATCACGGGTCAGCCTTGTTCCTGAGGGCCGACCGACTTGACGGGGCCCGTTTGCCTGCAACCGGCCTGCGCGGGGCAGACTCGGCCATTGTTCAGCGAATGCAGAAGCAGGGTCGCCAGGGCCAGGCTCCCCGACCCGTGGGGTCCGAGGCAAAGGAGGAAAAAGTTGTCAGGCTCGTGAACATGTCGTCGGTCAGTCTAGCAGCCCTGCCCACTCGACAACCTGCCCGTGGCAGACTCGCCCGCTTCCAAAGGATGGCACCCTGCCGCGTGACTGGCCGATGAAAATGCGTAGAACCTTGTTGACCGGCGCGCTCGTGCTCGCCGTGACCGCTGCAGCAGCACAGGCGCAGCCAGCGCCCGGAACCGAGTTGGCTGGCGTCAAGTACGCCACCAGCATGAACGTGGCCGACGTGCCTTTGCGGTTGAACGGTGCCGGCATCCGCTTCCGCTTCGTCGTGCAGGTCTACACCGCCGGGCTGTACCTCACTTCCCAGGCCGACACGCCCGAGGCGGTGCTGGCCGCGCCGGGCCCGAAGCGCCTGCACGTGGTGATGCTGCGCGACATCGACGCCACCGAACTGGGCCGTCTGTTCTCACGCGGCATGCAGGACAACGCGCCGAAGGAGGAGTTCAGCAAGTCGGTCTCGGGCACGATCAAGATGGCCGACATTTTTTCGGCCAAGAAGCGTCTGGCGAAGGGTGAAAGCTTCTCGGTCGACTACGTGCCGGGAGTCGGCACCCGGGTTCTCGTGAACGGCAAGGCTTCAGGCGAGCTGATCGCCGAGCCCGAGTTCTTCCGCGCCATGATGAGCATCTGGCTGGGCCCGAACCCGGCCGATGCCGCGCTGAAACAAGCGCTGCTGGGCAAGGCCACGGTGTCGAATAACCCGCGTCAGCGTTAGCGGATCAGCTCCCGAGCCGGCCGGCCAGCAAAGCCGGCAACAGCGTGAAGCTGTCGATGACCGCGTCGGGCCGGGCACTGGCGGCCGGCACGCCATGGTTGTAGCCGTAGCTGACGAGCACCACCGGACAGCCGGCGCCACGCGCAGCCTCGCAGTCGTTGCGCGAATCGCCCACCACCAGCGTACGTCCGGGCGACGAGCCCAGCGCCTTGCAGGTTTCCAGCAGCGGCAGCGGGTCGGGTTTCTTGCGCGCAAACGCATCGCCGCCGAAGACGTGCGGGAAGAAGTCGCACAAGCCCTTCTGAGCCAGCAGCGGGCGGGCAAAGGCGCCTGGCTTGTTCGTCAGGCAGGCCATGGAGAGCCCCAGGCCTCGCAGCACCTGCAGACCGTCGACCACGCCCGGGAACACCGCCGAGTGCTGCCCATTGATGGCCAGGTAGTGATGTTGATAGCGCCGCCAGACCTCGTCGTAGTGGCTTGCCGGCGCGCCCACCTCTTGCAGAGAACGCTTCAGCAGGTGTTCAGAACCCTGGCCGACGGTGCGGACGATGAAGCCGCGCGTCACCGCCGGCAGGCCCAGGTCGCCGAGGGCCAGACGCAGGGCCACTTCGAAATCGCCGACGGTGTCGACCATGGTGCCGTCGAGGTCGACGATGACGGCCTCGATCGGGCCGAAGGCGGGTGTCGTGGACACACTCATGATGACTGGGGCTTGTAGACAGAAGGCGGGGCCAAGGCTGGGGCCGCGCGCCGGCTGGGCAAGTCGTGCCGCTTCAGCCAGGCCAGGAACTCGGCATACCACTGGCGCGAGTTGCGCGGCTTCAGCACCCAGTGGTTCTCGTCGGGGAACCACAGCAGCCGGGCGTCGACGCCGCGCGCCTTGAGCGTGTTGAAGTACGCCAGGCCGTTGCAGTCGGGCACGCGAAAGTCCTGGGCGCCGTGGATCACGAGCGTCGGCGTGTGCATCTGCCTGGCGAAAGCGTGCGGGCTCTGGGCCAGCACGCGCGGCATGTCTTCCCAGAAGCGGGCGGCCAGATCCTTGGGCCGGACCGGGTAGGAATCGGCGCTGAAGGTAGCGATCCGGTCGAACACCCCGGCATGGCAGACATAGGCCCTGTAGCGGCCTGGCGCGACGTGGCCATTCATCCAGGCCACGAGGAAACCCCCGTAGCTGCCGCCGGTGGCGAAGACGCGCCGAGGGTCGGCCCAGGGCTGGGCGAGCAGCCAGTCGGTCGCGGCCTCGATGTCCTGCAGCTCCAGCTCGCCCTGCCGGCCGGTGAGGCTGCGCTTGAATTCGAAGCCGAAACCGCTGGAGCCGTGGTAATTCACTTGCGCCACGACGTGGCCCTGGCTGGCCAGCACGTGGGGGTTCCATCGATAGGAAAACGTGTCGCCTGCCGCGGCATGCGGACCACCGTGGATGACGTGCAGCACAGGATGCTTGCGCCGCGTTTGGAACGTAGGCGGATAGGTCAGCCACATCTGCACCGTGTCGCCCTCGGCACCGCTGAACTGCACCTCCTGCACGGCACCCAGGCGCGCCCGGGCCAGCACGTCGTCGTTGAAGGTCTCCAGGCGCAGCGGCTCGCCTGTGCCATCGGCGCGGATGGCCTGCACGCGGGCCGGGTGCGAATGGGCGTCGGCCACGGTGACCAGGGTGTCCGCGGCGAGGTCGAAGCCTTGCACCCAGCCGCCAGCCACCAGTTGCTCGACGGTGCCGTCGGCCAAGCGGCAACGCCACAGCGGGCAGCGACCGCGGTCCTCGGCGGTGAAGAGCAGGCTCTGGCCGTCGGCCGCCCACTGCAAGGGGCCGTTCACCTCGTGGTCCCACCCTGGTGCCGGCAGGGCCGCGGGTTTGAAGGGCTGTCCGCGCTTCAGCACGGCCAGCTGAGCGGGCGCGCCGTGATGCATCTCCACATGCGAGGCGATCAAGGCCACGCGCTCGCCGTCGGGGGCATAACGTGGCGAACCGATGTCCCAGCCCTTGCGGCCGGCCAGCCTGGTCAGCGCACGTGTGCGCAGGTGCATTTCCGACACCACGGTCGGCTGGCCCAGCACCTGGACCGCGGCTGGATCGTGCTGAAACGCCAGGTACCGACCCCCTGGATGGACGTCGAAGAGCTCGTTGCCGCCACCCTGACGTGGCAGCTCCAGCGTGGTGCCTTCGAAGAGGTCGGTGACGCGGCCGCTGGACAGGTCCATCAGGAACAGGTGCAGCACGCGACCCTGGGGCAGGTTGCGGTCCCAGGAGCGGTAGAAGGCTTCGCTGGTGGCGTAGCCGCTGTCCTTGCGTTCCTCGTGGGCCTTGTGCGCGGCGGCCTGGGCGGCCGGCTTCAGTCCGGGCCAGACCCAGGCTGAGAAGACGATGCCCCGGCCGTCGGGCAGCCACTTGAAAGCCTCGATGCCTGGCGCGAAGTCGCTGCGGCGCACGGCCTCGCCGCCCGTTGCGGGCAGGCTGTAGAACTGCGGGCTCTTGTCCTTCTGGCCGCGCCATTCACGGCGGGCAACGAAGCCGATGCTGTCGCCCCGGGGCGACCAGGCGGGCTGGCCGTCCTTGTCGCCACAGGTGGTCAATCGTCGGGCCGCAGTGCGGTCGGTGGGCAGCAGCCACAGTGCCGCACTGCCGCGGTTGCTGTCCATGTCGTGGCGGGCGACGGAGCACACGGCATGGCGTCCATCGGGAGACAGACTCAAGGCCCCCACTCGCCGCAGCCGCCACAAGGTGTCGACGTCCAGCGGTGGCTGGGAACGGGCCGTGTCGGCCGGGGAAGCAGTTTTGCGCATGGCCCGTAGTGTCCAATGTCTTCATGCGCTTTCCGCGGCCAGCCGCAGACACGGGGGCCTCAGGACAGCAAGGCCAGCCCCGTGAAGACCGCACCCGCAGCACCGACGGCAAGCCCCAGCATGCGGACCCGGGCATGAAGGCGCGCTGGCGCCAGCATGAACGCGCGACGCACCAGCAGGAACACGGGCAAGGACAAGCCGCACTGCACCAGCAGCAGACCCAGGAGGTAGCCCCCGACTGGCGTGGCTTCGGCGCCGATCACGGCCTCGCCGTAGGCCTGGCCATGCAGGAAACCGGCGGCCGCCAGCATGAGCAGCAGGACCGGGCCGAGTCCCATGGAACGCCGGCGCAAGAGGCAGGCCGCCGCCGTCAGCAGGCTGGCGCCGATCAGCAACTCCAGGACCGGCGGGGTCAGACCCGGAACCCACAGGGTCGTGCCCAACAGGCTTGCCGCAGGAAACAGCAACAAGGCCGGGATGCCCCTGCCCGGCAGGTGCCGCGACAACCCGACGAGGGTGGCAGCAGCCAGCAGAAACAGCAGATGCTCCAGGCCGATGACCGGATGGGCCAGACCCGAGAGCAGGCCTTCGACGGCCGTGACCGGCATCGCATCGCCCGTAGGGTGATGGGCATGAGCGGCACCCGCGAGCAAAACTCCGGCTAGAGGAAGGCGAGTTCGTGCGATGGGCTTCATGCGGGGCTCCGGAGGTTCAATTCGATGACGCGGGCAGCGCCTGGGCAACACCGATCATGCTGTCGCGCGTGACCAGTCGGCTCAACGCGGCTTCGTCCAGCGCTTCGCTGCCCGGTGGCCGCATGGGCAAGACCAGGAAGCGCATGTCCGCGGTGCTGTCGTGCACGCAGATCGAGGTCGACGCCGGCAGCTGCAGGCCGAATTCCTGCAGCACCCGGCCGGGCTCGCGCACGGTGCGCGCCCGGTAGGCCTTGCTGATGTACCAGGACGGCGGCTGGCCCAGGATCGACCGCGGGTAGCACGAGCACAAGGTGCACACCACCAGGTTGTGGATCTCGGCCGTGTTCTCCACCACCACCAGTTGCGCCTCGCCGACCTTGATGCCGAGTTCCGCAGCGCCGTCCTTGCCGTTGGCCAGCAGGCGCTGCTTGAAGGCGGGGTCGGCCCAGGCGCGGGCGACGATGCGTGCACCCAGGTGTGTCCCCGGCGCCTCCAGCGCCTGGATGGCCAGGGGCACTTCACCGGCCGACAGCAGGCCCTTTCGGATCAGCAGGGCCTGCAGCGCATCGGTCATCTGCTGTGCCAGCAGATTGCCGGCATCGTCCTCGATGACCAGCGAGTCGCCTTCGTGGCTGTGCGGCTCGTGGTCGTGATCGTGGTCATGATCGTGGTGACCATCGGATTCGGGCGTCGTGTTCATGTCTTGGTCTCGTCGGCAGCCGTGAGCCAGTGCCCGTAGATCTCGATGCACAGCGTGTCGGCGGGGTGGTGTTGCGGTTCTGCCCAGAGCTGGCTCATCGCGAACTGCACGCGGTAGAGCGCCACCACCGGGCCGTCGGTGCGCCCCAGGGACAGGTCTTCGGGGTTCAGGAAGCAACCGCAGAACTGCACGACCACACCGGTGTGGCCCAGGATGTAGTCGGGGGTCCTGACATGGCCCGGCTTGCGCAGGTCCAGCACCGTGACCCGGTCGCCCACCGCGAACAGCGGTGCTTGCTGAGCAACATGCGGCATGGACTCAGCCCTCCCGACACGGCGGCGCCCAGTGGCGCTGCACCTGGGCGAGCTCGGCCTCGAACTCGGCACGCGTGAGCAGGCCCTTCTTCTCCAGCGTGTCGATCATGGCTTCGAGCCTGCGGCGATAGAACGAATACGCCTGGTACTTGTCCAGCCCGAAGCTCTCGAAGCCCAGCCGGATCTCGTCCAGCGAGACGAGGCGCCTGGCGCCATCGCCGAGCAGGTTGCGGATGGCTTCGGACTGCTTCTCCCAATGCTGGAAGGGCAGCTCCGTCTTCGGGATGGGGCCTGCGGCGTGACCGCCGATGTCGTGATAGCCGCTCATTTCTGGGCTCCTTCCGGTCAGGCCAGATCCGAGGTCTTGAGCAGCACCGTGCGAACGTCCATGCGCTCCTTCAGCACCCCTTCCTTCTGGAACACGTCGACGAGGGCCTGGTAGGACGCGACATCGGTGTCGTTCAGCTCGCTCCAGGCCCGCAGATAGGGCTGCGCGATGATGCGCACGTTGTCGCCCTTGATGGCCGTGTACTTGGCGAAGTAAGGCCGCACGCGGTCGAATTCGGTGTTGGCGATGCGGGTGGCGTCGTCGAGCACGGCCACGAGCTTGCGCGCGACCTTCGGGCGTTCCTTGATGAACTTGGTGGTCAGCACCGACACGCCCGAATAGAACGGATCGGCGATGACCGAGGCGCAGGGGTTGACCATGGCGCGCGTGGCCTCGCCCGAAGCCACGGCGATCGACCCCACCGGTTCCAGCGACAGCGTGGCGTCGACATTGCCCGCCACCACGGCCTGCACCTGCAGGCCCACCGCCATCTCCTGCAGCCGCACGTCCTTGTCCGGGTCCAGGCCGTTGGCACGCAGCATGTGGCGCGAAATCGTGCGCCACTGGATGCCCGGCAGGTGACCGAGCGACTTGCCGCGCAGGTCCTTGAAGCTCTTGATGGCCGAGCCGTTCTTGACGATGAGCCCGTCGTTGATGCGGTTCACCTTGATGCCACCGCCCTGCAGGCCGAACACCTTGAAGCTACCCGGGTAGCGGGCCTCGGCAATCATCGTGATGCCGGCCGCGGCACCCGGTGCTCCCGCGTCGGACTGGTTGGCCACGAGCGAGTCGATGATCTGGTTCGGGTTCTGGAACTGCACCAGTTCGACGTCGAGCCCGGCGCGTTCGAACAGCCGGTCCTGCACCGCGACATACAGCGCCGTGGTCTGCATGATGGGCAGCCAGGACAGCTTGACCTTGTCGCGCTGCTGCGCGTGCACCCAGGGTGCGGACACGGCGGCTGACAGCGCCGCAGCGGATTTCAGGACATGACGGCGGTAAAGGCTCATGCAGGGCTCCCGGGCAATGGAACGAAGGGCAGGCCGGACATCACTTGCCCGACCAGTGGACGAAGCGGCGCTCGAGCCGCAGGAAGACGAGGTTCAGGCCGTAACCCAGGCAGCCGGTGGCGATGATCGATGCGTACATCTGTCGCAGGTCGAAGATCTGCTGGGCGTCGATGATGCGGCGGCCCATGCCGTTGGCCGAACCGATGAACATCTCGGCGACGATGATCACCACCAGCGCATACGACACCCCCAGGCGCAAGCCCACGCAGGTCTGCGGCAGCGACTCGAAGAACATCACGTCGCGGAAGATGCGCCCTCGCGAAGCGCCCATCACGCGCGCTGCCAGGATGCGCGTGGGCCGCGCGTTCATCACGCCGTAGGCGACGTTGAACACGATCACGAGCCAAGCCGAGAACGCGGCCACGCCCACCTTCGATTCCTCGCCGATGCCGAAGATCAGCAGGAACAGCGGAAACATCGCCGTGGCCGGTGTCGAACGGAAGAAGTCGATGACAAATTCGAAGGCGCGGTAGATGCGTGCGTCAGAGCCGAGCACGATCCCCACCGGCACCCCGAGCAGGGCCGCCACGGCAAAGGCGGCCAGGGTGCGGTTCAGCGTGCCCATGAAGTCGCCGACGATGGATCCGTCGACGATCGAGACCCACAGCGTTGCCAGGGTCGACACCGGGTCTGGCAGCAGCTTCGGGCTGATCCACTCGCCGGCCGCTGCCACCCACCACAGTGCGAACAGCAACAGCGGGCCGACCCAGAACGGGTGCTTCAGCACGGCCGGCAAGGGATTCACCGGCGCACCTCGCGCTGGAAGATCGCCAGGCTGTGGGCCTTGCAGGCAATGAAGGCCGGGTCGGACAGGGTGGCGTCGGTGCGCGGGCGCGGTGCCGCAACGTCGACGATGTCGGCCACGGTGGTGGGGCGCTTGCTCAGCAGCAGCACGTGGTCGGCCAGATAGACCGCTTCCTCCAGGTCGTGCGACACCAGCAGCATCGTCACGCCGGTCTGCTGGAACACGGTCTGCAGTTTTTCCCGGATGAACAGCGTCATCTCATAGTCGAGCGCCGAGAACGGCTCGTCGAGAAACATCACTTCGGGCTTGGGCGCCAGTGCGCGCAGGATCGACACCAGCTGCTGCTGGCCGCCCGACAGGTCGGACGGCCGGCTCTTCAGGTCGAACCCCACTTCGAACTGCGCGATCAGCTCGTCGACCCGGCGCTTCCGATCGGCCACCGGCATGCCCCGCACCTTCAGCGGGTAGTCGATGTTGTCGCGTGCGCTCATCCACGGGAACAGCGCGTCGCGATAGTTCTGGAAGACGTAGCCGATGGTCACGTCCTTGACGCTGCGGCCGTCGAACAGGATCTCCCCACCGTCGATGGGAATCAGGCCGGAGATCAGGTTGATCAGCGTCGACTTGCCGCAGCCGTTGGGGCCGAACACCGAGATGAACCGGCCCCCTGGAATGTCGAGATCGAGCCCGGCGTAGAGCGTCGCGCCGCCGAAGTTCTTCTTCAAGCCGCGGATGGTGATCGCCGGGCGTTTTCCTGCGTCGAAATTGCGCCTGGCGGCGATCGTCGTGATTCGATCTGGAGTGGGCATGCGGGGCGTTGACGAGACAGCAAGGGCGGCAGGACACCAATTCGGTGCACTGACTGGTATACAAGTTGATGCCCTCGCCGGCACGCAAGCCCCATGCCACCTCCAGCCAGCCGAGCGCTGTCAGCCGATGCTCTCGACCTGCCGGCTCTGCTGGTAGGCGCGACCGAAGCGGTTCGCCAGGAATGCCGGCAGGGCGACCTGTTCCTGGCGGATGAAGCCCTGCTGCGGCAACGCTCCGGCGCGGAACAGGTCGACAGCCGCGCAGATGCCCGCAGCCGTGGTGATCTGGATCGCCGAGAGCGGGTGCACTTCGCTGCGGTCGGCAAAGATCTTGCGCGCGAACACCTCCTGCACCAGCGAACCGCCTTTCATGCCGCTGACGGTGACGAAGACCAGCACCACGTCCTGCATCGTGCTGGGAATGCTCTTGCGCATGATCGCCTTGAGCGTTTCCGGGTCCTGGTTCAGCTGCAGTTCTTCCAGCAGCATCTTCATCAGCGACTGGTGGCCGGGGTAGCGCACGCTCTTGTAGTCCAGGTTCTGCACCCGGCCGCGCAACGTTTCCGTCAGCGTGCCCAGGCCGCCGCTGGTGTTGAAGGCCTCGTACTCGGTGCCGTCCAGGCTGAAGTGCTCCAGCCCTTCCAGCGGCAAGACCTCGATGTTGCGACCCTCGCGGATGGCTTCGCAGGGATGGCAATACTCGTTGATCAAACCGTCGACCGACCAGGTCAGGTTGTATTTCAGGGCGTTGGTGGGAAATGCTGGCAGCGCGCCCACCCGCATCTTCACTTCCTGAAGCGTGTCGAATTTCTGCGCCAGGTGGTGGGCCACGATGCCGATGAAGCCCGGCGCCAGCCCGCACTGGGGCATGAAGGCCGTGGGAGCGCCTTCGGCCAACTGCTGGATGGCGCGCGTGGCGGCCACGTCTTCGGTCAGGTCGAAGTAGTGGCAATGCGCCTCGCGTGCGGCCGTGGCGGCCAGGGTGGCCAGGTGGTAGGGCAGCGCATTGATCACGGCATCCTGGCCGCGCAGCACCTCCAGCAGGGTGGGCGCCTGGCTGGTGTCGGCCACTCGCGTCTGCACCCGGGGGCCGGTGATGATCTTGGCCAGCGCGTCGGCGCTGCGGTCGACGACGGTGACCTCGTAGTCGCCGCTGTCGCCCAGCAGGCGGGCAATGGTGTGGCCGATGTGACCGGCGCCGAGCAAGGTGATGCGCATGGAGGAACTCCCAGGTTGTCAATGAACTGCCTGGAAGTGTAGAAATGCCTGCCGACGAAAGCTAGCGCGCTTTCGTCGAAGTCGCGGTCGACTTCGACGTTTCGTCAAACGCAGTGCGTCAGATCGTCAGGCCGCTGCGCGCCTGACCTTCTTCAGCGCCGTCGCCTCGGCCCGTCGGGCGCGGGTTTCTGCGCGGTGGTAGGCCTCCTCGGCGGCGCTGCGCATCTCGATAGCCCGCGCCAGCGCCGCGTCGAAGCGCGCCGGCGTGTAGGTATTCTCGGTACCGATGTAAATGGTGCGACGGCTGGGCGATGCGCCGAACCGCGGGATCAGCACTGCCAGGCTGCAGTCACGCACCTTGCCGCCGCGTCGAACACGCACCACCGGCCCGCTGATGCCCACGGGCAGGTTGTTGCTCTTGTTCTGGCTGGGCCCGCGCTGCAGGCGCGTGGGCGCAGGCATCGTGGCAATGCGCTTGAGCAGCTCGCGCGTGGCCAGTTCAAGCGATTTGGGCGCACCGCTGCCGTCGTTGGTGTGATCCGAAAAGAGCTTGGTGCCTCCGTATCGCAACTGCCATCCGTGGGTCGCTCGGTGATCGATGCGCTGCACGCACTGTGGAACCTGGAATACGTGGCCGCTGAAGATCACGACCTCTCTGAATTTCATGGGATGCCTCGAGCTTGGCGTTTCGCAAACTCCCTGGGGCGATTCTTTTTTGGTTGTCCGGAATTGCCCGATGCGTTTTGTCCCTGCACCGGGCCAATGCACTGTAGGACATATCAGGCCCGGTCCGCATCACAGAATCCCCCCTCCTGCCGACGACAATCTGCCCAAAAGTGCACACATCGTTCACATGAATACCGATCCACTCGACCGTCAGCTCATCGCGCTTCTGCAGGCCAACGCCCGCGCCAGCACGGCCGACCTGGCACGCCAGCTGGGCGTGGCCCGCACCACCGTCGTCGCCAGGCTGGCGCGGCTGGAGAAGCTGGGGGTGATCGTCGGCTACACCGCGCGGCTGGGGCAGGACGAAGGCGATCGCGGGGTCGAGGCTTTCGTGGGCATCACCACCGAACCCAAATCGGCGCGCGACGTCACCCAGCGCCTGGCGGGCTTGCCCGAGCTGCGCCAGCTGTGTTCCGTCAGCGGTGAATTCGACTACATCGCCCTGCTGCGGGCGGATTCCCCGGCCAGGCTGGACGGCCTGCTCGACGAGATTGGCGCCATTCCCGGCGTGCGCAAGACCACCACCTCCGTGGTGCTGGCCCGACGCGTCGACCGCGTGGGCTGAACACTGGAACGCGATGACAACCCCCGAAACCACGGCCTTCGACACCCTGCCCCTGTCACCCGCCACGCTGGCCACGCTGCAGCAGCTCGGCTATGCCGCCATGACCCCGGTGCAGGCCGCGGCCCTGCCGCTGGCGCTGGCCGGGCACGACCTCATCGCCCAGGCCCAGACCGGCAGCGGCAAGACCGCCGCCTTCGCGCTCACCCTGCTGGCGCGGCTGGACATGCAGCGCCCCGACACGCAGGCCCTGGTGCTGTGCCCCACGCGCGAACTGGCCGACCAGGTGGCGCTGGAAGTGCGCCGGCTCGCACGCGCCGCCAGCAACGTGAAGGTGCTGGTGCTGTGCGGCGGCGCGCCCATCAAGCCGCAGGCCGACAGCCTGGCCCATGGCGCGCACGTGGTGGTGGGCACCCCGGGGCGGCTGATCGACCACCTGGACCGCGGCACCTTGCAGCTGGGCGCGCTGCAGACCCTGGTGCTCGACGAAGCCGACCGCATGCTCGACATGGGCTTCATGGACGACATCGCCAGCATCGCCAGCCGCGCCCCCAAGACGCGGCAGACGCTGCTGTTTTCGGCCACCTACCCCGAGGGCATCCAGCAGCTGGCCAAGAAGTTCCTGCGCGAACCGAAGGAGGTGACGCTGACTCAGCGCCCCGGCAGCCAGCAGATCCGCCAGCGCTGGTACGAGGTGACGGAAGAACAGCGTCTGCACGCCGTGGGCCTGCTGCTGAACCACTGGCGGCCGGCCAGCACCCTGGCCTTCTGCAACACCAAGCAGCAATGC
This sequence comes from Burkholderiales bacterium, assembly GCA_031411875.1. GTDB lineage: Bacteria > Pseudomonadota > Gammaproteobacteria > Burkholderiales > Burkholderiaceae_C > Rubrivivax. Next base: position 35,808 of record JANOBX010000076.1, on the reverse strand, counting down.
CGCGACCTCGTCGACGTGCTCCAGGCGCAGGGCATCAGCGCGCTGGCCCTGCATGGCGACCTGGAGCAGCGCGACCGCGACCAGGTGCTGGTGCGCTTCGCCAACCGCAGCTGCTCGGTGCTGGTGGCCACCGATGTGGCGGCGCGTGGCCTGGACATCGCCCAGCTCGAGGCGGTGATCAACGTCGAGATCACGCCTGACGTCGAGGTGCACACCCATCGCATCGGCCGCACCGGCCGTGCCGGCGAAAGCGGCTGGGCCTTCAGCCTGGCCAGCCTGGACGAAATGGGCCGGGTCGGGCGCATCGAACAGCTGCAGGGTCAGGCCCCGCAGTTCCACCCGCTGGCCGAGCTCACGGCAAACGCGGGCACGCCACTGCAGCCGCCCATGGTGACGATCCAGATCCTGGGTGGCCGCAAGGAGAAGATCCGCGCTGGCGACGTGCTGGGCGCGCTGACCAAGGACGCCGGCATTCCGGGTGCAGAGGTCGGCAAGATCAACATCAACGACTTCAGCACCTACGTGGCCGTGGCCCGGAGCGTGGCACGCCAGGCCGAGCAGGCGCTGAACAGCATGCCGGTCAAGGGCAAGCGGGTGAAGGCCCGCATCCTGGACTGAGGCCGCGCGGCTCAGGCGGCGAGTTCGCGCCGCATCGCGTCGATCACGCTCTTGTAGTCGGGCTGGCCGAAGATGGCGCTGCCGGCCACGAAGGTGTCGGCGCCGGCATCGGCCACGCGGCGAATGTTGTCGACCTTGATGCCGCCGTCCACTTCCAGGCGGATATCGCGCCCGGTCAGCTCGATGAGCTTGCGTGCGCGCTCGATCTTGCGCAGGGCGCTGTCGATGAAGCTCTGGCCACCGAAGCCGGGGTTCACGCTCATGATGAGGATGAGGTCGACCTTGTCGATGACGTACTCCAGCGCGTCCAGGGACGTGGCGGGGTTGAACACCAGCCCGGCCTGCTTGCCCTCGGCCTTGATCAACTGCAGCGTGCGGTCCACGTGCGGGCTGGCGTCGGGGTGGAAGCTGACGAGGTCGGCGCCGGCCTTGGCGAATGCCAGGGCCAGGGCGTCCACGGGCTGCACCATCAGGTGCACATCGATCGGCACCCGGCTGTGCTGGCGCAGGGCCTGGCAGACCATCGGGCCGAAGCTGAGGTTCGGCACGTAGTGGTTGTCCATCACGTCGAAGTGGATCCAGTCGGCACCGGCATCGACGACGTTGCGCACCTCTTCGCCGAGCCGGGCGAAGTCGGCAGACAGGATGCTGGGGGCAATGCGGTAGGTGCTCATGGGGACATTTTAGGAGCCGCTCCTACAATCAAATGCATGAGCGCAATCCCGACGAAACAGGCAAGGCCGGTGCAGGCCCGGTTCGACTGCAGCGTGCGTGTGCAGTACCTGCCGGAACAGTCGCGCCCGCCTGAAGGCCCGTTCGCCTTTTCCTACACGGTCACCATCCGCAACAGCGGCGAGATCAGCGCGCAGCTGGTCGCCCGGCACTGGGTCGTCACCGACGCCGACGGCCAGGTCGAGAACGTGCGCGGCCTGGCGGTGGTGGGCCATCAGCCCCTGCTCAAGCCGGGCGAGGAATTCGAGTACACGAGCTGGACCCGCATCGCCACGCCGCACGGCCAGATGGAAGGCACCTTCTTCTGCATGACCGAGGATGCCCGGGCCTTCGATGCCAGCGTGCCGGCCTTCGAGCTGATCTTCCCGGGGCTGCTGCACTGAGGGTTCACAGCCCATCGGCGCGGGCGGGCTGAAGACCATGGCGAAGTCCTGGGACCTCACCGCGCTCATCAACGCTGCAGACCCGCGCGCCAGCCAACCCGAGCGCCACCTGTGGCTGGTGCGCCTGATCGAATGGCTGCGCCATGCACCCGTGCGCAGCAGCCCGGGTTTGCCGCCGGCCGAATCGGCTCCCGAGCCACGCACGCCGCTGCCCGTGCTGCGGCTTCGGCATCTGCTGAACCAGCTCGAACGCCAGCCCGACGTCCGTGAACGCGTGCAGGGCATGCTGCAGATCTTCTGGCGCGAGATCGACGCTGCCGCACTGTTCGCCGACTTCGGCTTCGGCGCACGCGTCTCGCTCGGTGGCGAGGTGGTCTCGCGCCTGCAGCGGCGCTTCCTGCCGGGAACCCCCGAGACCACCGACCTCGCAGCGCTCTTCCAGCTGCTGTTCCATGCGGCGGACGGGGCCTGGATCGATGCCATCGACCCGGTCACCCGGCAGCGGCTGGCCATCCTGCTCGCCCCGGGGCTGCCCGACTGGCGCAGGACACTGCTCGACGCCATCACCATCCTCGTCAGCGCGGTGCATGCCTCGGGCTACACGCCCGCGCTGCGCCAGCGCATGGACCGGCGGCTGCTCGACAGCGACCCTTTCCGCCAGCTCACGCGCAGCGCCGATGCCTTGCGCAGCGCGATGCTCGAGGACCGTGGCGATGAGGCTCTGCGCGAAGCGGCGCTGTTCCGCGCCGTGCTCGGCGCCTGCCGCGCGGCCGCCGACAGCGTCACCGCGCACCTCGAGGAATTCGGCATCTCGGTCGACATCGTCTACGAGCTCGACCAGCTGAGGGGCCGCACCGCGCGCATCGAACAGCTGCTCGACTGCGTGCTGACGCGCGAACCCCAGGCCGACTGGCAGCGCCTGATGGCCAAGCTGCTGCAGGACCTGGGCGAGACCACCGGACTGCGGGCCCTGCTGCGCGGCCACTATTCGCTGCTGGCCCGGCAGGTGGCAGAACGCAGCGCCGAGACCGGCTCGCACTACATCACGCGCAGCCGGGGCGAATACCGCAACATGCTTCGCCGCGCGGCTGGTGGCGGCATCGTCCTGGCGGGCACGACCCTGGCGAAGTTCGCCATCGGCGCGCTCGGACTCACGGCTTTCTGGACCGGCTTCTGGTCGGGCGCAAATTACGCTGCGAGCTTCGTGCTGGTGATGCTGCTGCACTGGACGGTGGCCACCAAGCAGCCGGCCATGACCGCCCCGGCGCTGGCCGCAACCCTGCCCACCAATGCCGCCGCCACGCCGGAGGAGATCGAGTCCTTCGTCGACCGCGTGGCCCAGCTCATCCGCTCGCAGATGGCCGGCATCGCCGGCAACCTGGCGCTGTGCGCGCCGGTGGTCCTGGCGGCGCAGGGCCTGGCCGTGATGATCCTGGGCCGGCCCCTGGTCAGCACCCGCGATGCCGAGCACGTGCTGCACAGCGTCACGCTGCTCGGACCGACGGCCCTGTTCGCGGCGTTCACCGGGGTGCTCCTGTTCACCAGCTCGCTGGTGGCCGGCTGGGCCGAGAACTGGTTCGTGTTCCACCGCCTCGACAGCGCCATCGCCTGGAACCCGCGCATCATCGCCCGCCTGGGCGCGCCCCGGGCCCGGCGTTGGGCAGCCTGGTGGCGCGCCAACATCTCGGGCCTGGCGGCCAACGTCTCCCTGGGAATGATGCTGGGCCTGGTGCCACCGTTGCTGGGCTTCTTCGGGCTGGACCTGGACGTGCGCCACGTGACGCTGGCCACCGGCCAGCTCGCCGCGGCGGTCGGCACCCTGGGCTGGCAGACGGTGCTGACGCCGGTGTTCTGGTGGTGCGTGGCCGGCATCGCCGCGGTCGGCGCCCTCAACGTCACGGTGAGCTTCTGGCTGGCCTTCAAGGTGGCGCTGCGCTCGCGCGGCGTGCGCCTGCAGGACCGCAGCCGGATCGGCATGGCGCTGCGTCGCCGGCTGTGGCGGCAGCCGCTGGGCTTCGTGTTGCCGCCCCGGGAGCCGTATCGCTGAAGGGTCAGCCCGTTCAGCGTGGCGGCGGTTCGTCGTCGTCGGGCTCCTCGCGTTCGCCATCGCGCCGGCGGCCGGAAAACATCGTCCACCACACCGCGCCGACGAGCAGCGCCAACGCCACCAGGGCTTCCAGGATGAGCAGCCACATCGCCTGTTCGTCCTTTCGCTCAGCCTGCCACGACGATGCGATTGCCGCCTTGGGCCTTCGCTTCGGCGCGGGCCGCGTGGGCCCGGTCCAGGGTCTGGGCCGCGGTTTCGCCGGCATGGTGCTGGGCCAGGCCGCCGCTGATCGTCACGACCAAGGTGTGGGCACCATGCTCGATGCGCAGCGCGCTCATCTTCTCGTGCAGCCGCTCCAGGCCGCCGCGGGCCGGGGCGGCCCGGGTGTCGGACATCATCAGCACGAACTCGTCACCGGATTGGCGCGAGAGCACGTCGGACACGCGCACGTGGCGTGCAGCCTCATGCGCCAGCGCCTGCAGCACGGCGTCGCCGGCGCTGTGCCCGTGGCGGTCGTTGATGCCCCGCAGGTGGTCGATGTCCAGCACCGCCAGGCAGAAGGTCTGGCCCGAGCGGGCGCAGCGCTGGTGCTCCTGCGCCATCAGTTCGTCCATCTGGCGGCGGTTGATCAGGCCCGTGAGCTCGTCGTGGGTGCTCTGTTCGCGCAGGCGCCCCAGGGCCAGCGCGAGTTCTGCACGGTGCTGGCGCGAACGCTGGCGAATCAGGGACAGGCGCCCGGCCAGGATGGACACCGCCGGCATCATCGTGGCCACCAGCAGGAAGTGGCCCAGCTCGGTGGCCGGAGGGTAGCGTTCCGGCCGGGCCCAGGCGCACCAGGCCATCACGCCGCCGAACAGCGCCACGGCATAAATGCTGACCCAGCGCATTTGCGCAGGTGTCGCCACGAACAGGCCGAACATCAGGACCGTCATCACCATCGGAAAGACGGCCCCGCGCCCCGCGCCCAGCAGCGAATAGGCCACCGCGCCACTGCTCAGGGCAAACAGCATCTGCGGCACCGTGAGCGACGGTTCACGCCAGCGCCGCGACACGCCGCTTCGAATGAGCAGGAAGAACACCGCCATGCCCGCCAGCGTGAACCCCGACCACCACCACACGGCCGCCGCGTCGGCCAGGCCGATCGAGACGAAGTAGTGCATCGCCAGCACCCCCGTGGCCAGCAGGCCCATGGCCAGCAAGGCCTGCGACAAGCGCTCGCGTTGCCGCGGATCGTGGGTCAGCAGAGCGTCGACCAGGGGGCGCATCAGGGGCGTGGGGGCATCGGCAGGGTGCAGTGCACCGTTGGGGCGCGAGGGTAGCGCAGTCGCCGGGTTCGTCACAGGCCCGTCATGCGGGGGCGCGACCTGCAGGCCCGATGCCGGCTTTCAAGTGGCCCAGCGGCAAGGCGGCCCCGGCCTTGACCTCGCCCAGCGCAAAACTGGTGTGCAGGTCCTTCACGTTGGGCAGCTTGAACAGGGTCTGCATGGTCCAGCGCGAGAACGCGTCCAGATCGGTGGCCAGCACCTGCAGCTCGAAAGTGCCGGCGCCGCTGATGTAGTGGCAGGCCACGACCTCGGGCAGGGCACGGATGGCGTCTTCCAGCGCCCGCGTCGCATCGGCGTTGTTGCGCTCGGCATCCACGCGCACGAAGGCCAGCACGCCCAGGCCGATCTTGCGCCGGTCGATCTCTGCCCGATACCCGGTGATGTAGCCCTGCTGCTCCAGCCATTTCACGCGGCGCCAGGTCGGCGCCGCCGACAGGCCGATGCGCGAGGCCAGCTCGGTGTTCGACAGGCGCGCGTCTTGCTGCAGCAGGCTCAGGATGGCGATGTCGAACTTGTCCAGCGCGGCAGTTGAACCAGACTCGAGCGTTTTCCCTGATTCGGCCGAACCCGGCGCGATTTCTTCGTATATGGCCATCGTTTTGAACTGTGGTTGCGCCAGGCAGTCTATTCCGGGCATCGAAAGCAAGCACTTAAAGCACGTGCAACCCTAAACTGCCCAGCGCCCCCGCCAAGGAGTTCCCACATGAATGCGCCGCTGCCCGAATCCGTCCGCAAGGCCCTGGAAACCGTCACGCTCGACGACAAGTACCGGCTGGAACAGGGCCGCGCCTTCATGAGCGGTGTCCAGGCCCTGGTGCGCCTGCCGATGCTGCAGCGCCAGCGCGACGCGCGTGCGGGCTTCAACACCGCCGGCTTCATCAGCGGCTATCGCGGCAGCCCCCTGGGCGGCTACGACCAGGCTTTGTGGGCCGCCAAGAAGCACCTGGCCGACAACCACGTCGTCTTCCAGCCTGGCGTGAACGAGGAGCTGGGCGCCACCGCCGTGTGGGGCACGCAACAGCTCGACCTGTTCCCCGAGAAAGCAAAGTACGACGGCGTGTTCGGCCTCTGGTACGGCAAGGGCCCGGGTGTCGACCGCTGCAGCGACGTCTTCAAGCACGCCAACATGGCCGGCACCAGCAAGCATGGTGGCGTGATTGCCATTGCCGCCGACGACCACGTCAGCAAGAGCAGCACCGCACCGCACCAGAGCGACCACATCTTCAAGGCCTGCGGCCTGCCGGTGTTCTTCCCCAGCAGCGTGCAGGACATCCTGGACATGGGGCTGCACGCCTTCGCGATGAGCCGATTCTCCGGCGTGTGGAGCGGCATGAAGACGATCCAGGAGGTCGTCGAGTCCAGCAGCTCGGTCATCGTCGACCCGGACCGCGTGCAGATCGTCATGCCCGAGGACTTCGTCATGCCACCCGGCGGCCTGCACATCCGCTGGCCCGATGCGCCGCTGGAACAGGAAGCGCGGCTGATGGACTACAAGTGGTACGCCGCCCTGGCCTACGTGCGCGCCAACAAGCTGAACTACAACGTGCTGGCCACGCCCAACGACCGCTTCGGCATCATCGCCACCGGCAAGGCCTACAACGACACGCGCCAGGCCCTCAGCGACCTGGGCCTGGACGACGACACCTGCCGCGCCCAGGGCATCCGGCTGCACAAGGTGAACGTGGTCTGGCCGCTGGAAGCCACCATCACGCGCGACTTCGCGCAGGGTCTGCAGGAGATCCTGGTGGTCGAGGAAAAGCGCCAGGTCATCGAATACCAGTTGAAGGAAGAGCTCTACAACTGGCGCGCCGACGTGCGGCCGAACGTGTTGGGCAAGTTCGACGAACCGGAGGGCGACTCGACCGGTGGCGAATGGAGCCGTCCCAACCCCAGCGAAAACTGGCTGCTGCGCGCCAAGGCCGACCTGACGCCGGCCATCATCGCCAAGGCCATTGCCAAGCGCCTGAAGAAGCTGGGCGTGAATGCCGACATCGCCGCGCGCATGGACCAGCGCCTGGCCATCATCGAAGCACGCGAACGGCAGCTGAGCGAACTGAAGGTGGACACCGGCGAGCGCGCGCCCTGGTTCTGCAGCGGCTGCCCCCACAACACCAGCACGCGCGTGCCCGAAGGCAGCCGCGCCGTGGCCGGCATCGGCTGCCACTACATGGACCTGGATGGACCGCAGCACCGCCACCTTCACGCAGATGGGCGGCGAAGGCGTGCCCTGGGTCGGGCAGGCGCCGTTCACCAACGAGGAACACATCTTCGCCAACCTGGGCGATGGCACCTACTTCCACAGCGGCCTGCTGGCCATCCGCCAGAGCATCGCGGCCGGCGTGAACATCACCTACAAGGTGCTCTACAACGACGCCGTGGCCATGACCGGCGGCCAGCAGGTGGGTGAACGCGCCGAAGGCCACACCGTGCTGCAGATCATGAAGAGCCTGACGAGCGAAGGCGTCGCCAGGCTTGTCATCGTCAGCGACGAGCCCGAAAAATATGCGGGTGTCAGCCTGGAAGCCGGCGTCACGGTGCACCACCGCGACCGGCTCGACGACCTCCAGCGCGAGTTCCGCCTCGTCAAGGGCACCACGGCCATCATCTACGACCAGACCTGCGCCACGGAAAAGCGCCGCCGCCGCAAGCGCGGCAAGCTGGCCGACCCGGCCAAGCGTGTCGTCATCAACGAACTGGTGTGCGAAGGCTGCGGCGACTGCGGCGTGCAGAGCAACTGCCTGAGCGTCGAGCCCGTGGAAACGGAGTTCGGCCGCAAGCGCCAGATCAACCAGAACAGCTGCAACAAGGACTACTCCTGCGTGAAGGGCTTCTGCCCCAGCTTCGTCACCGTCGAAGGCGGGCAGATGAAGAAGCCGAAGAAGGAAAAGAAGGGCGACCTGTCGGCCCTGCCGCCGCTGCCCGAACCCAGCCTGCCGCTGGCAGCCAGCCTGAAGGACTGGGCCTGGGGCATCGTGGTGGGCGGCGTAGGCGGCACCGGCGTCATCACCATCGGCCAACTGCTGGGCATGGCCGCGCACCTGGAAGGCAAGGGCGTGGTGACGCAGGACGCCGGCGGCCTGGCGCAGAAGGGCGGCGCCACCTGGAGCCACATCCAGATTGCCAACCGTCCTGAAGCCATCTTCACGACCAAGGTCGACACCGCACAGGCCGACCTCGTGATCGCCTGCGACAGCATCGTCGGCGCCGCGAAGTACACGCTGACGGTGATGCAGCAGGGCCGCACCTACGTGGCGCTGAACACCCACGGCACACCCACCGCCGCCTTCGTGCGCAATGCCGACTGGCAGTTCCCGGGTGGGGACTGCGAAACCGCCATCCGCAACAGCGTGGGCGACGCTCTGGTGGGCGCCTTCGACGCCGAAGCCGTGGCCGTGGCCATGCTCGGCGACAGCATCTACACCAACCCGCTGATGCTGGGCTATGCCTGGCAGCACGGCCGCATTCCCTTGACGCACGTGGCGCTGATGCGCGCCATCGAACTCAACGGCGTGCAGATCGACAACAACAAGGCCGCCTTCGAATGGGGCCGGCGCTGCGCGCACGACCTGGCCGCCGTGCAGGCCTTGTTTGCCGCCCGCCAGGTGATCGAATTCGTGAAGAAACCCGCTCTGGCCGACATGCTGGCCAAGCGCGTGGAATTCCTCACCGGCTATCAGGACGCGGCCTATGCGGCCGACTACAAGTCCTTCGTCGACAAGGTGCGTGCCGCGGAAGCACGGGCCATGGGCGAAAAGGGCGGGACGCTTTTGACCGAAGCCGTGGCCCGCTACCTGTTCAAGTTGATGGCCTACAAGGACGAGTACGAAGTGGCACGCCTGCACACCGACCCGGCCTTCACCGCGAAGATCGCGAGCCTGTTCGAGGGCGACTACAAGATCGTGCACCACCTCGCCCCACCGGCCATCGCCAAGACCAATGCCCGTGGCGAGCTCGTCAAGCAGCCTTTCGGCCCCTGGATGCGCAGCGCCTTCGCGGTGCTGGCCCAGCTGAAGGGCCTGCGCCAGTGGGGCGGCGGAGCGCTCGACTTTTTCGGCCGCAACCCCGAACGTCGCGTGGAACGCGCGCTCATCACCGAGTACCGGGCCTGCATCGACGATCTGCTGAGCACCTTGAACCCCGGCAACCGGGCGCTGGCGGTGGAGATCGCACGCATCCCCGAAGACATCCGCGGCTACGGACACGTCAAGGCCCGGCACCTGGCAGCCGCCCGCACGAAATGGGACCGGCTGATGCTGCAATGGCGCGAGGCCGCGACCGCTGCCCAGAAGGCAGCTTGAAAGAAAGCATTCGCAGCGCCTGACCGCGGCAGACAAATGGCTTGAACGGCCGACCCAGGCCACCCGTGGACACTGGCGGCCTGATGAACCGCCACGCCCACCCCAGCCGATACCACCCGCTCAGCATGGCCCTGCACTGGTTGCTGGCCCTGCTGATTCTGGGGTCACTCGGTGTCGGCCTGTACATGACCGGGCTGCCCCTGTCGGTGCAGAAGCTCAAGCTCTACAACTGGCACAAATGGGCAGGGGTCGTGATCCTCGTGCTCTCGGCGGCGCGGCTGCTGTGGCGCCTGGTCCAGCGCCCGCCGGCGATGCCTGCCATGCCCGCCTGGCAGCAACGTGCGGCCCATGGCGCGCACCTGGCGCTGTATGTGCTGTTCTTTGCGGTGCCCCTGTCCGGCTGGGCCTACAGCTCGGCCGCTGGCTTCCCGATCGTCCTGTTCGCGGTGCTGCCCCTGCCCGACTGGGTGCCGGTCAGTCGGGAACTCGCCGAAACCTTGAAGCCCGTCCACCACTACCTGGCTTACGCACTGGGTACCGTCGTCGCCCTGCACATCGCCGGCGCCTTGAAGCACCAGTTCGTCGACCGCGACGGCCTGCTGCTGCGCATGCTGCCCGGCCGCGGCTGAACCTCCACGCACCCTGTCTTTTTCCATGAGCTCACGCACCCTCTACAGCCTGACCCTCGGCTTCGCCTTGCTGGCCGCCGCCTTCCACCCTGGCAGCGCACACGCCCAGGCCAAGGCCGCACAACTGCAGGCCGCCGCCAGCGAAATTGCATTCACGACACGTCAGATGGGTGTGCCCGTCGACGGCAAGTTCACGAAGTTCACGGCCCAGGTGGCGCTGGACCCGAAGAAACCTGAAACTGGCAGCGTCGCCTTCGTCGTCGAGACCGGCAGCGCGCGCTTCGGCAGCGCCGAACTCGACGCCGAGGTCCCCAAGGCGACGTGGTTGAACGTGCCCGCGTTTCCGCGCGCCACGTTCCAGTCCACCGGCATCAAGGCAGCCGGCCCCGGCAGGTTCGAAGTGGCCGGCAAGCTGGCCATCAAGGGCGCTTCCCGCGACATCGCGGTGCCTGTGCAGGTGGTGCAGACGGGCAGCGGTGCGGCACTGACCAGCACCGTCAGCGGCAGCTTCATCCTCAAGCGACTGGACTTCAAGATCGGCGAGGCCGAATGGACCGACACATCCCTGCTGGGCAACGATGTGGCTGTCAAGTTCAAGCTCGTGCTCACGGGCCTGGCCCCGCTGTAGACCCTCGTTCCACACCCCCCGAAACCCTCACGGAGATCAACTCATGAAGCGCTACATCCTCGGCGCCGCCCTGGCGGCCACTTTCGCCCTGGCAGGCACCGCGCAGGCCCAGACCGCGACCTACACGCTCGACCCCACGCACACCTTCGTCACCTTCGAAGCCCTGCACTTCGGCACGTCGACGGTCCGGGGACGTTTCGACAAGAAGGACGGCAGCATCCAGTTCGACCGCAGCGGCAAGACCGGCAAGCTCGACATCACGATCGACGTGGCGTCGATCAACACCGGCGTGGCGCCGTTCGACAAGCATCTGCAAAGCGCCGACTTCTTCAACGCCGCGGCCCACCCCACCGCCCGTTTCGTCGCCGACAACCTGGCCTTCGACGGCGACAAGGTCACCCGCATCAACGGCACGCTCACCCTGTTGGGCAAGAGCGGGCCCGTGGTGCTGACCGGCAGCCGCTTCAACTGCTACGACAACCCGTTCTTCAAGCGCCAGGTCTGCGGTGGCGACTTCGAGACCACGATCAAGCGCAGCCAGTGGGGCATGACCTATGGCCTGCCGGGCATCCCCGACGACGTGCGGCTGACGGTCCAGGTCGAAGCCATCAAGCAGTAAGGGGCACTCCTGCCCCAAGATCGAGGCATGAAGACCGTTCACATCGCGCTGGCGGCTGCGGCCTGGCTGCTCGCCGCGCCGCCCGTCAGCGCCCAGTCGCATGACTACGTGCTGATCCCCGAGCACAGCTTCGTCCAGTTCGAAGTGCTGCACTTCGGAACCAGCACGACGCGCGGCCGTTTCGGCCCGCTGTCCGGCCAGGCCACGCTCGACCGAGCGGCCGGCCGCGGTGAAGTCAGCCTGCGCATCGCCACCGCGGGGGTCAGCACCGGGCTGGCGGTCTTCGACGCGCGCCTCCGCCAGACCGACCTGCTGGACAGCAGCGGCCATCCCGAGTCCTTCTTCGTTTCACGCAACTTCCGCTTCGAGGACGGGAGCCTCGCGGAGGTGCGTGGCGAGTTCACGCTGCGCGGACAGTCCCGGCCGCTGAGCTTGAAGGCCCTGCGCTTTCGATGCCGAACGGAAACCGACACCCGACGCGAGATCTGCGGCGGCGACTTCGAAGCCAGTTTCAAGCGCAGCGACTACGGCGCCAGCTTCGGTCTGCCCCTGGTGGGCAACGACATCCGCCTGCTCATCCAGGTCGAGGCGGCGCGGGCGATCCCCTGATCAGGGTGCGACGCTTTGTCGGGCGGCCCTCGGGTTAGACCGACTTGTCACCCCGGCCGGGGCCCTGCAAACTCGACTGGCTTTGTCTTGGACGAAGCCCACCCCGAATCTGACCCTGTTCAGGAGAACACTCACATGACCGACGCCACGAAGGCAGCCCCCCGCCGCAAATTTCTGCACAGCGCCGCCGCCGGCGCCGTGGGCGCGGGTGCCCTGGCTGTACCCGCCGTCTCCAGCGCCCAGACCACGAGCCTGCGCTTCCAGAGCACCTGGCCCGCCAAGGACATCTTCCACGAATACGCCACCGACTTCGCCGCCAAGGTCAACAACATGGCCGGCGGCCGCTTGAAGATCGAGGTGTTGCCTTCGGGCGCCGTGGTCCCGGCCTTCCAGTTGCTGGAAGCCGTGGCCAAGGGCACGCTGGACGGCGGCCACGGCGTGGTGGCCTACCACTACGGCAAGAATTCGGCTCTGGCGCTGTGGGGCTCGGGCCCGTCCTTCGGCATGAACCCGAACACCCTGCTGGCCTGGCACAACTATGGCGGCGGCAAGGAGCTGCTGGCCGAGATCTACAAGAGCCTGAACCTCGAAGTGGTGTCGTACCTCTACGGCCCGATGCCTACTCAGCCCTTCGGCTGGTTCAAGAAGCCGATCGCCAAGCTGGAAGACCTGAAGGGCGTGAAGTTCCGCACGGTCGGCCTGGCGGTGGACATGTACACCGAGATGGGTGCTGCAGTGAATCCGCTGCCCGGCGGCGAAATCGTGCCGGCCCTGGACCGCGGCCTGATCGACGGCGCCGAGTTCAACAACGCCAGCTCCGATCGGCTGCTCGGCTTCCCCGACGTGGTGAAGAACTGCATGCTGCAAAGCTTCCACCAGAGCGGCGAGCAGTTCGAGATCCTGTTCAACAAGGGCAAGCTCGACGCCCTGCCCACCGAACTGAAGTCGATCATCGACTTCGGCGTGCAGGCTGCCAGCGCCGACATGAGCTGGAAAGCCGTGCAGCGCAACTCGCTCGACTACATCGAGCTGAAGAAGGCCGGCGTGAAGTTCTTCAAGACGCCCGACGCCATCCTGCGTGCCCAGCTCGCCGCGTGGGACAAGATCGTGGCCAAGCGCAGCGGCGAGAATCCGCTGTTCAAGAAGGTCATCGACTCGCAGAAAGCTTTTGCCGACCGCGCGGGTTCGTGGTGGAACGACTACACCGTGGACTTCAAGATGGCCTACAACCACTACTTCGCCCGCAAGTAAGCTGCACGGTCGCGCACCGCGTCGACCATGCCGTGGGGCGCCGCTAGTCGGCGCCCTTGCCTTTTGGACGACGCCACAGAACATTCGAGAGGAAACCCGATGCAGAAACTCCTGCTGGCCGTCGACCGCTTTTCCACCTTCATCGGGCAATTGTTTGCCTGGTCGGTGGTCGGTCTGACGGCCCTGATCAGCTGGGAAGTGTTCAACCGCTATGTGTTCAACAACCCACACGCCTGGGTGCTGGACGCCCAGATCATGTTGTATGGCACCCTGTTCATGTGCGCCGGTGCCTACACCCTGAGCAAGGCCGGCCACGTCCGCGGCGACGTGCTGTACGGCTTCTTCAGGCCGCGGGTGCAGGCCGGCATCGACCTCACGCTGTACATCCTTTTCTTCCTGCCCGGCATCCTCGCGCTCACCTGGGCGGGCTGGTCCTACTTCGGCGATTCGCTCGCCATCCGCGAGCAGACCTTCAACGCCGATCCGCTGCCGGTGTACCCCTTCAAGTTCATCATTCCCTTTGCCGGCGCGGTGCTGCTGCTGCAGGGGCTGGTGGAAATCGCGCGCTGCGTGATCTGCCTGCGCCAGGGTGAATGGCCCTCGCGTGAACAGGACGTCGAGGAAGTCGACGTCGAAAAGCTCAAGGACATGGTCCATGTCAAGGATGCCGACATCGAGGCCTTGGACGACATCGTCGTGAAACAGGGCAAGCACTCATGAAACTGCGCAAAGAACTCTGGTTCGGCTTCACGCTGATGGCGCTGATCGGCGGCGCCGCGTTGACGATGCTGCTCAGCGTCGATCAGATCACCAACGGCCACATCGGCCTGCTCATGCTGTCGCTGGTGGTGGTGGCCATCATGCTGGGCTTTCCCACGGCCTACACGCTGATGGGCATGGGCATGATGTTCGCCTACTTCGCCTACCACTCGGGCGGGCAGTCGGTCGAAGGTGCGGCACGGCAGACGCTGGACCTGATGGTCCAGAGGGCGTTCTCCGTGATGAACAGCGATGTGCTGATCGCCATCCCGCTGTTCGTGTTCATGGGCTATCTCGTCGAACGCGCCAACCTGATCTCCAAGCTGTTCAGCAGCCTGCACCTCGCCTTGGCGCGGGTGCCCGGCTCGCTGGGGGTGGCCACGCTCGTGACCTGCGCGGTGTTCGCCACCGCCACCGGCATCGTCGGCGCCGTGGTCACGCTGATGGGCCTGCTGGCCTTGCCGCAGATGCTGCGCGCCGGCTACGACGTGCGCCTGTCGGCCGGGGCCATCACCGCCGGCGGCTGCCTGGGCATCCTGATTCCGCCCAGCGTGATGCTGATCGTGTACGGCGCCACCGCCGGCGTCTCGGTGGTGCAGCTCTATGCCGGGGCACTGTTCCCCGGGATCATGCTCGCGGGTCTGTACATCCTGTACGTGATCATCATCGCCAAGCTGAAGCCCGAGATGGCACCGCCGCTCTCGGCCGCCGACGCCTTCGTGCCGATTCCCGCGCCGCTTGAAAAAGTCGGCGCCACGGGCTCGGCGCGGGCCGTCCCGGGCCTGCTGGCGGCGCTGAAGGGCAAACGCAACCAGGACGTGAGCACCGGCTACCTGCTGAAGCAGCTGTTCATCGCCCTGATGCCGCTGATCCTGTTCACGGTGGTCTCGCTGTGGAGCTACAACACGGTGACCCGGGTCGCGCCCGTGGAAGCGGCCTCTGAACTGGAACAGATGGGCGGTGGCTTCGGCAGCGAGTCGTCGTCGTCGTCCGGCGGCCTGGCCGAGCCACCCAGCGAGGGTGGCGGGCTCTCCGAGCCCCCCGGGGCCAGCACCGGTGGCGGACTGAGCGAACCGCCAGCGGCAGCGCAAGACAGCGCTTCCGAACCCGCGGCCGGAGCTCTGGCCGAGCCCGGAGCTTCCGCCGTGGTCGCCCCGGAAGCCGCCGTGCCCACCGCATCGTCGGCGGTCACGGCACCGGCTCCTGCAGCCGCAGCGGCAGAACGGCAGCCGGCCCCGGCGGGCTACTGGATCGGCCTGGGGGTGGGCGCCGCCGCCATGCTCGTCTACTACGGCCTGCTCAGTTTCGCCCGGCTGGAGATCTTCAAGATGCTGCTGAGCAGCTTCTTCCCGCTGCTGGTGATGATCCTGGCGGTGCTGGGGTCCATCGTGTTCGGCCTGGCCACGCCCACCGAAGCGGCGGCCATCGGGGCGCTGGGGGGGTTCCTGCTTGCAGCGGCCTACCGGCAGCTGAACTTCACCGTGGTCAAGGAAAGCGTGTTCCTCACGGCGAAGACGAGCGCCATGGTGTGCTGGCTGTTCGTCGGCTCGGCCATCTTCTCGGCGGCCTTCGCCCTGCTGGGCGGGCAGGAACTGGTCGAGAACTGGGTCATGTCGATGAACCTCAGTAAGACGGAGTTTCTCGTGCTGAGCCAGGTCATCATCTTCATCCTGGGCTGGCCGCTGGAGTGGACCGAGATCATCGTGATCTTCATGCCCATCTTCATTCCGCTGCTGGACAATTTCGGTGTCGACCCGCTGTTCTTCGGCCTGCTCGTGGCGCTGAACCTGCAGACGGCCTTCCTGAGCCCGCCCGTGGCGATGGCGGCCTTCTACCTGAAGGGCGTGGCGCCCAAGCACGTGACCCTGAACCAGATCTTCGCGGGCATGCTGCCGTTCATGGGCATCCAGGTGATCGCCATCATCCTGCTGTACCAGTTCCCGGCCATCGGCATGTGGTTGCCCGAAGTTCTGTACCGGTAAGAAAAAGACCGCCGGCGCGGGATGCGCCGGCGGCCTTTCCAGACGATCCGCGCTGGGGACTTGCGTTCAGCGTGCGAAAGACCGGCCGAAGGCAAACACCGAATTGGGCGCCCGCGAGGCCAGCGGCTTGGCCATCGGCTTGACCGGTTCGGCGCGGCGCGGTGCCGAGCTCGGCTCGATGCTGACGCCCTTGGCCTGCTGTTCCTGCACCAGGCTTTGCAAGGACACCGTGGCCATCTGCTCGCGCATGACCTGGTTCAGGCGCAGCCAGAGCTCGCGCGAAGGACCGTTGTCCTCGGCACCCTGGTTTTCACTGTCGGCCAGTTCGTCGACGGCGCACACGATGTCGGCGACCGAAATTTCCTCGGGCGTGCGACCGAGGGTGTAACCACCCCCCGGGCCGCGCGTGCTGACGACCATGCCCTGCTGGCGGAGCCTGGCGAACAACTGCTCCAGATAGGACAGCGACACACCCTGGCGTGCGCCGATCGCAGCCAGGGCGACAGGGCCGGTGTGCTGGCGCAAGGCCAAGTCGATCATCGCGTTGACGGCGTAGCGGCCTTTGGTGGACATGCGCATGATTTGCTCCTCGGTGGGATTCAAGTGGATGAGGGGACAACAACAGCATGAAATCTACGGGTCCTGACACTTCGCGTAAATTCGAGTTTTAAGGCTATTTCACTTCGGATTTTTCGAAGTGTCTGCCGCCTGTACGAGGGAACTCCCGGATGAACTACAAACATCTGCAGTACTTTTGGGCTGCGGCCAAGGCTGGCGGCGTGATGCGCGCCGCCGACCAGCTCCACACCACGCCACAGACGCTGTCGGGCCAGATCAAGATTCTCGAAGACCGTCTCGGCCGCAAGTTGTTCCGCAAGAACGGGCGCGAGCTCGAGCTCACCGAGGACGGACGCGTGGCGCTGGGCTATGCCGAAGACATCTTCGCGCTGGGCGGCGAACTCGAGGCGGCCTTGCGCGACCGCCCGGAAGGGGCGCCGCGGCCGATCGAATTCCGTGTCGGCGTGGCCGACTCGGTGGCCAAGCCGGTGGCCTACCGCCTGCTGGAGCCCGCGCTGAACATGCCGCAGCCGGTGCACATGGTCTGCCATGAGTGGAAGTTCCCCGACCTGCTGGCAGAGCTGGCCCTGCACCGGCTGGACCTGGTGATCGCCGACGAGCCGGTGTCGCGCCGGGTCAGCGTTCAGGCCTTCAATCACCCGCTCGGAACGTCGGCGATGAGCTTCTTCGCCGCGCCTTCGCTGGCGGCCAAGCTCGAAGGTGGCTTTCCGGCCTGCCTCAACGGCACGCCCATGCTCATTCCGAGCCCGGCGTCGTCCGTGCGTTCCCAGTTCGACGCCTGGCTCAAGCGCAACGGCCTGCAGCCACGTGTGATCGGCGAGTTTGACGACGGCGCACTCATGAAGGCTTTCGGCCGCGAAGGCCGCGGCGTCTTCATCTCGCCTTCGGTGGTGGAGCAACAGACCGCCGAGCAGTACAACGTCGAGATCCTGGGACGCAGCGAGGAACTGATCGAGAACTTCTACGCGATCTCGGTGGAGCGGCGCATCACCCACCCTTGCGTGGCGGCCATCACGCAATCGGCCCGCGGCAAGCTGTTCGGCGGGTGACACGCGGCAGGGCCACCGGCCTGTCGCCCTGTCTCGCAGCCTGTCGGTCCAGCTGAGCGCTGCATCGACTGCCGGTGGTGCGAGCCACAGTGCTGCGTACAGTGCGCAGCATCGGCCTTCGCATCCACCCCCCCTGCTCCCATGACCCCCACGCCGTCCGGCCCCGCGACCCCGCCGTCGAACCCCTGGCGCCAACGCTGGCTGGCCTTCTCGGCAGGGGCCGTACGCGCCTTCCACGCCTACGCCAACTGGCTGGTGAGCATCACCTGGCGGCGCTTCATCGTGCTGTCGCTGGCGCTGCTGGTGACGGTGGCGGTGCTGCACGACTCACCACCCTTCACCTGGCGCATCGTCGAAGAAACGCCCGCACCTCGCATCATCATGCCGCCGCGCCTGCCTGCTGCACCGACACCGGCAGCGCCGCCAGCACCCGCCGGGCAGGGCCGCAGCATCGAGCCCGCGCCTGGCGTGCGCATCGACATCCCGCCCGGCGTGAAGCCTGGCGACAGCTCGGGGGTGGACATCAGCATCGGCGCAGGGGGTGTGCGCATCACCGCCAAGCCAGCCGCGGCCGCGTCGGCTGCACAGGCTGCTGCATCAGAAGCGGCACGCGCTGCCGAAGCGGTGGCCTCCGCCGCCCAGGGGCTGCAGATCACGCTGCCGCCGGGCACGGACACCGCCGACATCCGCGAGGCCATCGAAGAAGCCAAGCGTGACATGGTCGAAGCCGTCCGCGAAGCCCGGCGCGATGCCGAGGAAGCCGCACGCGACGCCGAACAGGCGCGTCGCGACGCCGAGCAGGCGCTGCGCGAGAGCGAGGAAGCCATGCGCGACATGGCGCGTGAAATGGGCTCTCCGCGCATCCGCACCACCCGTGTGGGCGTGGGCGACTTCATGCTCAACTTCACCATCGTCTGGCTGCTGGCCTCGTTGATCCTGAAGATCACCTACAAGGGCCGCATCGTCGCCGAGGTGAAGGCGGCGCAGGCCACCGAGACGGCCGAAGCCGAGTCCTTGAAACGGCAGGTGGTGGAGGCGCGCATGGCCGCCATGCAGGCGCAGGTGGAGCCGCACTTCCTGTTCAACACCCTGGCCAGCATCGACCACCTGATCGAGACCGACCCGCCCCGTGCCAGCCAGATGCAGAAGAACCTGATCGCGCTGCTGCGTGCCAGCATGCCCACGATGCGTGAAGCCAACGGCCATGCCAGTGCTGGCGGCGGTACCCAGGGCGTGCGCGATCTCGGGCGCGAGCTCACGGTGATCCGGCCCTACCTGGAGATCCTGAAGGTGCGCATGGAAGAGCGCCTGACGACGCAGATCGACGTGCCAGACGGCCTGCTTTCGGCCGAGTTCCCGCCGATGATGATCCAGACGCTGGTCGAGAACGCCATCAAGCACGGCCTGGAGCCCAAGGCCGAAGGCGGCAGCCTGCGCGTGGCCGCCGAGGTGCTGCACGGCAAGCTCGCCGTCACCGTCGCCGACACCGGGCTGGGCTTCGGCCGCGCGGCCACGGCCGGTACCGGGGTGGGCCTGGCCAACATCCGCGAACGGCTGCAGCTGCTGTTCGGTCAGAAAGCGTCGCTGACGGTGGCGGAAAACCAGCCCAGCGGCACGCGCGTCACGATCAGCGTCCCCTACAAGCCGGTCGAAGGCGCCGGCGGCTGACCCCCACATCGCACCGCAGGAGAACCCCGCATGAACACGACCTTGAATGCCGCCGCCAGCAACCGCCACGCGCCCTCGCGCCGCTGGCTCTGGGCATCGCTTCTGGCATTCGCCGCTTTGGTGGCCCTGGCCGGAGTCTGGACCGTGGGCAGCACGCTGTGGCATGAGACCGCGGGGCTGCACAGCGATTTCGATGTCACGGTGAACGGTCAACCCTGGCTGGGCGATGGGCTGGGCAGCCTGCTGGGCTGGGCCATCGGTGCCACCGTGGTCGCGGTGCTGCTGGTGGTGGCGCTGACCGTGCTGCTGCCCCTGGCGCTGGGCGGGGTGCTGCTGGGCGTGCTGCTGCTCGTGGGCATGGTGCTGGGCGTGGTCGCGCTGCCGGTGCTGCTGGTGCTGGCCCTGCTGTTGTCGCCGCTGCTGGCCCTGGCGGGGCTGGCCTGGATGCTCTTCGCTTGACCAAGGATGCGGCTGATGAACACCCCACGCCTGACCGCCGTGCTCGCCGACGACGAACGCCTGATGCGCGACCAGCTGCGCGCGCGCCTGGCCGAAGTCTGGCCGGAGCTGGACATCGTGGCAGAAGCCAAGAACGGCCTCGAGGCCGTGCAACTGGTGGACGAGCATCGCCCCGACATCGTCTTCCTCGACATCCGCATGCCCGGCCTGACCGGCGTGGACGCGGCCCGGCAGATCGCCCAGCTGCCGCCTCGTGCCGCGGAAGGCGAGGCCGCCGCCGACGACGACCCGCCGCTGCCGGAAATCGTCTTCATCACCGCTTACGACCAGTACGCGGTCGAAGCCTTCGAGCAGGGCGTGGTCGACTACGTGCTGAAGCCGGCCGAACGCGACCGCCTGCAGCTGACCGTGCAGCGCCTGCAGCAGCGCCTGGCGGCGCGCCAGGCCGGCACCGAACCGGCCACGCCCGGGCGCCCCCTGCAGCAACTGCTGCACCAGCTGTCGGCCCAGCTGAACCCCGGCAAGGCGGCGAGCTATCTGCAGTGGATCCAGGCCACGGTGGGCCAGACGATCCAGATGATCCCGGTCGAGGAAGTGCTGTTCTTCGTCAGCGACGAGAAGTACACCCGGGTGCAGACGGCACAGGTGGAGGCGCTGATCCGCAAGCCGATCAAGGAACTCGTCGACGAGCTCGATCCGCAGCTGTTCTGGCAGATCCACCGCAGCACCTTGGTGGCCGTGAAATCCATCTCGGGCGTGACGCGCGACTTCCGCGGCCGCCAGATCGTCAGCGTCAAGGGCCACCCCGAGAAGCTCGAGGTCAGCCGCAGCTACACCGGCCTGTTCAAGGGGATGTAGGCCCGCAGGGGCGCGTGGCCGCGCTCAGGTGATGGGCGTGGAGCTGCCCGCCTTCGCCGCCATCGCGTCGCGCAGCTTCTTCAGGCGTTCACGCGGGTCGCCCTTGTCGACGGCCTCGTCGAGCTTCATTTCCTTGACGAAGCGGCTGGGCACGCCCTGCACGGTGTCGCGGCCCTTCTTGCGCCGGCGCAAGGTGCTCACCAGCAGGGTCTGGCGTGCGCGGGTGATGCCCACGTACATCAGCCGGCGCTCTTCTTCCAGGCGCTCGGGCGTCATCTCGTCGTCGCCACTCTTGAAGGGCAGCAGGCCTTCATTCACGCCCACCAGCATCACGTGCGGCCATTCCAGGCCCTTGGCGGCGTGCAGCGTGGACAGGGTCACCACGTCCTGGTCGTCGCCGCGCTCGGCCAGGCTGATGATGACGCTGATGGTCTGCGCCACCTGCAGCACGGTCTGGCGTTCCACTTCGAAGGTGCTGCCGCTGTCCTGCTCGGTCTGGCCGCCGCAGCGCCTGGACATCCAGTCGATGAAGTCGAGCACGTTGCTCCAGCGCGAGGCGGCCAGCTTCTCGCTGTCCTCGCCGTCGAACAGGTGCTGCTCGTAACGGATGTCCTTCAACCAGCCCAGCAGCAGTTCGCGCGCCGGGGCTTCGCCGCTGGTGTGCTTGGCGCGCTGCTGCAGGTCGTTGATCTCGCGGCCGAACTGCTGCAGGCCCTCGACGGCCTTGCCCTTCAGCGACATCGCCAGGCTGGGCGCGAACAGGGCCTCGAAAAGGCTGACCTTCCACTTTGCCGCGAACTCGCCCAGCGCCAGCAGCGTCTGGTGGCCGATGCCGCGTTTGGGCGTGGTGACGGCGCGCAGGAAGGCGGGGTCGTCGTCGGGGTTCACCAGCAGGCGCAACCAGGCGCACAGGTCCTTGATCTCGGCGCGGTCGAAGAAGCTCTGGCCGCCGCTGACCTTGTACGGAATCTGCGCGGCACGCAGCTTCTGTTCGAACACCCGCGCCTGGTGGTTGGCGCGGTAGAGCACGGCAAAGCTGGCGAGCTTGTTGTTGCCGTCCTCGCCGCGCAGCGACTGGATGCGCGCGACCATGCGCTCGGCCTCGTGCTCCTCACCGTCGCACTGCAGCAGGCGCACCGGCTCGCCGTCGCCGAATTCGCTCCAGAGCTTCTTCTCGAAGATCTTCGGGTTGTTGGCGATGACGGCGTTGGCGGCGCGCAGGATGTGGCCGGTGCTGCGGTAGTTCTGCTCCAGCGCGATGACCTTGAGCTGGGGGAAGTCCTGCGGCAGCCGCTTCAGGTTGTCGAGCGTGGCACCGCGCCAGCCGTAGATGGACTGGTCGTCGTCGCCCACCGCGGTGAAGCGGCCGCGCTCGCCCACCAGCATCTTCAGCAGCTCGTACTGCACGGCGTTGGTGTCCTGGTATTCGTCGACCAGCACATGGCCGAAGGTGGCCTGCCACTTGGCGCGCAGCTCGGGCTGCTGCTGCAGCAGCCGCAGCGGCAGCAGGATCAGGTCGTCGAAATCGACCGCCTGGTAGGCCTGCAGGCGTTCCTGGTAGCGCAGCATCACGGCCGCAGCCACACGTTCGTCGGCATCGGCCGCGGCAGCAGCGGCGCCATCGGCGTTCAGGCCCTGGTTCTTCCACCCGCTGATGGCCCATTGCCAGCGTCGCGCCAGCGCGGCGTCGGAGGTGCCGCCGGCATCGCGCAGCACGCTCAGCACGTCGTCGCTGTCCAGGATGCTGAACTGCGGCTTCAAGCCTGCCGCCTGCCCGTCGCTGCGCAACAGGCGCACACCCAGGCTGTGGAAGGTGCTGATGGCCAGGTCGCGCGCCGCGCGGCCGCCCACCAGGGCCTTGGCGCGCTCGCGCATCTCGGCGGAGGCCTTGTTGGTGAAGGTGATGGCGGCGATCTGCTTGGCGTCCAGCCCGCTGTGCAGCAGCTGTTCGATCTTGTGCACGATGACGCGGGTCTTGCCCGAACCGGCGCCGGCCAGCACCAGACAAGGGCCGTGCAAGTGGCGCACAGCCTCCATCTGCGCGTTGTTCAGGGTCGATGGAGGGGCTGCCATGGCCGCGCCATGTTAGCCCGCGCCCGGCCTGGCCTCGTTCAGGCGCCGGTCAGCGCATGAACCCGAGATTTCGTGTGCTGGCGTTGAAGTTGGCCAGGTTCGGGAAGATGTCCATCAGCTGGCCATCCGACAACCCCATCCAGCGCCCGAGCGTGAAGCCCAGCTGGTCGACCGAGCTGGTGGGCAACAGCGAGCCATTGCCGATCTGGTCGGGGCTGCCGTCGAAGTTGTTGTTGTTGGCGTTCTTCACGGCCAGCTGCGGGAAGCGGCCGAACAAGCTGCCACCGCGCACCGCACCGCCCATCACGAAGTGGTGGCTGCCCCAGCCGTGGTCGGTGCCGTCGCCGTTGCTGGTGAACGTGCGGCCGAAATCGCTGGCGGTGAAGGTGGTCACCTGGTTGCGGGCCGACAGGTTGCCTAGGGTGTCGTCGAAGTACTTCATGGCGTGGTCGATCCGGGCCATCAGGTCGGCCTGGTTGCGGTTCTGGAAGTCGTGGGTGTCGAAACCGCCCAGGCTGACGAAGAACACCTGGCGCGACACCCCCGTCAGCCCGCGCTGGCCGGCGTCGATCATGCGTGCGACCACCTGGAACTGCTGGGCCAGGCCGTTGCCGGCGGTGGTGCCCGTCAGGGGGTTTTCGTAGCGCAGCTTCGGGTCGTTGTTCGGGTTGTAGGCGCCCGAGGCCGGTGCCGTGCCGAAGGCGGGGTCGCTGGGCGGGCGAAGTGCCGTGCGCAGCACCAGTTCGGCGTCGATGGAACGGCGGGCCACGGCGGCGATGTCCGCATCGAAAGGGTGGGTGGACGTGGGCGTCGTCACCAGCCGGTGCAGGGCCGCGCCGACGTCGGCCGAACCGTACAACTGCCCGGCGGTGTTCACACCCAGCGGCACCGCGCCGTTGACCCCCACCTGGTATTGCTTGACGTTGTCGCCGGCCAGCCAGACGGCGTTGCCACTGGCCGAGATGGCCGTGAACACGGGGCGGGCGTTCTGGCCGGCCAGCAGGTCGCCCATCAGCCCGGCCCAGCCGCGCGTGGTGCCTTCCGGGCCCAGCGCCTGCCAGGTGTTCTGCTGGTCGTTGTGGGAGAACAGGCGTGCAGGCTTGGGATGATTGGCCTGGTTGTACTGCGCCTTCGTGGTGGGCAGGATGAGCGGGCCGACGTTGGCCAGCACCGCCAGCCGCTGTTCCGTGGTGAACAAGCCCTGCGACGCCCGCATCAGCGGGTGCAGCGCATAAGGCCCGGAACGCACGTTTGCAGGCACGATGCCCAGCACGCCACCCAGCCGCGCAGGTGAACCCACGGGCGCCGTCAACACGGGCGGGGTGCCCGGAGGCATCAGCGCGATCGGGTCGGGCGTCTGGGTGCGCGTGGTGGTGTAGGCGCGCCAGTTCGAGCGCTCCAGCGGGAGCACCATGTTGAACGAGTCGTTGCCGCCGAAGAAGAACAGGCAGACGAGGGCGCGGTACTCGCCGCCGGCAGGTGCCGTCTGCGCCGCTGCCGTGCCGAGCGCGGCGAGGTTCAGGGCCACGGGCGCGGCGCTGCTGCCGACCATGGCCGTCATGGCAGCCGAGTGACGCAGGAATTGGCGGCGTGAAGCAGGTGAATGGAATTGCATGAAGGGCTCCGGGTCCGGCGCAGCGGCGCAGTCGTTTCGGGATGGTGGCAGCGGGGCGAGGCGGTGAGCCTTCAGCGCGTGGCCAGGAACTCCGGCGAGGCCAGCACCAGCAGGATCGCCGACTTCACACGGTTGAACTTCGCGGTGTTGATGGCGGCCTGATTGGTGCCCCCGGCATTCAGCGCGGGGATCGTGATCTTGTCGATGGCCGTGGAGATCTCGGTGACGAGTGCGGTGCTCGCCCGACCGTTGAGCAGCTTGTCGGCGACCGACGCCGTCAAGACCGCGGACTGGGTGGCCAGGTTCATCTCGGCAGTCCAGTCGCGCTGCAGGTCGCGGCGGTTCAACACCACGCCATTCACGGTGCCGTTGGTCTGCCCGACACCGCTGTTCAGGTTGTCGCGCATGGCGTTGACCCAACCTGAAACGCTGCTTTCATTCAGCAACTGCATTTCCGGGGCCACCAGCCCGGCCAAGGCCGACTGCGATCCGGGGGCCACGTAACCGGGCCGATAGAAGTTGAAGACCGAAGGCGCCCGCAACGGTGTCTGTCCCAGCGAGGTCGTGGCGCTGTCGGTGTTGCCGACACGGAAGAAGCCCGTGTCGCTGGTGTGCGGGAAGGCCCGCAGATAGGCCGACAGGCGCAACACCGGTTCGCGCACCTTGCCGGCACTGTTGCCCGTGGCCTGGGCCTGCGGATGCAGCAGGATGGCCCGCACCACGGCGCGCAGGTCGCCACGCTGACTGCTGCCGTTGTTGTCGAAGACCGCGGCGACGTCGCGAACGTACTCGGGCGACGGATTGCTCGTCACCAGTCGCTGGATGAGCTGCCGCGCCATGAACGGGCCGACGTTGGGGTGGGCGGCCAGCGTGTCCAGGGCCGTCCTGAGGCTGGCCTGCGGGTCGGCCACGGCCTGGACCGGGATGGTCACGCCGAGGAAGCTCTTGGCCTCGGTGCTGTGGAACTGCGGGTAGGCCTGCATCCGCTTGAAGAACCGGTCGGGGTCGCTGGCGGGGGTGGCGCCTCCGGTGTTGCCGTTGAAGAAGCAGTTGTTGTTGGTGCCCGGGCAAGCGAAGCTGAAGCCGGTGAACACATGCGACAGGCCTGCCACGTCGGCCGGACCGTAGCTTTCCACGGGCGCGCCGTTCACGAGCAGCGGTGTGCCATCGGGGTTGAGCCGCAGCACGCCGATCGAGAACAGCTGCATCGATTCACGGGCGAAGTTCTGGTCGGGGATGCGCCCGTTCACCGGGTCGGCCTTCTGGTTGCGCAGGTGCGAAAGGTAAAAACCCATCAGCGGGTGCAGGGCCACGTCTTCGAGCAAGGCGCGATAGCTGCCGAAGGCGCGTGCGCCCAGCATGTCGAGCCATGCGGCCATGGCACGGGGCTCGTTGCCCACGTTGCCGTCGAGTGCGGAGATCACGAAGATCTGCGACAGGGCGAAGGCCACGCGCAGGCGCAGCTGGTCTTCACCAGTCGTGGCCTGGCGCCAGAAGCTTTCCCAGACCTGATCCTGGCCGGCCGTGGCGGCGGGATCGGCCGCGCGGATGGCCGCGTCGCGTGTTTCCCACCAGCTGCGGTTGGAGGTGGCGGGCAATGTGAATTGCCGGTCGACCCAGGCGGAGTAGCCCTGCACCATGAGCGCATCGATTTCGGCCGTGGTCGGACCGAAGCTGGCCTGCGACAGGAAGCGCGCCGCGTCCGCCCTGGAGGCTGGCAAGTCGGCGCCACGAACGGCGGCGACGCGACTCGCCGGACCGACCTGGGCCCAGGCCGAGGGCGCAGCCAGCGACGCCACGGACAGCAACACGCCCACGAGTACTGGGCTGGCACGCCCGCGCAGCCGCACAGCGGCATTCAACGAAGTTGACACTGGATCCTCCTACCGAGCCCCTCAGCCCGAATTGCTGCGAATTCTGGAGAGGTCTGTCGGTTCTGTCTTGTTTGCTTTGTAAAGACTGGTGAGCCCCGGATGCGACATGCGGGCGAACCCAGCCAAGGGCGTCGTCAGGCCCGTGAATCAGTGGGGGCGGCTGATGAACGTCCCTCAACCGGCGGGCGGCAACGGGATGCCGGGTCAGCGAACGGGCAGCAGCGGTGCCGGGTCGCAGCTTTGCGCTTGCAGCGGCTCTGAGTCCCAGGCACCACCGCGCCAGCGCCGCACCAGGCCATGGCAAGACCTGCGTTGCGCCGAGAAGACGGCGATCAGTTCTTGCCGCTGCCCCTGGATCAGGTTCACCGTGCCCACGAGTGAGCACGCATGAACCCCGGCGCCATCAAAAACTCGGGCTGGCCGGCTCCGGGGGGCGGCACGGATTGACCCCCGGAATCGGTGGCTGACACCGGACTTGCGGCGACCGAAGACGCGGCAGCCGGCGCTGCGAAGAAGCTCAAGCGCATCGGAGCGGAGCACTTTTCAGGGCCGTCGACCCGGCGGACCGAAATGTGGGGCGGATTGAGGAGCGTGTCACCGATCAAGCCAGGCCGCAGGTAGGCGGCTTGCGGTTCCGGGTGGGGTACGTAGGGTGTCGCGCAGGCGCCGGTGAGCGCTGCTGCGACGAGGCTGGCGGCAGAACTTCGCCGAAGACGGGCAGCCTGGGCGACGGCCTGTTGAAAGAGTGGGCGCCCGTTCATAGGCCCGCGATCCAGCCACGCACCTGGGCAAAAGCAAGGGCAGCTGGCGAGCTCGGCACGAATGTCAAATGCCCAGCGGCGATGGCACCTGCGGCGGCGGGTCCAGCGGCAGCCACTCGGACGGCACGAAGGGAGAGCCCGGGTCGATGTGGAAACCGCGGCGCCAGGCGAGTTTGGTGTACATCACGGCGCAGGTGGAGATCAGGTCTTCTGTGAAGCCGCCTTCGCGCCCTTTCGTGGTCTGCAGACCCTTGGGGCTGGTCATCTCTGCCAGGGCTGTGCGCATCCCCGCTTCATCGCCCTGGGCCAAGGCCAGATAGAAGTGATGGTCCGTCATGTACTTCTTCAGAACTGCAGTTCCCGGAGGGTTGGCGATGACGTCTTTGCATCGAGCCTCCAAGCGCGTCCATTCACCACGCAGTGCCACGATGAAGTGGATAGCCCAGAATTCGTTGGTCTCGCGGTCTTCACCAAACTCCATGTTGTACATGGTGACGTTCTGCGCGAACCACTGCAATTGCTCTTCGTCATTTGCAACCAATGGGGGCATCAAGTCCATGATCTTCCCGCCCGTGCTGAGCTGGTCACGCTTCGTACTCAGCTCGTAGGACTTCCGACGCGTCCGGCCAGCCTCGCAAAACCACATGCGCATGGCCAACAGGTCCTTGCGAGCGAACCAGGCATTCATTCCCTGAGCAAGGCAATGGGAAGAGAGTCCCGAGGCGCAGTTGGTTGGCGAACCAGTCCCTGTTCTGATGTACTGAATCTTGCGATCAATCTCGCCTCGGTTCAACGCCCCGGCAATGTGCTCTTGGATATGGGTGAGCCGATCCTTCGGGATGTAGTACGTATTCGATTCCACACACTTCTCCGATATGCGATCAGGGATTGACGCGAATCAACGTGACTTGGCCCGTGGCCTTGTCGACTCCCATCATTCCTTTGAACAGGGTGCCTTCATCGATTGCCCGCAACACCGCGACCTTTGCCGGCGAATTGTCGGGCAGCTTGTCCAGCACGTTGTTGATCCATCGATCCGACAACTGCACTACCGTCCCATCACCAATTGTGCCGAGTTGCGTAGCCCCATCGTTGATCTGCTTGGAGTCCAGCACGATCGTCACCTTGCCGTCGGGCCCTTGCAGCACATGATCAAACCCGTTGTCGCTGCCGCCACCGTATTTGCCACCGGGCAGTTCGTTCCACCCCTGGCGCTGCGCAATCATGCTCGTAAGCTGTTCGGTCTTGCGGCCGGCGCTGCCAGGGACGTTGTCACCGTTGACCATGATGTCCAGCGCAAGGTTGCGCTCGGCCGGTACCAGGTCCGTCAGTGCGTACGCCGCCCGATTGATGCTTCCTGCGCTGAGGTTGCCCGCTGGCGAGACCGTCGCCGCGGTGAGATCCTGCACGGCTCCGATGCCCGAGCGCGACAGGTCGACGGCGTTTTCGACCGTCCGGCCAGCCTGCACCGCGTCCACGTACGCTCGCAGCTTCGCACCGACCGCTGCCGCTGACCCAGCCGCGGCAGGCGCACCCAGCACCAGCGTCGCGACATCGAAGACGCTGCGCCCGACTTCGGCGCCATACAGGAACCAGTCGCCGGCGTTGCCCGAGGCCTCTGCGGTGTTGAGCGCACCCAGCGCCGCCTGAGTGCGCTGGTTCACTGCCGCGCCCAGGAAGGCCAGGGGCTCGCGCAACATGGCCTGTACGCTGTCGGACATCGCGGTCAGGTCCTGCATGGCCTGCCGGCCACCCGGCACCAAGCGGCCGACGCCGTTTTCGCCACCGCCCAGCACATACAGGTTGGCATTGAACAGGGTCTTGGCCATGCCGGCCAGCCCGATGACGCTGTCGCCCACGCCTTGGAACAAGCCTGCGATCACGCCTGCTGCCGTGGCGGTCTGGCGAACGGCCCCGGCTCCGAGGCCCTCTGAAGGCCCGGCCACCACGATGGGTTCCAGCAGAGGCAGCCGTGCTGCCATGTCTGCGCTCAGCGCGTTCGCACCCAGAACGGTGTTCAGAACGAACTTGAGCTCACCCGCCGGGATGGCCTGCTGAGAACCGTAGCGTTGCTCCAGCTGATCGAAGGCTGCGCCCGCCAGATCGGCCCGCGCCTGCGTTTGCTGCTGCTGGGCCGAGTTGTCACCCCATGGGGTGCCCGCCAGATTGCCCGAGGCACCGGGCGCCCCGATGCCCACACTCAGCGCGCCCAATGAAGCTCTCCAGGCCTCGCCTTCGTTCAGCCCCTTGTCCTGCAGCAGTTGCGTCAGCTGCGCGAGTTTCTGGCCTGCAGGCAGGTCGTCGGGCAGCACGCCGCTGCGCACCTCGCCGTTTTCATCGATCACGCTTCGCGCGATCAGCTGCGCCACGCTGGGCGTGGGCAGTTCCTGGAACACGCTGTCCATGAAGGCATGGGCGAAGGCGTGGCGCGGGTCGTCGGGGTTGCCAAGGGCAATGACGGCGCTGGTCAGCACCTTGCTGGCGGTCAGCGCCGCGAAGCGTTCGGCGCCCTGCAGGCCCGCCGTTGCGATCTGCCCGCTCAGGTGTTCTCCCAGGGCGCTGCTCAGGCCCGATGCCAGCCCGCTGAGCATGCCGTCCCGCAGGCTGCCGCCCATGAGCAGTTGCACGGCGCCGCCCACGGTCATG
The DNA here is from genome assembly GCA_031411875.1 of Burkholderiales bacterium. GTDB lineage: Bacteria > Pseudomonadota > Gammaproteobacteria > Burkholderiales > Burkholderiaceae_C > Rubrivivax. The sequence continues at coordinate 6,346 of JANOBX010000076.1, read as the reverse complement.
CGGCCCAGCACGTTGGCGGCGGTACCCACGTTTTGCACCGCAGGGAAGGCTGCCACGGCGCCTTGCATCAGGCCGGCCGTCACTGCGCTGCTCAGCGCGCCCCGGAGGATGTTCTTGAATTCCAGGTTGCCGCTGACGATGCCGCTGGCCACCGAGGTGGCCGCACCGGCCACCTCCGCCGACACGATGAACCCCGTGCTGGTGAGCGTGGTGGCTGTGACACCTCCCACGGTCGCGGTGGTGGTCATACCCATGCCCGCCGCGGCCGACGGACCCAAGGTGCCTGCGCTGAACCAGGCCACTGCGGCGATCAGGATGATCGGGAATGCCTTGTCGAAGAAGCTCTGCTTCTCGTAGATGTTGGAGTGATGTGTGCTCCACCCGTTGACGAGGTCGAAGCCGACCGCGCTGTCGTCGTTCAGCCGGGGCGCATGGTTCGGGTCCAGGCTGACGAAGTCTCTGTGGGCCATCGGCCCGCCGGGGCCACCCATCTGCCAGCTGGGGTTGTCGAACTCGATGCCGGCGACCACGCGCGCACCGCTCTCGTCGGTGCTCCACTGGGTGTGGCTCTGGCCGTAGAAGCCGGCGAAGGCCTGGTTGGCCGCACCCGGCTGCTGCAGGTACCAGGCTGTGAAGCGGTCGGGGTCGAAGAAGCGTTCGGTCACGACGGTGGCGGCACCGCTCTCGTCGCGCGCCACCACCGGCTCGGTGCGCACCACGCCGCTTTCGTCGTGGGTGGTCACCATGCGCGGCTGTTCCACCCAGCCCGGGCCGCCCTGCGCCATGGCTTGCTGCATCGCGCCGGCGTAGTCGCTGCGCACGGCCTGCATGGCGTTGGCCAGCCGCGTCATCTGCTCGTAGCGGACCTGGCCATGGATGCGTACCTGTTCCAGCGCAATGCCGCTGGTGGCCGGGGCCACGCTGCCACCATAGCGCTGGATCAGGTCGGCCACCTGCGGGTCGGCCATGTACAGGTCCAGCATGGCCAGCTGGGCCGGGTCGCCCATGGCGCGGCCGGCGGGGGCCGGGCCGGCGTTCAGTGCGTGCTCGCTGGTGGCCAGGCCCCAGATGCCGGGGTGGCGGGCCAGCAGGGTGGCGGCGTCGGTGTCGTACAGGCCGGCCAGGGTCTGCAGCGGGGTGCCGGGCTGGGCACTGCCTTGGGCGCGGTAGTGCGCAGCGAAGGCTTCTTCGCTGAAATCCAGGTGGCGGCCGGGCACGCCGCCGTAGACGGGGCCGCCTTCGTCGTAGCCGATGACTTGCGGGGCAGCGCCAGGGTCGGCGATGAAGACGGTGGGCGCACCGCTGGCGCTGACCAGGCGGCCGCTTTCGTCGGTGACCATCGCGGCTTCGACCCAGCCGGGCCCGCTGCCGGCACTGGCCTGGGCTTGCCCGCGCTGGGCTTCGTAGTCGCCGCGCACGGCGGTGAGGGCGGCTTCGCGAGCGGCCAGCCAGTCGCCACCAACCGCCGGTTCGCCCACGTAGGCCGTGGCCGCGGGGGGCTGCGGGGGCACCGGGCTCGACACGGCCGTCAGCGCCGGCGGATCGTTGGCCGCCACCGTGGCCTGGGCCGTGAACTGGAAGTGGGCCTGCGGCAGCTCGTCCAGCACGCTGGCCATGACCGGCTCGCCCACGGCCACGTAGTCGGGCGCCAGTGGTGCCGCAGGCAGCCTCAACAGCAGGCTGGCCGGCTCCGGCTGCGCTGCGGCCGGTTCGGGGCCTACGGGCGCGGCGTGCGGCTCGGCCTGAGGCCGGGATTCAGGCTCGGCGTGGGCCTGCGGCTCAGATGGCTCAGCCGGCTCGAAGTGTTCGAGAAGGTGGCGACGCTGGAACTGCGAAAACTCGGTGGCCATGACGACGCGCCCCCCGGCAAGCTTGTGATGTTTCCTGGAGACTAGGCGCCGACCCGGCTTTTGTGACCCTCGGATCGTGCCTAGGGTGACGTTGCAACCGGCCTCGAACACCCTAGGATCGATCCTCAGTAGCGGCCGGCGGCAGCGTGCAGTAGCGTGCAGCGACGATGAGCCTGCGCTTCAAGACCAACCTGCTCGAACACACCAAGGCCGTCGGTCGCTGGGCCCTGGCCCGCGGGGTTCATGCCCACGTGCGCGCCACCGACCTGGCCCTGGTGCTGCAGCAGGAAGAACGCGCCTTGCTGCTGCTGCCGCAGTTCGTGGGCCAGCGCGACGGCAAACGGCTGATGTACTTCGACATCCCCGACGAACATGCCCGTGGCTTCGTCGGCTGGCTGCCTTACCGGCCGTTGGCCTGGGACATCTCGATCAGCAAGCTGGCCTTCAAGCACCTGGCGCAGCAGTTGGGCCTGCGTGTGCCCGGCAGCTGGGTGCAGCCGGTCGAAGCCACCACGCCCTTTCTCGTCAAGCGCGACCGCGGCGCCTTCGGCGACGGCATGAGCGGGCCGCACCTGCCTGCCACGGCCGCAGCCCCCGCCACGGTGGCCGCCGGCGAATTCTGCGAAGCCTTCGTCAGCGGCCACATCGCCCGCGCCTGGTACTGGAACGGCCAGCTGGCCGTGCTGGAAGTGCTGCCCATGCCGCAGGTGCTGGGCGACGGCCGGTCCACCCTGGCCAGCCTGCTGCAGGGAGCCAGCCCCGAACCGCTGGCCGACTTCACGCCCTTCGAAGCCCTGGCCCGCCTGCAGGGCCTGCAAGCCGACAGCGTGCCCGCCGCCGGCCAGGTGGTGACCGCCGACTACCGCTACGTGTCGCCGCTGAACCCCACGGTGTACGCCAACCACAATGGCCTGCGGCAAGCCGAAGGCACGCCGATGCTGCAGGCCTTCGTCGAAGCCGGCGCAAGGCTGTGGCCGCGCATTCCCGGCGCCTTGGGCCCGGCGGGCAAGCAGGCCGCTTTCGTGCTGGACGCCATCGTCGGCGACGACAGCCTGCCCTGGTTCCTGGAAATCAACAGCAATGCGCAGGGCCACCCTGACCTGTACCCGCCCATGCTGGAAGCGCTGTGCGCACCCTGGTTCGACACCTCGGCCACCCAGGCGGCGGCTTGAACGGGCGCACTCTGGGCGGCTGGGTCCGCTGCCCGAGCGGCTGCCCGAACGGCGGTCCGAACGGCGACCCGGCCGGCGCCAGGGGCCACGACGGCTGGCGCGTCGGCCGGGTCGACGCCGACAGCGCCAGCGAACGCGCCGCGGTGGTGGCACTGCGCCAGCAGGCTTACGCCAGTGCACGCGAATTCGCCTGGCACGACCTGGCCACGCTGGGCTGGACCGACATCGACGGCTGCAGCGCCGTGCTCGGCCTGTGGCGTCAAGGCGAGCCCCACGGCCCCCCGACGCTGTTGTCCACCGTGCGTGCCACCGTATTCCATCGCCTGGACGCCGCCGAAGCCTTCCTCGAACACGCGTTGGACGGGGTGGATGCTCAAGCCCCGGCGCTGGTGCTGTCGCGTGCGGCCACGGCGCCCGGGGAACATGGCCGGGGCCTGCTCGCGCTGCTGCGCGTGGCCTACATGCAGGCGCTGCCGAAACTGGGGGTGCGCAGCGTGCTGGCGGTGGTCTACAACGACGCGCCGCGGGTGCGGTCGATGCAGGCTGCAGGGTTCACGATGACGCCGCCCAGGCGCAGCTGGGACAGCGAGGCGCAGGCGCTGACGCCACCGCTGGTGGCACATCTGCACGAAGACCGCTTTGCTGCCGCGCTGCAGGCTGCCGTGGCCCTGGCCGCCACCGCGCCAGCCGGCGCGGTCGAGACCGCCTTGTCACAGGCCGGGCCGATGGCCAAGGCGCTGCGGCGATCCAGGCCGGCCATCGAGCCAGGGCCGACAGTCCACGCCTAGCCCGGCACATCGCCGGACAGCGACTCGGGCCGGCTTGCTGGCGCTTCAGCCCAGCGCCGGTGCCAGCAGCCTGCGCGCCAGCTCCTGGGCAATGCTCTCGCGCGCAGCCCAGTCCTCGACCTGGTCTTCGCCGATGCGGCCGACGTTGAAGTACATCGCGTCGGGGTGCGCCAGGTAGAAGCCGCTGACGCTGGCCGCAGGCGTCATCGCCAGGCTCTCGGTCAGGCCCATGCCGATGTCTTCGGCCTGCAGCACCTGGAACATCGCACGCTTGACGCTGTGGTCAGGACAGGCCGGGTAGCCCGGCGCGGGGCGGATGCCGCGGTACTGCTCGGCGATCAGCGCCGTGGTGTCCAGCTGCTCGTCGGGCGCGTAGCCCCACAGGTCGGTCCGCACGCGCTGGTGCATCTTTTCGGCGAAGGCTTCGGCCAGCCGGTCAGCCAGGGCCTTGAACATGATGGCGCTGTAGTCGTCGTGGTCGGCGGCGAAGATCTTCTCGCGCTTTTCCACGCCGATGCCGGCGGTGACGGCGAAGCAGCCGATGTAGTCGGCGGCCACGCCCTTGGGGGCGATGTAGTCGGCCAGGCTGCGGTTCGGGCGCTTCACTTTCCCATTCACGCCATCCACCACCGGGCGCTCGGTCTGCAGCCGCAGCGGGTTCCAGCGCAGCGCCACGGTACTGCGCGTTTCGTCGGTGTAGACCTCGATGGTGTCGTCGTCCACGGTGTTGGCCGGAAGCAGGGCCACCACGCCGTTGGCCTGCAACCAGCGGCCTTCGATCAGGCGCTGCAGCAGCCGCTTGCCGTCGCTGAACACCCGCTGGGCTTCATGGCCCACGACCTCGTCGCGCAGGATGTCGGGAAACTTGCCGGCCAGGTCCCAGGTCTGGAAGAACGGCGCCCAGTCGATGACCTGCGCCAGCTCGGCCAGGTCGTAGTTCTTGAAGGTGCGCCGGCCGATGAACTTCGGCACCGGCGGCGTGTAGGCGGCCCAGTCGACCTGTGTCTTGTTGGCGCGCGCCGCAGCCAGGGTCACCAGCGGCGTGGCCTTCTTGGCCGCATGCAGGGTGCGCACCTGTTCGTAGTCGGTGTTCAGTTCCTCGATGTACTTCGCAGCGCGCTCGTCGCTCAGCAGGTCGGCGCACACGCCCACACTGCGGCTGGCGTCGGGCACATAGACCACCGGGCCTTCGTAGTGCGGCGCGATCTTCACCGCGGTGTGCACGCGGCTGCAGGTGGCGCCACCGATCAGCAGCGGCACCTTCTTGTTGCGGAAATAGTCGTCGCGCTGCATCTCGGCGGCAACGAACTGCATTTCTTCCAGGCTCGGGGTGATCAGGCCGCTCAGGCCGATGATGTCGGCGCCTTCGGCGCGAGCCTTGGCCAGGATGTCCTGGCAGGGCACCATCACGCCCATGTTGACGACTTCGAAGTTGTTGCACTGCAGGACGACGGTGACGATGTTCTTGCCGATGTCGTGCACGTCGCCCTTGACCGTGGCGATCACGATCTTGCCCTTGGCCTTGGCCTCGCCGCCGGCTTCCACCATCGCCAGTTTCTCGGCCTCGATGTAGGGCAGCAGGTGGGCCACGGCCTGCTTCATCACGCGGGCGCTCTTGACCACCTGCGGCAGGAACATCTTGCCCTGCCCGAACAGGTCGCCGACCACGTTCATGCCGGCCATCAGCGGGCCTTCGATCACGTGCAGCGGCCGGCCGCCCTCCGCTTCGATGCGGCGCCAGACTTCCTCGGTGTCGACCGTGATGAACTCGGTGATGCCATGCACCAGCGCGTGGCTGAGCCGGTGCTCGACGTCGTTGGCCCGCCAGGCCAGGCGGGCGCTGTCGTCCTTGGCTGCGCCCTTGGCGCTTTCGGCCACTTCGATCAGGCGTTCGCCGGCATCGGCGCGGCGATTGAGCACCACGTCTTCGACCCGTTCGCGCAGCGTCGGCTCGAGGTCGTCGTAGACGCCCACCATGCCGGCGTTGACGATGCCCATGTCGAGCCCGGCGCGGATGGCGTGATACAGGAACACCGTGTGGATGGCCTCGCGCACCGGGTCGTTGCCGCGGAAGCTGAACGACACGTTCGACACGCCGCCGCTGACCTTGGCCCCGGGCAGGTTCTGCTTGATCCAGCGCGTGGCCTCGATGAAGTCCACGGCGTAGTTGTCGTGTTCCTCGATGCCGGTGGCAATGGCGAAGATGTTCGGGTCGAAGATGATGTCCTCGGCCGGGAAGCCGACCTCGCCCGTCAGGATACGGTAGGCGCGGGCGCAGATCTCGGTCTTGCGCTGGTAGGTGTCGGCCTGCCCCTTTTCGTCGAAGGCCATCACGACGGCTGCAGCGCCATAGCGGCGCACCAGTGTCGCCTGGCGCTTGAACTCGGCCTCGCCCTCCTTCAGGCTGATGCTGTTGACGATGCCCTTGCCCTGCACGCACTTCAGGCCGGCCTCGATGACGCTCCACTTGCTGCTGTCGATCATGATCGGCACCCGCGCGATCTCGGGTTCGCCGGCGATCAACTTCAGGAAGCGG
>JANOBX010000075.1:0-3837 GCA_031411875.1 Burkholderiales bacterium | reverse complement strand
GCTGCCAGCTCTCCATGGTATTGCCATGGCGCTCCCAGAAATCGGCCGGCAGTGCCAGCTCGCCGGTGTAGAGCAGGTCGCCGTCTTCCTGCGTCTTGTAGTTGAAGTAGTCCTCGGCCGGCAGGCCCAGGGCGCGTGCCTTCACGCGCATGTTGATGTCCTTGGACACCAGCACCACCTCGCGATCCTTGTGCTGGTCGCGCAAGGCCTGCACCACGCCCAGGATCTGGTTGTCGGCCTTGCCCTGGGGCAGGCCGGCGGGCAGCTTGATGTCCAGCAGCATGGTCTGGAAGAACAGCTTGCCGCCTGCTTCGCGGTGCCCGGTCTTGGCCAGCGGGATGCCGCTGGCGGTGTCGAGCACGCCGTCCTTTTCGACGAAGGCCGCCAGCGCGTCGAGTTCGCGGCTGACCTGGCGCACGCTGCGCGCGACCTCGCTCATGCCCTTCTTGTGACCATCGAGCTCTTCGAGCGTGATCATCGGCAGGAAGACGTCGTGTTCCTCGAAGCGGAACAGGCTCATCGGGTCGTGCATGAGGACGTTGGTGTCCAGCACGAACAGCTTGGCCGGGCCGCTGCCGCGCGGTGTGCGGGCACGGCGCTGGGGTGCTGGTCCCGGTGCTGCCGCTGCGGTGCGCGCCGGCACGGCGGGTGGCGGAGGTGCCGGTACCGGGGGGGCAGCCGGCGTCTTGGCCAGCGCCACGACGGGTGGGTGCGCGTCCAGCAGGTCCAGCGTCGTCTGCGCCGGCGCGTCCGCAGCAGCGCGCCCCTTTTTCGCGCGCTTTTCGGGCTTCGGCGCGGGCTGGGCTTCGAAATCGGGCCCGCGCAGCATGTCGGCTGGGCGGGTGGGGGGCTTGGGCAGGGGCATGGGGAAGCTCAGACAGAAAAGCCGCACGGGCCAGGCCGGTGCGGCTTCGGGTTCAGGGGTGACAGAGAGGCGGGCAAGGGTCCGGGCTCAGGCTGCCTTCTTCAGGGCCTTCACGGCCTTCAGGACCTCGTCGACGTGACCGGCCACCTTGATGCCGCGCCACTCTGCCCGCATCACGCCCTGGGCGTCGATCAGGAAGGTGCTGCGTTCGATGCCCTTGACCTTCTTGCCGTACATGATCTTATTCTTCACCACGCCGAACATGTGGCAGAGCTTTTCTTCCGTGTCGGCGATCAGCTCGAACGGCAGTTCCAGGTTCTGCTTGAACTTTTCGTGGCTGGCCATGTTGTCGCGCGACACGCCGAACACCACGGCACCGGCTTTCAGGAAGTCCTTATGCTGGTCCCTGAACTGCATGGCTTCCGTGGTGCAACCGGGGGTGTTGTCCTTCGGGTAGAAATACAAGACCACGGCATGGCCCAGGTGCGACTGAGGCGTGAACTTCACGCCGCCCGTGGCGAGGGCTTCGAATTCCGGGAGGGATTTATTGACTACAGGCGTCATGTATGAGTCTCGGAAAGCGCAGTTGTCCTGCCTGTTTCCCGCTTTTCGCGGCGCAATCCAAGATTATAAAGTCTTCGCGGCGACCGCCCGGTCTCGCCTAGTCCTCGATCAGCAGCGCAGCCACGACCGAGCGCCCTTCGCTCACCAGCACGTTGTAGGTCCGGCAGGCGGCGGCGGTGTCCATCGCCTCGACGCCGATGCCGGCGTTGATGAGCGGTGCCTGAAGCCGAGGGTGAGCAAAACGCAGGCGCTTGCCGCTGCCGAAGATCACCAGTTCCGGCTTCCAGGCCAGCAAGGCTGCGAAGTCGTCGGCACCGATCTGGTCGAAGCCGGCCACGGCCCAGGCCTTGACCGCACCGGTCCAGGGCACGACGAGGTGTTCGGCGTAGGCGGTCGTGCCCACGAACACCCGGCCGGGTTCGTGGCGGGTGATGAGGTTGACGCCGGTCGCGGTATCGGGCTGGAACTTCATGAGTGGATAATTCTAGGTTCCTCAGCGCAAAGCCCCAGGGACGACATCGCCGTGAACCCCATTGCCAAATCAGCGAAGCTGGCCAGCGTGGCCTACGACATCCGCGGACCAGTCCTGGACAAGGCCCGCCAGATGGAGGAAGAGGGCCACAAGATCATCAAGCTGAACATCGGCAACGTGGCGGCTTTCGGCCTGATGCCGCCCGACGAGATCGTGCAGGACATGATCCGCAACCTGCCCGACGCCGCCGGCTACACCGACAGCAAGGGCCTGTTCGCGCCGCGCAAGGCCGTGGTGCACTACACCCAGCAGCAGGGCGTGAAGGGCGTGACGGTGGACGATGTCTACCTGGGCAACGGCGCCAGCGAACTCATCCAGATGAGCATGCAGGCGCTGCTGAACGATGGCGACGAACTGCTCATACCCACGCCCGACTTCCCCCTGTACACCGCCGTGGTGGGCCTGAGCGGCGGCGTGCCCGTGCACTACGTGTGCGACGAACAGGCCGGCTGGCTGCCCGACATCGAAGACATCCGGCGCAAGATCACACCGCGCACCCGCGGCATCATCGTCTGCAACCCGAACAACCCCACCGGGGCGCTCTACCCCGACGCGGTGCTGCTGCAGATCATCGAGCTCGCACGCCAGCACCAGCTGGTGGTGTTTTCCGACGAGATCTACGACAAGACGCTCTACGACGGCAACACCCACACCAGCATGGCGAGCCTGGCCGACGACGTCCTGTTCGTCACCTTCAACGGCTTGAGCAAGAACTACCGCAGCTGCGGCTACCGCGCCGGCTGGATGGTCGTGTCGGGCGAGAAGCGCCATGCGCGCGACTACATCGAAGGACTGAACATGCTGGCCAGCCTGCGGCTGTGCAGCAACACGCCGGGGCAGCTGGCCATCCAGACCGCGCTGGGCGGCTACCAGAGCATCAAGGACCTGGTGGCGCCCACCGGCCGCCTGTGCCGCCAGCGCGATCTGGCCTATGAACTGCTGACCCAGATCCCCGGTGTCAGCGTCGTCAAGCCCAAGGCCGCGCTCTACATGTTCCCGCGCCTGGACCCGAAGGTCTACCCCATCAGCAACGACCAGCAGTTCGCCTACGAATTGCTGGCCGAACAGAAGGTGCTGATCGTGCAGGGCACGGGCTTCAACTGGGTCGCGAACGACCATTTCCGCGTCGTCTTCCTGCCCAACGTCGACGACCTCCGCGAGGCCATCGGCCGCATCGAACGTTTCCTCTCGAACTTCCGCAAACGGCACTCCGCATGAAGCCCATCCAAGTTGGCCTGCTCGGCATCGGTACGGTGGGCAGCGGCACCTACAACGTGCTGCTTCGCAATCAGGAAGAGATCCAGCGCCGCGCCGGCCGCGGCATTGCCATCACCATGGTGGCCGACCTGGACACCGAACGCGCCCGCGCCGTCGTGGGCCCGGGTGTGCAGGTGGTGAACGATGCGCGCGCGGTCATCGCCAACCCCGACATCGCCATCGTCGTCGAGCTCATCGGCGGCTACGGCATCGCCAAGGCGCTGGTGCTGGAAGCCATCGCCGCGGGCAAGCACGTGGTCACGGCCAACAAGGCCTTGTTGGCGGTTCACGGAACCGAGATCTTCGCCGCCGCCCGCGCGAAGGGCGTGATCGTGGCCTTCGAAGCCGCGGTGGCTGGCGGCATTCCCATCATCAAGGCGCTGCGCGAAGGCCTGACGGCCAACCGCATCGACTGGGTCGCCGGCATCATCAACGGCACCACCAACTTCATCCTGAGCGAAATGCGCAGCAAGGGCCTGGACTTCGGCGTGGTGCTGAAGCAGGCGCAGGCCCTGGGCTACGCCGAAGCCGACCCCACCTTCGACATCGAGGGCGTCGACGCGGCGCACAAGGCCACCATCATGAGCGCCATCGCGTTCGGGGTGCCTGTGCAGTTCGA
>JANOBX010000074.1:0-28755 GCA_031411875.1 Burkholderiales bacterium | reverse complement strand
TCCACAAAATGGTCGCGGCCAGGCCCTGGGGCGCCTACCTGGGCGAAGAAGGCCTGCGGCGCGGCATCCGCGTGAATACCAGAAGCTTCACCCGCCACCACGTCAACATCACCATGACGCAGGCCAAGGCGGTGAGCAACTACACCAACAGCATCCTGGCCAACATGGAAGCCACCGACGAAGGCTACGACGAAGCCCTGCTGCTCGACCCGAGCGGCTTCGTGAGCGAAGGCGCCGGCGAGAACCTGTTCATCATCAAGAAGGGCGTGGTCTACACCCCCGACCTGAGCGCCGGTGCACTGAACGGCATCACCCGCGACACCATCTTCAACATCTGCAACGACCTGGGCCTGACGCTGAAGGAAAAGCGCATCACCCGCGACGAGGTCTACATCTGCGACGAGGCCTTCTTCACCGGCACCGCGGCCGAAGTCACGCCGATCCGCGAGCTCGACCGCATCGAGCTCGGCGCCGGCACCCGCGGCCCCATCACCGAGAAGATCCAGAGCGCCTTCTTCGACATCGTGAACGGCCGCAACCCGAAGTACGCCGAGTGGCTGACCGCCGTCTGAGCCATGACAAGCGAAACCAACACCGGCCCCCGGGCCGTGGTCGAGCTGGTGGCCGGCGACCTGCTCGGGCCCGGCGTCGTGCACTGCCCGAACCCGCGCATGCCGCTGTGGAGCAACCACCCCAGGGTCTTCATCGACGTCGCCAGCACCGGCGAGGGCCGGTGCCCGTATTGCGGCACGCTGTACCGGCTGAAGGCGGGCGAAAAGCCGGGTGCCGGCCACTGACGGTGCGCCAGACGCCGCAAGCCCGTTGGTCGACGGGGCGGGCGTGAACCCGCTCCCGCGGCCAGCCGCTGCCCTGGCCGAGATCGCCCGCGACGCGCTGCTTCATTTCCTGCGTCGAGGCGATGCGCGCCAGGCGCTGCGGCTGGCCTTGTCCGCTCTGTCGGTCCACCAGGGTGCTGCCTGCGGCCTGGCGGCACTGTCCGCCGATGGCCAGACACGCTGGACCGAAGGCGTGGCGCAAGGACACCGCCTGGCGGTGTCGGAACTGGGCCTGCAGCGGGCCTGGCTGTGGCTGCCCGTGGCACAGCCGGCCGAGGCGCTGGCGGCCTTGCTGCCCACGCTGGCCGTGCTGCTGCAGCGCGAAGACGGCCAGGCACTCCCTACGGCGCAGCCCGAGATCCAGGCCACCCTGTTGCGCGCCGCGCTCGCCGGCACCGACACCTTTCCCTGGGAATGGGACCTGGACAACGACTGGCTGGGCGACATCGACGAAGGCCTGCGCCTGCTCGGCTACTCGGTCGGCGAGGTCGGCCACACCCAGGAAGACTGGAACCGCCTGATCCACCCCGACGACCGGGCGGCCAACGATCTGGCCTTCCAGCGCCACGCCGCGGGCGAGACCGACATCTACGAGCACAGCTACCGCGCCCGCCACCGCAACGGCGAATGGCGCTGGATGCTGGAACGCGGGCGCGTCGTCGATCGCCACCCCGACGGCCGCCCGCGCCGCGCCGTGGGCACCCAAGTCGACATCACCGAGCGCCGCGCCGCCGAGCGCAAGGCCTCGGAAGCCGTGCAGCGGCTGGAACAGATCGCGCGCCAGGTGCCGGGCATGCTGTACATGTTCGAGCTGCGACGCGGCCAGGGCGGTTTCCTGCGCTACGCCAGCGAACGCGGGCCGGCACTGTTCGGCCTGCCCGCGGCCGATGCGCAGCACGACATGGGCCTGATCTGGGCGATGACGCACGAGGACGACAGGCTGCGCATGCATGAAGCCTTCGTGCTTTCTGCGCGCACCCTGTGCGATTGGTCCAGCGACTTCCGCGTGCGCCGCCCCGACGGCGAGTGGCGACATATGTCGGCCCACGCCACGCCTGAACGTGTGTCCGATGACCTGACGCGCTGGTACGGCTACATCGAAGACAAGACAGAACGGGTGCAGCTCGAGCAGGCGCGCCGCGACACCGCCCTGGCCAGCGCCGCGAACCGGGCCAAGACAGAATTCCTGTCGCGCATGAGCCATGAACTGCGAACGCCGCTGAACGCCGTGCTCGGCTTCACGCAGCTGATGGAGATCGACCATGCCGACCCGCCCAGCGAAGGCCAGCAGCGGCGCCTGAAGATCATCCGCGACGCCGGCGAACACCTGCTCAGCATGATCGGCGACCTGCTCGACCTGACGCGCATCGAGACCGGCGCCATGGCCCTGGCGCTGGAGCCGGTCGCAGCCCACGAGCTGGCGGCGCAGGCGCTGGAGATGATGCGCTCTGCAGCGCTGGCGGCGCAGGTCAGCCTGCAGATGCTGGCCGGCGGCGAGACCCTGGTGGTGCAGGCCGACCGCACGCGCCTGCGCCAGGTGCTGCTGAACCTGCTGTCCAACGCCGTGAAGTACAACCGCGCCGGCGGCAGCGTGACGCTGCAGGTGAGCCCCGGTGCTCCGGGCGAGGTCGTGCTGTCGGTGACCGACACCGGAGTGGGCATTGCCGAGGCCGACCTGCCCCTGGTCTTCGAACCGTTCCAGCGCGGGCCGCAGGCTGGCGGCACGGTCGAAGGCGCGGGCATCGGCCTGAGCGTCACGCAGGCCCTCGTCGGGCTGATGCAGGGCCGGGTGGCCGTGCACAGCCAGCCCGGGCAGGGCTCGTGCTTCAGCGTGACGCTGCCCAGGGTGGGCGGCCCCGGCCTTCAGTCGGCCACGTAGACCAGGGCCGTGCGCGGCGGCACGCGCAGCGTGGCGGCCGCGGCGTCCCAGCGTGATTCGCTGCGCGGCCGCGGGTCGGCGGCGGTCGGTGCCTGATGCACCGGGTGCAGCTGCAGCGCGCGTCCGCGCAGTGCAGGCAGGGCCACGTCGACCGCGTCGGTGCCGGCGTTGATGGCGTAGACGAGGTCGCGCCAGCCCGCGCCGGGCAGGCCGCGGCCGTCCAGGTGCGCGGCCACCGCGCTGCCCTGCTGGCGCGGGCCGATGTCGGCGAATCGCAGACGGCGCTGCACCTGCGTGCTGCTGTCCAGCCGGAACAGGCTGCTGCTGCTGCGCAGTTTCATCAGGTCGAGGAAGGCGTCGCGGGTGAAGCGGATGTGTTCCGGTCCGGGCCTGAGCGCCGGGTCGGCCAGCCGCGGCGCCATCAGTGGCCACATGGCGCCGTTGTCGGGCTGTGGCGGCAGGCCGGTGCCGAAGAAGTTGTCCTGCAATGTCCAGCCCAGGCGGTTGAACCAGTCGCCGCTGTCGTAGCTGTTGCGGTCGAGGTTCTTGCTGCGCAGCGTCTCCACGCCGGCGTGGAAATAGGCGATGCCCTGGCTGAAGGCGGTGGTGGCCAGTGCCAGCACCTGCACGCGGGCGCGGTCCTCGGGCGGGGTCTGCAGCGGCAGCTTGAAGACGTGGTTGTCGAACAGGGTCTGGTTGTCGTGGTTCTCGACGTAGTTGACCACCTCGCCGGGCTGGCTGGCATAGCCGGCGGGCTGGCCGGCGTAGTCGATCTGTGCCAGCCGCAGCGTGCGGCCGTCGGCGGCCTGCAGGGCGAAGTCGCGCAGCGTGCCGGCCAGGCCTACGCGCACCAGGTCGGCAGCGCGCAGCAGGGCTTCGCGGCTGGCCAGGCCCGCGGCCTGGGCCTCGGGCGTGGGTGCGAAGTGCAGGCCGCTGGCCCAGCCCTGGCGCTGCAGCAGCGCCGCGCCGCTGTCGCCGGCGCCCCCGCCGCGCACGGCGTCGCGCGCGCGGTCGCTGAAGGTGGCGATGCCGCTGCCGTTCAGGCTGAGCTGGCTGGCCTGCACGAAGCGCTGGCCGTTGGCCACCTCGCCGAAGTTCCAGCCTTCGCCGATCAGCTGCACCGGCCGGCCGGCGGCGCGGTTCACGGCGCGCTGCAGGCGTTCCATCGCCTCGCGCGGCTGATGGCCCATCAGGTCGAAGCGGAAGCTGTCGATGCGGTGATCGCGCGCCCAGACCACGGCGCTGTCGATCATCAGCCGGGCCATCATGCGGTGTTCGGTGGCGGTGTTGTCGCAGCAGGTGCTGCGTTCGACCACGCCCTGCCGGTTCAGGCGCTGGTAGTAGCCCGGCACGATGCGGTCCAGCACCGACTGCGGCTGCTGGCCCGAAGCCGTGGTGTGGTTGTAGACCACGTCCATGCCCACGCGCAGGCCGGCGCGGTGCAGGGCCTGCACCATGGCGCGCAGTTCGCGGATGCGCACCGCGCCGTCGTCGGCCCGGGTGGCGAAGCTGCCCTCGGGGGCGGTGAAGTGCCAGGGGTCGTAGCCCCAGTTGTAGCAGTCGCGCGCGGCGTGCTGGGCCACCCAGGCCTGCGGTGCTTCGGTGGCGCCGCCTTCGGCCAGCACGGCGGCGTTCAGGGTGGCCAGGTCGGGCGATTCGCACCCGGTCTCGGGCACGGTGGCCAGGTCGAACACGGGCAGCAGGTGCACGTCGGTGATGCCGGCCTGCTGCAGTGTGCGCAGATGGCGCATGCCGTCGCTGGCCGCTTCGGTGAAGGCCAGGTACTTGCCGCGCCAGGCCTGGCGCACGCTGGCGTCGCCCACCGAGAAGTCGCGCACGTGCAGTTCGTAGATGGCCATGTCCACGGCCGCGCGCAGCGGTTTCGGGCGCGGTGTCTGGCGCCAGCCCGGTGGCTGGGTGGCGGGGGCGTCGAGCCGGCCTATCCAGGCGCGCTGGGAATCGGCGTTCAGGCTCAGGGCGTAGGGGTCGGTGACGCGCTGGCGCACTAGGCCCGTGCCGCGCACGAAGACGTCGACGAGATAGGTGGCGGTGTGGGCGCTCAGGTCGGCGTTCTCGCGCGCCTGCCACACACCGGTGGCGGCGTCGCGCAGCAGCGGGCGCAGGGCCCGGGCGGGGGTGGCCGCCGCGCCGTCGGTGTGCAGGCAGAGCGCGACGTTCTGCGCGGTGGGCGCCCACAGCCTGAAGGTGGTGCTGGCCGTGCGCGAAGGCGGCGCGACGTCGATGCCCAGGTCGGGTGCTTCAACGGCCGCGGAATAGAGCGCGTCCAGCGCCAGCGCGTGCTGCGCGGCCTTGGCGCGCAGCACCCGGCCCTGGGGGTCTTCCTGCACCAGCACCAGCTGGCCCCGGTGCAGGGTGCGCAGGCGGTGCTGGTCGGCGGCCGGCACGGCCCACTGCGGGCCGGGGCCGAACCAGGCCGCGCGCTGCAACGTGGCCGCCGGCAGCCCCAGGCTGAAGGCTTGCAGCTCGATGGCGGTGTCCCAGCCCGTGGCTGCCTGCCCGGCCAGGGCCTGCACCTGGCCGCTGCCTGAATGCAGCAGTCGTGTGCGGGCTCTGGCGTCGGCGCCGGGCCAGCGCAGCCGCGTCGCGTCGAGCCACAGTGCGCTCGCGTCCATGCTGCGGCTGGTTTCAGGGGCGGCTGCCAGCACCTGGGCATGACCGGCGGCGCAGTCGGCCAGGGTGGGGGGAGTCGGGATCTGGGCCGAACTGCTGAAGTGCAGGGCGAGTGCCAGGGCCGCGAGCGCTCCGGCGGCGTGTCGACGGGTCATCGCGCGATGCTATCCAAAGCCGCTGGAGCCGAACTGCACCGCAGGCCCTGCGGTTGATGGACCCGATGGGCGGTGACGAACGCTTCTGGCGCCGCGACCCTGTCGTTGCGCGGCCGGAGTCTGGTGGTCTATCGCATCGAGCCGCCTGCCTGTGCGGCTGACCGGCATCATCGGGCGCCATGACCCACACCCCAGGTTCTTCCCTTCGCACGGCCCGCTTGGCCCATTCCTCGTCACCGGCACCGACCCGTCGCGCGGTCCTTCAGGGTGCCGCGTCGCTGCCCGCCTGGGCCTGGTCCGGTGGCGTGGCGGCGCAGGCCGCCGAGGTCTCGCCGCCGGGCCCGCCGCCAGCCAAGGCCATGCTGACGCCGCGCGAACTGCAGGCCGACCTGGCGCTGCTGGCCCGCTGCTACGAGACCCTGCATCCGGGCCTGCTGCGTTACCAGAGCGAGGCGCAGTACCGCGACAGGCTGCAGGCGCTGCAGCAGACCTTCAGCCGCGAACTGCCGCTGGCCACCGCCTTCCGCGAGCTCTCGCGCTTCACGGCAGCGCTGCGCTGTGGCCACACCTACGCCAACTTCTACAACCAGCGCCCCGGCGTGCAGCAGGCCTTGTTCAGCGGGCGCGACAAGCTGCCTTTCACCTTCACCTGGCTGGGCCCGCGCATGGCGGCCACGGGCGGTGCCCTGCCGCGCGGCACCGAGGTGCTGGCCATCGACGGCACACCTGCGGCCGAGGTGCTGGCGCGGCTGCTGCCGCTGGTGCGCACCGATGGCCACAACGACGCGAAGAAGCTGGCGCTGCTGTCGGTGCGCGGCCGCGACGCCTGGGAAAGCTTCGACATCTTCTTCGCCCAGGCCTTCGGTGCCAGAAGCCGTTTCGTGCTGGACCTGCGCAGCCCCGAAGGCCAGTCGAGCCGGGTTGAGCTGGCCGCCATCGGCCTGGAAGAGCGTCGCAGCACCCTGCCGCCCCGGCCGCCCGCCAGCGACGCCACGCCACCCTGGCAGCTGCGCTTCGAGCCTGGCGGCGCCGCCGTGCTGACGATGGACAGCTGGGCGCTCTACAACACGCGCTGGGACTGGCAGCGCTGGCTGAACGCGGCGCTGGACGAGGTCGTCGAACGTCGCAGCGCGACGCTGGTGCTGGACCTGCGCGACAACGAAGGCGGCCTGGACTGCGGCGACCTCATCCTGTCCCGCTGCCTGGCCCAGCCGCTGCGCGACGAGGACCACGACCGCCTGCTGCGCTACCGCCGCGTGCCTGAGGCGCTGCGCCCCGCCCTCGACACCTGGGACCCGCGCTTCTTCGACTGGGGTGAGCGCGCCCAGCCGCTGCCCGGGCGCGAGGGCTGGTACCGGCTGGTCGACGGCGCAACGCCCCGCAGCATCGAACCACGCGGCCCGCGCTTCGCCGGTGCGCTGCGGGTGCTGGTGAACAACGCCAACAGCTCGGCCACCTTCCGCTTCGCGAGCCTGGTGCGGCAGCACCGGCTGGGCCGCCTCTCCGGCGCCACGACGGGTGGCAACCAGCGCGGCATCACGGGCGGAGGCATCTTCTTCCTGCGCCTGCCCGAGACCGGGCTCGAGGTCGATCTGCCGCTGGTCCAGCAGGTCGCGCGCGGCGAGGTGCCCGACGCCGGCATCGACCCCGATGTGCCCCTGGCGGCCACGGTGGCCGACATCGCCGCCGGGCGCGACCCGGTGCTGGCCGGCGCGCTGCGGGCCTAGCCTGCGCGCGCCGACACCTGCACCAGACGTGCCAGCGCAGCGGCCAGCCCAGGCGCAGCGTCTTCCTCCAGCATCGGCCAGTCGAAGCGCCAGCCCCAGTTGCCTTCCGACGTGCCGGGCCGGTTCATCCGGTGTTCGCTGCCCAGGCCCAGCAGGTCCTGCAGCGGTGCCAGGGCCAGATGGGCCACCGACGTGCAGGTGGCACGCAGCACGGCCTGCGCCGCCTGTGCCGGGTGGGCGGCCGCGTCGATGCCCAGGTAGGCCGCGGCGAAGTCGCGCTGCTCAAGCGGCGCGGCGGCCCACCAGCCGGCGACCGTGTCGCTGTCGTGGGTGCTGGTGTAGACCAGCCCCTCGGGCACATGGCGGTGCGGCAGGAAGGCGTGGTCTGCACCCTGCATCAGGCCTTCGTAGACGATGCGCATGCCCGGGAAGCCGTAGCGCTCGCGCAGCGCCACCACGTCAGGGGTGATCAGGCCCAGGTCCTCGGCGACGATGGGCAGGTGCCCGAGCGCGGCCTGGACCGCGTCGAACTGCGCGGCGCCGGGCCCGGGCACCCATCGGCCGCCCACGGCGGTGGGGCAGCTGGCCGGGATTTCCCAATGCCCGGCGAACCCGCGGAAGTGGTCGATGCGGAACACATCAGCCTGCGTGAGCGCACGCCGGATGCGCGCCAGCCACCAGGCGTAGCCATCGGCCGCCATGCGGTCCCAGCGGTACAGCGGGTTGCCCCAGCGCTGGCCTTCGGGGCTGTAGCCGTCGGGCGGCACGCCGGCCACGGCCGTGGGCTGGTGGTCGTCGTCCAGCAGGAACAGCCCGGGCCGGGCCCAGACGTCGGCGCTGTCGTGGGCCACGAAGATGGGCAGGTCGCCCATGAGCGCCACGCCGGCGGTGCGCGCGGTTTCGCGCAGGGCGGCGAGCTGGGTGTCGAAGCACCACTGGATGAAGGCATGCGCCTCGATGGCCTGGGCATGCCTGTCGCGGGCCGCGGCCAGGGCCTCGGGGTCGCGGCGCGCCAGCGCGCCCTGCTCGGTCTGCCAGTCCCACCAGGGCAGGCCGTGGTGGGCTTCCTTGAGCGCCGCATACAACGTCCAGTCGGGCAACCAGTCGGCGTGGCCGCTGCACCAGGCTGCGAAGGCCTGACGCTGCGAGGGCGTCGCGCTTGCGGCGAAGCCTGCCGCCGCCGCGTGCAGCCGGGCCATGCGCCAGGGGCCGCTGGCCGCAAAGTCGACGCGGGTGGTGTCGAAGGTGGGCGGATCGGCCAGCGCAGCCGCGTCCAGCCAGCCGGCCTGCACCAGCGGCGGCAAGGCCACGAGCAGCGGGTGGCCGGCAAAGGCCGACGGGCTCTGGTACGGTGAATTGCCCGGGCCGGCCGGGCCCACCGGCAACACCTGCCAGAGCCGCTGCCCGGCGCTGGCCAGCCAGTGCAGGAAGCGGTGCGCGGGCTCGCCCAGGTCGCCGCTGCCATGCGGGCCGGGCAGGGCGGTGAAGTGCAGCACGACCCCGGCGCGGCGTTCGTTCAGATTCATCGTCGGGCAGCCTGGAGGTGTAGTAATCCTACAAAGGAAAGTTCGCTGGCGTTGCTAAGTGGCTGATTTTGCTGAACATGCCCCGCCATCACCGCCGGTTTCCACAGTTGTTTCACCCGTTCAGCGACTGTATATTCTCTACAAAGCAGGAGACATGGACGTGGCCGACGTGAAGTTGTCCGGGGTCGGCAAGGCCTACGGCGAAACCAGGATCCTGCGCGGCATCGACCTCGACATCCGCGACGGCGAGTTCATGGTCTTCGTCGGCCCTTCGGGCTGCGGCAAGAGCACCCTGCTGCGCACCATCGCCGGGCTCGAGGACATCACCGAAGGGCAGCTTTCCATCGGCGGGCGTGTCGTCAACGACGTGCCGCCGGCCGAACGTGGCATCGCCATGGTGTTCCAGAGTTATGCGCTCTACCCGCACATGAACCTGTTCGACAACATGGCCTTCGGCCTCAAGCTGGCCAAGCTGCCGCGCGCCGAGATCGAACAGGCCGTGAACAGCGCGGCGAAGATCCTGCACATCGACCACCTGCTGCAACGCCTGCCCAAGGACCTGTCGGGCGGGCAGCGCCAGCGCGTGGCCATCGGCCGGGCCATCGTACGCAAGCCCGAGGTCTTCCTGTTCGACGAACCGCTGTCGAACCTGGACACCGCGCTGCGCGTGAAGATGCGCTACGAGTTTGCCAAGCTGCACGACGAGTTCAAGACGACCATGGTCTACGTCACCCACGACCAGGTCGAGGCCATGACGCTGGCCGACCGCATCGTCGTGCTGCAGGCCGGTCGCATCGAACAGGTGGGCGCGCCGATGGAACTGTACGAACACCCGGCCAACCTGTTCGTGGCCGGCTTCATCGGCAGCCCGGCGATGAATTTCCTGCGCGCCGAGCTCGTCCAGGCCGGGCCCGAAGAAGCGCAGGTGAAGCTCGCCGGCAGCGGCGAAACCCTGCGCTGCGCGGTGGACGCCAGCCGCGCCCGGGCCGGCGACGCCGTGACCCTGGGCCTTCGGCCAGAACATCTGCACGCAGCAATGGCACAGCAGGCGGGCAGTGCGCCGGACAACCTGCTGGCCACCCGGCTGACCTTCGTCGAATCGCTCGGCAGCATGACCTACGCCTACTGCAGCCACCCCGCCCTGGACGAGGTGCTGACCTGCGCCGTGCCCGGCGACCAGCCGCTGGCCGCAGGTCGCACGCTGGCGCTGCAGGTGCCGGCCGCGAAGACCTACCTGTTCGACGCCGAAGGCCGGGCCTTCCCCCGCCTGCAGGCGGTACATGCCCATGCGGCCTGACCAGCGCTTCGCGCGGGCTGGGGCCCGGGCCTGGGCCTTGTGTTTGGGCCTCGCCCTCCTGGCGCCCGCCGCGTCGGCACAGCCGCTGCGCCTGCTGGTGTGGATCAACGGCGACAAGGGCTACAACGGCCTGCAGACGGTGGGCGACCGCTTCACCGAGGTGTCGGGCGTGCCCGTCGTGGTGCAACACCCCGAAGGCGCGCCCGACAAGTTCCAGGCCGCCGCGGCGGCAGGCAAGGGCCCGGACATCATGTGCTGGCCGCACGATCGTGTGGGCGAATGGGCCAAGTCCGGGCTGGTGGTGCCGGTGCGCCCAGGCCAGCGTGTGCGCGACGAGATCGACGAATCGGCCTGGCGGGCCTTCACCTACCGCGGCCAGGTCTGGGGCTACCCGCTGGCCATCGAGGCCGTGGGCCTGATCTACAACAAGGCCCTGGTGACCCGGCCGCCCGGCAGCTGGGACGAAGTCTTCAAGCTCGACGACGAACTGCAGAAGCAAGGCAAGCGCGCCATCCTCTGGCCGTACAACCAGGCCTTCTTCAGCTGGGCGCTGCTGGCGGGCGCGGGTGCGCAGTCCTTCGGCCGCGATGCCCAGGGCGACCTGGTGCCCGGCACCACCGGCGTGAACAACGCCGGGGCCTTGCGCGGTGCCCTGGTGCTGGACCGTCTGATCCAGGAAGGCCGCATGCCCCGCGGCGTGCGCTACTCGGAGATGGAAGCCTCGTTCGCACGCGGCGCCGTGGCGATGATGATCAGCGGCCCCTGGGCCTGGGACAACGTGCGCAAGGTCGGCATCGACTTCGGCGTGGCCCCCATTCCCGGCTTCGACGGCAAGCCGGGCAAGCCCTTCGTCGGCGTGCTCGGCTGCATGATCACCGCGCCCAGCAAGATCAAGGACATCGCCCGCGAGTTCATCGAGAACCACCTCCTCAAGGTCGAGAGCCTGAAGACCATCGGCGCCGACGTGCCGCTGGGCACGCCCGCCAACAAGGCCTACTACCTGGCGTTGAGCAGCGACCCGCGCATCGTCGCCACCATGGCCAACGCGCGGGCCGGTGAGCCCATCCCGAACATTCCCGAAATGGGCCGATTCTTTCCGGCGGTGGACGCCGCGCTGGAGGCCATCACCAACGGAAGGCAGCCGCCGAAACAGGCGCTGGACGGCGCCGCTGCGCGCATGTTGTCGCGATGAGGTCGACGCCCATGCCCGCGGCTTCGCCGTTGCCGGTGTACAGATCCAGGGCCACGCCCTGGCTGCAGGCCGCCATCGGCGCGCTCGCAGGCCTGGCGCTGCTGTGGTTCGTGTTCGGCCTCTACACCGCCGGCCAGCCGATGGTGGCGGTGGGCGCGCTCATCTTCGGCGCTTCGGCCATCGCGGTCTACGCCACGGCCCGTTCGGTGGCCTGGAAGTACCTGTTCCCAGGCGTGGCCGGCATGCTGCTGTTCGTGGCCTTCCCGCTGCTGTACACGGTGCAGATCGGCTTCACGAACTACTCGTCCAACAACCTGCTGACCGAGCAACGTGCGCGCGCCTACCTGCTCGACCAGAGCGTGGTCGATGAAGCCACGGCGCGGCCCTACATGGTGCACCGCGAGGGCAGTGCCTACCGCCTGCGCCTGGCCCCTGCCGAAGGCCGTTCCGACGAGCCGCTGCTGAGTCCGGCCCTGCCCCTGGACGGCGACATGCAGCCACCCGTGGCGCTGGCACCGCAGGGCAGCACGACCCTGGGCGAAGCACTGAACCTGCGCGAGGTCATCGCCTTGCGGGCGGGCCTGATGCCGCTGCAGCTGCAGCTGCCCGGCGGCGAACTGCTGCGCTACGCCGGCCTGCGCGAATTCGGCCGCGTCGACGCCCTGTGGCTGCCACAGCCCGAGGGCGCGGTGAAGCAGCTTGCCAGCGGCACGGTCTACACGCCCAACCCCGCCACCGGCTTCTTCGAAAGCGCCAGCGGCGAACGTGTGCAGCCCGGCTTCACCGTGGGCATCGGCTTCGCGAACTACAGCCGCATGCTGCTGGACGCCGACTTCCGCGGCCCGTTCGTCAGCATCTTCGTCTGGACCGTGCTGTTCGCTGGGTTGACGGTGCTGTTCTCCACCGCCATCGGCATGACGCTGGCGGTGCTGCTGGAATGGCCGGCGCTGAAGGGTCGTGCGGTCTATCGCACGCTGCTGTTCCTGCCCTATGCGGTGCCGGGCTTCATCAGCATCCTGGTGTGGAAGGGCCTGTTCAACCAGAACTTCGGCGAGATCAATCTCATCCTGGACACCCTGTTCGGCATCCGCCCGGCCTGGTTCGCCGACCCGCTGCTCGCCAAGACGATGATCCTCATCGTCAACACCTGGCTGGGCTATCCGTACATCATGATCCTGTGCACGGGGCTCATCAAGGCCATCCCCAGCGACCTGTACGAAGCCAGCGCGATCGCCGGCGCCACGCCGCTGGTCAACTTCTTCAAGATCACCGTGCCCCTGATCGCCAAGCCGCTGACGCCCCTGCTCATCAGCGCCTTCGCCTTCAACTTCAACAACTTCGTGCTGATCAGCCTGCTCACCGACGGCCGGCCCGACTTCCTGAACACCAAGCTGCCGGCCGGCACCACCGACATCCTGGTCAGCTACACCTACCGCATCGCCTTCACCGACAGCGGCCAGAACTTCGGCCTGGCCGCGGCCATCAGCACGCTGATTTTCTTCATGGTGGCGGCGATGGCGCTGCTGCAGCTGAAGCTGACGCAAGGCGGCGACCACAAGCGCTGACCGTCTTCACCGCATGGAGTTCAAGAACATGGCATCCGTCCGAAGACCCGACGCACGCACCCTGGCCTTCGCCACGGTCGTAGCCTTGATCTGCGCCGCCTACGCGGTGGCGATGAAAGGCCCCTGGCCTGTCCCTGGCGGGCCCATGCCCAGCTGGGCCATGGCCATCGACCTGCTGCTGGTGCTGCCCCTGGGCTGGCTGCTGCTGAAGCCGCGCGACTGGCGCCGCCGGTGGCCGGGCGCGCTGGCCCTGGCCGGTGCGGGCTTCCTGATCGGCCACTGGCTTGTGCCTGAAGGCGATGCGCTGTGGGCCCTGCTGGGCGATGTGCGCTGGCTGCTGCTGGGCGGGGTGCTGCTGGCCGAGCTGTGGCTGCTGAGCGGCCTGCTGCGCCAGGTGTGGCGTTCGCGCCAGGGTGGCAATGCCGAGGCGGTGGCGGCGCAGGGCGTGCGACAGGCGTTGGGTGACGGCCTCGCCGGCCGCCTGATGCAGCTGGAATCCCGCCTGTGGGTCTATGCGCTGGTGCGCAGGCCCGTGGCTGCCCCCTTCGTGGGCGAGCAGCATTTCAGCGTGCACCGGCAGCATGGCAATGCGAGCAACCAACTGGGCTTCGTCATCCTCATGGGGGTCGAACTGCCCATCGTGCATGTGCTGCTGCACCTGAGCTTCGGCGCCACCGTGGCCTGGGTGGTGACGGCGATCAGCGCCTACGGCTGGCTCTACCTGTGGGCCGAATACCGCGCCACGCGCTGGCGGCCGGTGAGCCTGGATGCCGATGCCCTGCACCTGCGCTATGGCCTGCTCATCGACGCGACGTTGCCGCGTGCTTCGGTGCAAGGCGCCGAGCCGGTGGCCGGGCGCGAACCACGAGGGCCAAGCACCCGCGCCCCGGGCCGCCTGGTGCTGCAGGGCATGGGCCGCGCGAACGTGCGCCTGCGCTTGCAGCCCGGCACGCGCGTACGCCTGCCCTGGGGTGAGCGCGAGATTCACGAAGTGCTGCTGGGGATGGACGAGCCCGAACGCTTCATCTGCGCCCTGAACACCACCGCCCGCCCCGTCCGGCAGCAGCCCTGAAGCCATGGCCATCGTCACCGGCAAGAGTCAACGCTGGCGCGTCGTTGCCGCGCATGCGGCGCTCTGGGCGCTGCTGGCCGTCACGCTGTTTCCGTTGCTGGCGGTGGTCAGCATCAGCCTGCGCCCCGGCAACTTCGGCACCGGCAGCCTCATCCCCACCACCATCAGCTTCGAACACTGGCAGCTGGCCCTGGGCATCCCGGTGAGGCAGCCCGACGGCAGCGTGGTGCAGCCACCGTTCCCGGTGCTGCTGTGGCTGTGGAACAGCATCAAGATCGCCACGATCTCGGCCTGTCTCATCGTTGCCATCAGCACCACCGCGGCCTATGCCTTTGCGCGCATGCGGTTCGCGCGCAAGACGCTCATCCTCAACAGCATGCTGCTGTTGCAGATGTTCCCGGTGGCCGTGGCCCTGGTGGCCATCTACGCCATCTTCGAAGGCCTGGGGCAGAAGATCCCCTGGCTGGGCATCGAGACCCATGCAGGGCTCATCGTGGCCTACCTGGGCGGCGTGGCCATGCACATCTGGACGATCAAGGGCTACTTCGAGAGCATCCCGGTCGAGATCGAGGAGAACGCCAAGGTCGACGGGGCCACGCACTGGCAGGCCTTCCGCCATGTGCTGCTGCCGATGGCCGTGCCGATCCTGATGGTGGTGTTCGTGCTGGCCTTCATCGGCACGATCATCGAATACCCGGTGCGTCGATCCTGCTGCGCGAAGAGCCCAACCTGACGCTGGCCGTGGGCAGCAAGTTCTATCTGTACGAACAGAAGTACCTGTGGGGCGACTTCGCGGCGGCCGCCGTGTTGAGCGGCCTGCCCATCACCCTGGTGTTCCTGCTGGCCCAGCGATGGATCGTGTCGGGCCTGACGGCCGGCGGCGTGAAGGGATGAAGCTGCCGATGCTGGCCGCGGCCTGGCTGGCCGCAGCGCTGCCCGTGGCCGCAGAGTCCGTTTGCACGCCCGACCCGCTGGGTGGCCGAACGCTCTACCTGAGGGGCACCTTCAACAGCTGGAACGCCGTCGAAACGCAGAAGTTCACCTGGGCCTGCAACCGGTGGGAACTGGTGACGCGTCTGACGGGCGAACACCGCTTCAAGCTGGCCGACGAAAGCTGGAGCGCCGACGCCGACTTCGGCCAGGGCACGGCTGCTGACAGCAGGATGCGCCTGCTCCCGCGCGGCCTCGAGATCCCACGCCGCTTCGACGGCACCTATCGCATGAGCCTGCGCATGACGAAAGACCAGACGCCCGAACTCAGCATCGACACCTGCCCCGCGCCGGCCCCGCTGGGCGACACCGTGCTCTTCCTGCGCGGCACGCCCAACAACTGGGCGGCGCAGGACGACTACGCCTTCCAGTACAGCTGCGACGCCTACTACCTGAACATCCGCGCCCAGGGCCGGCATGAATTCAAGGTGGCAGACGCCGGCTGGAAAGAAGCCAGCACCTTCGGCGCCAGCCTGGACCACCAGGCCAACTTCGCCTTCGACTTCCAGGGCGAACACACGCTGCGCCTGGCCTTCCCGCAAGGGGTGCAGGACGCGCGCGGGCGCCCCGTGCTGACGCTGGGCCCGAAGACCTTCGCCGACCCCAGCGCGCGCAGCGTGCAGGACCCGGTGGCGCTGAGCCTGCAGTTCGACTCGCGCGCGGCGGCGCACAAGCAGCCCTTCGGTGCAGTGCAGGCGGGCAGCGAGATCAGCTTCACCGTGCTGGCTGCGCCCGGCGTGGAGCAGCTTTCGCTGGTGGTCGAAAAGCGCCGGCTCGAAGGCAACCAGGAAGTGCTGGACTACACCGAAGTGGCGCGGCTGCCCATGCAGCCAGCGTCCCAGGGCGGGCGCCAGGTCTTCACCGCCAGCCATCGATTCGGCGACGTCGCTGTCTACGGCTACTGGTTCGAAGCTCAAATCGGCGGCCAGAGCTTCGTGCTGCAGAACAACGCCGACGCCGTGTTCTGGACCCGCGAAAAAGGCAGCGGCGGCAGCGCCGCCGTGGCCGAGATGCCGGCCAGCCGCAGGAGCATCCGCCGCTTCCGCCAGACCGTGTACTCGCCCGACTTCGAGGTGCCCGACTGGGCGCCCGACATCGTCTACTACTACGTCTTCCCCGAACGCTTCCGCAACGGCGACCAGGCCAACGACCCGAAGCCCGGTGTCACGCGCTATCGCAACCTGGGCGTCGAGCTGCACAAGAACTGGCTCGACCGCCCCTACAAGCCCGGCAGCGGCGACGGCAGCGACGCCCACTTCAACAACGACTTCTTCGGCGGCGACCTGGCCGGCCTGATCGACAAGCTGGACTACATCCGCGACCTGGGCGCGAACACCCTCTACCTGACCCCGGTGTTTCAGGCCGCCAGCAACCACAAGTACGACACCGCCGACTACAAGCGCATCGACCCGGCTTTCGGCACCAACGCAGACTTCGAACGCCTGACGCGGGAAGCCGCCCGACGCGGCATGCGCGTCATCCCCGACACCAGCCTGAACCACACCGGCAGCGACAGCGTTTACTTCAACCGCTACGGCAACCACGCCAGCCGCGGCGCCTTCAACCGGGGCCGCATCGACCCCGCTTCGCCCTATGCCAGCTGGTTCAGCTTCAGGCCCGGGGAAAAAGACCCCGACCGCCAGTACCGCGGATGGGTCGGCGTGACCGACCTGCCCGAGCTCGACAAGAACAGCCCTGCGGTGCGCGATTTTTTTTACCGCGACAAAGACGCGGTGATGAAGTTCTGGCTGGACCTTGGGGCCGCCGGCTGGCGCATGGACGTGGCGCCCTGGGTGCCCGACGACTTCTGGCGCGAATGGCGCGCGGCCATCAAGCAGCATCGCCCCGACGCGTTGACCGTGGCCGAGACCTGGTTCGACGCCAGCAAGTACTTCCTGGGCGACATGTTCGACAGCACCATGAACTACATCTTCCGCAACGTCGTGCTCGACTATGCGGCCGGTGGCAAGGCCCGTGAGCTGTACCGCAACATCGAACTGATGCGCGAGGCCTACCCGCCCCAGGCCTTCTACGCGCTGATGAACCTGCTGAGCACGCACGACCAGGCCCGCGCGTTGCACCACTTCGGCTGGCACGCCGACACGCAGGACGCAGCCACCATCGCCCTGGCCAAGCAACGCCTGCGCCTGGCGCTGTTCTGGCAGATGACCTTCCCGGGCGCTCCCACCGTCTACTACGGCGATGAGGTGGGCGTGACCGGTGGCGACGACCCCTACAACCGCGCCACCTATCCCTGGGCCGACGAAGGCGGGCAGCCCGACACCGCGCTGCTGGCCGACTTCAAGCGCCTGATCGCGCTGCGCAACAGCCACGCCGTGCTGCGCCGCGGCAGCATCGAGGCGCCGCTGTTCATCGACGACGAAGTCATCGTCTGGCTGCGGCGGCATGAAGGGCAGATGGCGCTGGTGGCGGTGAACAACGCGACGCGCACGCGGCAGCTACAACTGAGCTTGCCGGGCGATGCGGCGGGCGCGCGTTGGGCCGATGTTGCGGGCGGGGGCGAAGTGAGATCGGACGGTGGTCGGTTGAACGTGACGGTGCCGGCGCTGGATGGGAAGGTGTGGCTGGCACGCTGAGCCGTGCCGTGGGTCTGCTGAGGTCTAAAGCCGCCTACCTCTTCGAAGAGGAAGCCGGACGCGCGGCCGAGGCAGCCTTTGCGTCGGGGGTCGCTGTCGGCGCTGCCGGGTCCATGAGCGCCTTCAACCACACCGGATCTCGCGGTCCACGGTCGGTTCGTTGCCATCGTTACCTGATGCTTCCAGATGCCGTGCAGCACTGCCGCGAGGCGCGCCGGCCCGCCCGCGATGTGCCGACAATCTCCCCGGGGCCAGCGGGCGATTTGGCGCGCACCCGCTCTCTCGCTTCTCTGGCACCGTGACTCCTTCTCCATGACGCTTGTCCGCTCCGCCAGCCCCCGACTATTCCCCCTGGCCTGGCCGCTGTTCCTGGAACTGCTGCTGGGCATCGGTGTCGGCGTCGTCGGCACCCTGCTGGCAGCCCGCATCTCCGACACGTCGGGCGCGGCCTTTGCGCTGGCCAACCATGTCGCGGCGACCTTGTTCCTGCTGTTCCGCATCATCGGTGCCGGCGTGGGCGTGGTGCTGGCGCAGAACCTGGGTGGGGGGCAGCGTGCGGCAGCCGATGCGGTGGCCCGTGCCGCGCTGGGCGCCAGCAGCTGGATCGGCGGGTTGACGGCACTGGCTGCATTCCTCGCGGCCGCTCCGCTGCTGCGGCTGATGAACGCCCCGCCCGAGGTGCTGCCACTGGCCCTGCCCTTGCTGCAGGTGCTGGCGCCGACCCTGCTGCTCGACGCTTGGAACGCCAGCATGGGCGGCGTGATGCGCGCCCACCTGCGCGCACGCGAAGCGCTGGCCGTGACCGTGGTCATGCACTGCAGCCTGCTGCTGCTGTGCTTGCCCCTGATGGCGGGTTGGGGCCCGACCCAGGCGCTGGGGATTCCGGCGCTGGGCCTGCCGGGTTTTGCGGTCGCGCTGCTGCTGTCGCGCAGCCTGGGCCTGGCCTTGCACCTGTGGTTATGGCGAAGGCAGCTGGGCGTGGTGCCGCAGGCCGCCGACTGGTGGCGGCTGCGCCGGCGAGAGCTGGCCGCGGTGGCCCACATCGGCCTGCCTGGCGCGGCCGAGAACATCATCTACCGGCTGGCCTTCATGGTCAGCGTGGCCGTGGCCGGCACCCTGGGCGCGCGCGCGCTGGCCACCCAGGCCTACACGATGCAGATCGTCCACCTGGTGCTGCTGTTCGGGCTGGCCACGGGCTTGTCGGTGGAAACGGTGGTGGGACACCTCATCGGTGCGGGGCGGCTGCATGAGGCGCAGCGCCTGGTGAAGCGCGCGCTGGGGCTGGGGCTGGTGGTGAGCCTGGTGGTGTCCACGGCCGCAGCACTGGCCGGGCCCTGGCTGCTGCGTGGCTTCACGCAGGACGCCGAAATCGTGGCCGCCGCCGTGACCCTGCTGTGGTGGACGGTGCTGCTGGAACCCGGCCGCACTTTCAACCTGGTCGTCATCAACGGCCTGCGTGCGGCCGGTGACGCGCGCTATCCGGTGGTGGCCGGCGCCTTGTCGATGGCCGTGGTGCTGGGGGGCGGCAGCTGGTTCTTCGGCCTGTACCTGGGCTGGGGCCTGCCAGGCGTGTGGCTGGCCTACGCCGCCGACGAATGGCTGCGTGGCCTGCTGATGTGGCGGCGCTGGGCGCAGCAGAAGTGGGTGCCGCATGCGCGTGCCTCGCGGCGGCGGCTGGCGCGTCGGTAGCCGCTGGGCCGCCACGGCCAAGATCGGTCAGTTTTCCAGCGGCAAGCCAACGTAGTTTTCCGCCACCACGCGCTGCGCCGCTTCCGACGTGAACAGGTAGTCCAGTTCTGCCAGCTGCATGCGTGCACCGAACTCGCCGTTCTCCGGGAACTGGTGCATCAGCGACGTGAACCACCAGCTGAAGCGCTCGGCCTTCCACACCCGCGCCAGTGCACGCTGGCTGTAGCTGTCGATGCCGGCGCTTCGGCCAGCGCTGGCACCGGCGTAGAACTCCGCCAGCGCACGCGACAGCAGTCCCACGTCGCCGGCCGCCAGGTTCAGGCCCTTGGCGCCGGTGGGCGGCACGATGTGCGCGGCGTCGCCGGCCAGGAACAGCCGGCCAAAGCGCATGGGCTCGGCGACGAAGCTGCGCAGCGGCGCGATGCTCTTTTCGATGCTGGGTCCGGTGACCAGGCGAGCCGCGTCCTCGGCCGGCAGGCGGCGGCGGAATTCGTCCCAGAAGGCCTGGTCGGACCAGTTCTCGAGCTTGTCGTCCAGGCTGCACTGCACGTAGTAGCGGCTGCGCGTGGCGCTGCGCATGCTGGCCAGCATGAAGCCGCGTTCGGTGTTGCCGTAGATCAGCTCGTCGGCCACCGGCGGCACGTCGGCCAGCACGCCCAGCCAACCGAAGGGGTAGACCTTCTCGAACGTTTTCAGCGAGCCTGGCGGCACGCTGGCTCGGCAGACGCCGTGAAAGCCGTCGCAGCCCACGATGAAGTCGGCCTGCACTTCATGGGCCACGCCGCCGTGGCGGTAAGTGACGCTGGGGTGGGCGCCGTCGAAGCCGTGCACGGCCACGTCCTGGGCGTCGTACACCGTGACGCGGCCGATGCCGCTGCGGTGTTCCATCAGGTCTCGCGTGACCTCGGTCTGGCCGTAGACGGTGACGTGCCGGCCCACCAGCCGCTGCAGGTCGATGCGCCGGCGCTGGCCGGCAAAGCACATGTCGAAGCCATGGTGCGGCAGGCCTTCGGCATGCAGGCGATCGGCCACGCCGGCCTCTTCCAGCAGGACCGTGGTCACCTGCTCCAGCACGCCGGCGCGGATGCGGCCGAGCACGTAGTCGGGGCTGCGCTGCTCGATGACGAGATTGTCGATGCCGTGGCGGTGCAGCAGGGCACCCAGCAACAAGCCGGCGGGGCCGGCGCCGATGATGGCGACTTGGGTACGCATGGGGCTGGACTCCGTCGATCTCCGTGAAAGCAGCCGCGGAGCGTAGGCCGCAGCCCACCCGACTTCAATGGACGAATGCAGCAGCGGGGTGAACAATTCGAACATGACCGCTTCCGCCCGCCTGAACCGGCGTCCTGCGCGCGCGGCGCCGATGCCCGCCTATGCGCTGTACGGCGAAGCCCCCGCCGCGCCGGCCTTCGACGCCGTGCACGCCGAATCGATTGCTGCGCGCAGCCGGCTGCACGGCTGGGAGATCCGCCCGCACCGACACGAAAACCTCTGTCAATTGCTGGTGGTGCGGCGAGGCCGGGTGCAGGTGGCCATGGACGGCCACGGCCAGGCCCTGCGCGGGCCCGTGGCGGTGACGGTGCCCGCGTTGGCGGCGCATGGATTCCATTTTTCCGACGACGTCGACGGCTGGGTCTTCACGCTGGCGGAAAGCCACTGCCGCGGCCTGGCCGCACAGGCCCCTGGCCTGGCCGACGCGCTGCTGCAGCCCCGCGCCGCGGCCTTGCCCGCGCGCGAATCCAAGACGCGTGCGCTGCTCGCTGCCGCCCAGGCCCTGCACGAAGAACACCAGGCCGGCCCGGCACCCTTTCGCGCGGCTGCGCTGGACGCTGCCTTGCTGCGTCTGGCCGTGGCCGCCCTGCGCGCGTGGCCTGCACCAGCCGAAGCGGCCCCGGCGGCCGCGCCCAAGGCGCTGGGCCATGTGCTGAGGTTGCGGGCTTTGGTCGACGCGCGTTTCCGTCAGCAGCCCACCCTGGCGGCACTGGCCGCGCAGATCGGCATCACGCCCACGCAGCTGAACCGCGCCTGCCAGC
Organism: Burkholderiales bacterium; assembly: GCA_031411875.1. GTDB lineage: Bacteria > Pseudomonadota > Gammaproteobacteria > Burkholderiales > Burkholderiaceae_C > Rubrivivax. The sequence goes on along the minus strand of JANOBX010000074.1, from coordinate 7,566 downwards.
AGGTGCTCGGGCACAGCGCTTCGCTGGTGCTGCACCAGCGGCTGCTGCTGGAAGCCCAGCGCGACCTGGCCTACACCGCGATGACGGTCGAGGAAATCGCGCTCGACCTGGGCTTCTGCGAAGCCGGCTACTTCACCCGTTTCTTCCGCCAGCGCATGGGCAGCACGCCCGGGCAATGGCGGCTGCGGGCCGGCCTGAAGGCCTAGGCTGCCGGATCTGGCGTCGGCCGCAATGCCCGTCGTTCGCGGCAAGCCATTGTGTGCCAGGCAGCCCGTCGTGCTGAAGCGGGCCGGCCTTGCCTCAGAACTTGTAATTCGCCCCCAGCTGCACAGTACGACCCCACTTCTGGTGTTCCAGCTGGCGATCGCGGGTTCCCGAATAGGTCTCGTACGCGGCGTTGTTCAAGTTGTTGACCTGCAGCACCACCCCCAGGCCTTTCAGCATGCCTTCGCTGAAGTTGTAGCCGAGCTGCGCATCGATGATGCTTTCGCCCACCACGTAGCGCAGTGTGCGGGCGCCGTCGAAGTTGCCGATCTCGCCGATGAAATCTGAGCGCTTGCGCTGACTGATGCGCGCCTCGAAGCCGGCGTTCTCGTAATAGAAGGTCAGGTTGCTGACCCGCTTCGAAAGACCCGGCAGGGCAATCTGTGCCGAGCCGACGCTGCTGGCGTTTTCTGGCGCATCGATCTTGATCGAGCTGCTGGTGAAGCTGGCGCTGGCCTGGATACCAAACCCCTTCAAGACCGGCGTCAGCAGATTGAACGGCAGCGAGGCCGACAGTTCCAGCCCAGAAAGCCGACCGCCGTTGCCGTTGAAGGGAGCCGTGTAGTTTCCCGAGCGCAAAGCCGGCGGACACGGCCGATTGATCAGGCTGCCGACCGTGCAGTTGTTGGGCGGCACGTAGCCCTGGACAAAACGGCCGAAGTCGTAATTGTTGTCGGTCTGGGTATAGATGTAGCTCGTCAGCTCCTTGTAGAAGCCAGCGACGGCCAGGTAGGCACGGGTACCAAAGTACTTTTCGTACGACAGGTCCAAGGCGTTGGCGCGCCACGGATCCAGGTCGGTGTTACCGCCGCTGGCGCCGGGCCTGCCGGTGGCGCTGTCGATGCCGAAGTCCAGCGACGATCGCAGCTGGTCGACACGCGGTCGGGCCATCTGGCGTGCCACGGCCAGGCGCAAGGTCTGGTCATCACCCAGACTCATCGCCAGGTTCAGGCTGGGTAGGACGTCGGTGTACGTTTTGCCGTTGGTGACCGGGAAAGTCGAATTGCTGGTGAAGCGTATGCCGTCCGACGACTGATCGGTGCGCACGACTTGCACCCCGACGTTGCCGCGCAAGCTGTTGCCGCCGACTTCTGTGTCGATGTTGCCCTTGATGAAGCCGGTGACGATCTTCTCCGTGACGGCCCATGACTTGGCCACCAGGAAGGGTTGATCGATGGCGGGCCGGAAGACCATGTATTGCGCGACGGCGCCCGGCACGTCCCAAGCCGGAATGCTGCCCAGCCCGGCAAAGCCGAGGTTGACGCTGCCGTACTGGTACTGCGGGCCGATCAAGGCCGAGTTCACGCCCGTGGGCAGGTTGATGTTGCCCTCGGGCTGCGACTTGCTCTTCGTCCGGTCGGTGTAGGAAAGACCGGTCTGCACGTCGGCCAGCAGGCTCAACGGCGAGCCGAAGGTGGCCACCAGTTTTCCACCCGTCAATTCGTCCTCGACCCTGGGCACTTTGCCGTAACCCGAACCGTAGATGGTGCCTGCGAGCGGCAAGTTGGCGAGGCTGGAGTAGTCGCTGCGTTGCAGGCTGAAGGTCGAGTACGTGCCCTGATTGAAGCGCAGCGAAGCGACGTCGTAGGGAACCGCACCGTTGGCCGGCGTTGCAACTTGCGTGTTGTTCTCCAGGTTGACTTCCTGGCGTTCTGCCTTGGACCAGCTCAGGTCGGCTTCGAGTGCCAGGCCGCCGAGCTTGAACTTGTTGTTCAGGCCGAGGGCGGTGATGTCGTCTTCACGCTTGTTGTACATGCCCCGCACCAGCGGCCGCACGTTGGTGAGCTGCCCGCCGGTCAGCGTGCTGTTGCCATTGATGCTGGTGTTGCTCCATACGCAGGCCGGTCCGCCGCCGTCGTCGCACGGGAAGCTGCCGTTGTAGTTGAGGTTCATCTCCAGCTGGTTGGCCGTGTCGACCTGTTCGGCCTTGCTGTGGAAGATGTCCAGGACCCCGGTGTAGTCTTTCGACGGCCGCCATTCGACGCTGGCCATGACGCCGTCGCGGGTGGTTTCGCCCGTCCGCCGCAGCGCCTTGATGCCGCCACTGCTGAAGGTGCCGGGCGGCAGGCCGCGCGCGATGGGTCGGCCGTTGCTCGTGCCTTTCACTTCCCAGGGTTCGTACAGGCCGACCTGTTCTTCGGCAACCGGTGTCTTCAGATGGGCGAATCCGAGCGCGACACCGACCGTGCGATTGGCGAACTGGTCGATGTAGCTGATGCTGAAGCGGTTTCCGTTGGCCGATGAATTGGCCGCGGACCCGAGCGAATTCTGCGAGTAGCGGCCGCCGACCACCACCACGCGCTGCCCGAAGTTCAGCGGGCGCACGGTCTGCATGTCGAGCGTGCCCGACAAGCCCTGACCCACCAGCGCGGCGTCAGGCGTCTTGTAGACCAGAACGCTGGAGAGCAGCTCCGACGGGTACTGGTCGAATTCGACGCTGCGGTTGTCGCCAGTGGAAACCAGTTCGCGGCCGTTCAACACCGTGGTGGCAAAGTCTGGCGAGAGGCCGCGCACGCTGATGACTTGGGCGCGACCGCCGACACGCTGGGCTGCCAGGCCGGGCAGGCGAGCGATGGATTCGGCAATGCTCACGTCGGGCAGCTTGCCGATGTCCTCGGCGTTGACCGACTCGACGATGTTGTCGGAGTTCTTCTTGACGCTGATGGCGCTTTCGATGCCGCGACGAATGCCCGTGATGGTGACGGTCTCGGCCGTGGCGCCCTGCTGGGCCATGGCCACGCCAGGCCCGGCCAGCATCGCGCCAATGGCAACGGCGATGGGGGTGGCACGCCAGAGCGCGGTGCGGTGCGAGTTCTTCGAGTGCTTCATCGGATGTCTCCTGCGGACGCTCAGGGCAAACAAGCCGCGGCCGACAGCGACGGGCTGTGGACAGCGGGCGGAAAGTAGGGTTATCGAGGCCGGATTTGTACCAAAACTAGATACCCCGCCCCCTGCTGTAAACCCTAGACCGGTGCGTTCTGCCGACACTTCCCCCCTGTTACTGCGTGCTAGGTCCGTTCAGCTCGCCCTTGGTCTTCGGATTTCGCACTCATCTGGTGCAAAACCAAAAGGCTGACGCGGCGCTTGTAGCCAAACTACAGGTGTCTGAAGCGAAGTGCTACCCACACGCCCGGCACCGCCTGCTGGCGTTGCGGTCCCGGCCGTTCGACCTGCCGGTCATCACCTTGCCCTGAGCCCGGCGCAGGGGGCACCTGCCCGAACGGGCCAAAAAAAAGGCAGGGTTTCCCCTGCCTTCTTGTTGCGAGACGGAAGAATTACTTCTTCGGCTCTTCCTTCTTCATGTCCTTCTTGGCTTCTTCCTTCTTGGCTTCGACCTTCTTTTCTGCCTTCTTTTCGGCAGCGCTGGCCGGCTTGGCGGCAGCGTCGGCCTTGCCGGCGTGGGCGGCAGCCTGGGCGTTGAACGCCACGGCCGAGAAAGCGGCCAGGATCAGTGCGGCGAGCGTCTTGTTCATAGAGTGTCTCTTTTCTCTTCAGCAGGGTGAGGTGGGTAAAACGCCGCGCGGGCCGGGTGGCTCGGCGGCCCACCCACAACGCCTTGCCCGGCGGGCCGGTTGACAGGCCGGGGGACCGGGCTCGCGATTCAGTCCGCCGGCACTTCCAGCGCCTGGGCGGCGCCCGTCAATGCCGCCAGGGTGTCGGTGATCAGCAAGGTCGGCACGGCCTGCAGGTAGGTCTGGAACCGACCCTTCGCCTCGAAGCGCTGCCGGAAGGCCGAGTTCAGGAAGCGTTCACCCAGCCTCGGCACGATGCCCCCGCCGATGTAGACGCCGCCGCGTGCACCCAGTGTCAGCGCCACGTTGCCGGCGAAACTGCCCAGCAGCGCGCAGAAGCAGTCGACCGTGCGTTCACAAACCGGGTCACGGGCCTGCAGGGCGCCGTCGACCACCTGGCTGGCGGTCCGGGCCGGGGCCGGCAGGCCCAGCACCTGCGCCACGGCAGCGTGCAGCACGGGCAGGCCGATGCCCGACAGCAGCCGCTCGGCCGAGACATGCCTGTGCTCGCCGCGCACGGCGGCCAGCACCGCGGCGTCGAAGTCGTCGGCGGCCGACAGGGTGGCGTGCCCGCCTTCGCCGGGAATGGCCACCCAGCCCCCCGCCGTGGGCACCAACCCCGCCACGCCCAAGCCGGTGCCCGGGCCGATGACCGCCAGTGCTGCGCCCGGCAGCCCCTGCCCGGCGCCGCCGAACCAACGCACCTGGTGCGGCCGCAGGTGCGGCAGCGACAAGGCCAGCGCCTCGAAGTCGTTGAGCACACGCAGTTCCTGCAAGCCGAGCTCGTCGCGGGTTTCAGTGCGCGAAAACACCCAGCCGCCGTTGGTGAGGCGCAATTCGTCGCCGCCCACCACGGTGGCGATGGCCCAGGCCGCGGCCTGCGGCGGCGTGTAGTCGGCTCCCAGCCTGTCGGCCAGCCGCGCCAGATAGTGGCGCGCGGCCAGAGCCGGGGAGGCGTGCGCCGCGGTGGGCAAAGTCTCGACATGGCGCGGCTGGTCATCGCCTGCGGACAGCCAGCCGAACCGCGCGTTGGTGCCGCCGATGTCGGCCAGCAGCCAGGGTCGGGGAGGACCGTTCGAACGGGTGGTGGAGCGCTCTGGCGCCATGTCGCGGTGCATTGGAAGACGGTAACAAAACTACAAATGGGGGACAAGTCAGGCATGTCCCGTGGAAACAGCCGCGCGAACACCCTGGGGGCGCTGGATGTAGCGGACGCCGGCGTGCGCTGCGGAAGACTGTAATCTCGCTACACAAGCGGTGACCGTCAGGATGCTTGCAAGCCCCGGGCCGGGCACAATCCGCGGCCATGAGCCTCGTCTGCCTGCCCGCCTTCGACAGTCCCCGGCTGCTGGCCGACATCGGCGGCACCTACGCGCGCTTCGCGATCGAGGCCGCGCCCGGCCACCTGGCCCACATGGCGTCGCTGCGTTGCGCCGACCACCCCGATTTCCACGCCGCCGTCTCCGCCTATCTTCACGGCCTGGCGCCTGAGGCGCTGGGCTCCACGGGCCTGCTGGAGCATGCTGCCGTGGCCATTGCCAACCCGGTGGAAGGCGATCAGGTGCGGATGACGAACTACCACTGGCGCTTCAGCATCGAGCAGATGCGGCAGCGGCTGGGCTTGCAGACGCTGGTCGTCGTCAACGACTTCACGGCGCTGGCGATGGCGCTGCCGCGCTTGGGGCCGGGCCAGCGGCGACAGGTGGGCGGCGGCGAGGCGGTCGAGCGCAGCGTGCTGGGCGTGCTGGGCGCAGGTTCGGGCCTGGGCGTGAGCGGCCTGATTCCGGCCGCTGACGGTTGGGTGGCCCTGGGCACCGAGGGCGGGCACACCAGTTTCGCGCCGCGCGACGAACGCGAGATCGCCATCCTCCGTTACGCCTTGCAGCGCTTCGACCACGTGTCCTTCGAGCGCCTGCTGTCGGGCCCCGGCCTGGAACTGATCGACGCCGCCCTGCGCGACCGTGCCGGTCTGTCGCCCGTGGTGCAGGCCGCGCCCGAGATCACCCGGCGCGCGCTGGACGGCACCGACCTCGTCTGCGCCGAAGCGCTGGAGGCCTTCTGCGCCATGCTGGGCACGGCCGCGGCCAACCTCGCGGTGACGCTGGGTGCGACCGGCGGCGTCTACATCGGTGGCGGCATCGTGCCGCGGCTGGGGGCGTACTTCGAGCGCAGCCCGTTCCGCGCCCGCTTCGAGGACAAGGGGCGCTTTCGCGATTACCTGCGGGCCATTCCCACCTTCGTGGTCACCGCCGAGCACGCCACGTTCATGGGCGCGTCGGCCATCCTCGCGGCGCAGCTGCGCAGCCTGCAGGGCAGCGAGGGTTCGGCGTTGCTGGGGCAGATCCGGCGTGCCCGCGACAAGCTGTCGCCGGCAGAAAAGCGCGTCGCCGAACACGTGCTGGCGCACCCGCGCGCGGCGCTCTCCGAGCCGATCGCAGAGATCGCCCGGGCCGCGGCCGTGAGCCAGCCCACGGTCATCCGCTTCTGTCGCAGCCTGGGCTGTGAAGGCCTGTCGGACTTCAAGCTGCGGCTGGCCTCGGGCCTGTCGGCGACCGTGCCGGTGACGCACACCCAGGTCACCGGCGAAGACAGCATGCTCGAGCTGGGCGTCAAGGTGCTGGGCAACACCGCCAGCGCCATCCTGCAGTTGCGCGAGCAGCTCAACCGCGACACCCTGGGCCGCGCCATCGAAGTGCTGAGCGCCGCCCAGCGCATCGAGTTCTACGCCGTGGGCCATTACGGCGTGGTGGCCGACGACGCGCAGTTCAAGTTCCTGCGCTTCGGCGTACCCTCGGCCGCCATCACCGACACCCGGCTGCAGCTGCTGTCGGCCAACGTGCTGCGGCCGACCGACGTGGTCGTCATCGTCAGCAGCAGTGGCCGCATCGACGAGCTGCTGGCGGTGGCCGAACTGGCGCGGGAGCGTGGCGCCGCGGTCATTGCCATCACGGCCAGCCATTCGCCATTGGCGAGGAAAGCCGATGTGGCGTTGATCGTCGACCACGTGGAAGACCTGGCCACGCAGCTGCCGATGGTCAGCCGCATCCTGCACCTGCTGGTCATCGACATCCTGGCCGTGGGCGTGGCCATGCGGCGCAGCGGGCAGGCCGGTGAAGGCAGCGTGGTGCTGCCGGCGCTGGCCGAGGCCGCCGTCGCCCGGCTCGACGAAATGCCCCCGGAGCAGGTGCCGGCCGGCGCGCGCCGTGCAGGATTGGGCATCCGTGCGGCCGCCCCGCTGGCGCGCCTGACTTCCCACAGTCGATAGAATTGCGGTTGTTCCGAGGAGCGTTGCGACAGGGCCCACCACCCTGCCAGGCTCGGACATCCCGCCCGTCGCGGCGGGAAGGCAACGGCGCTCAGCCCTGAACCAGGACTGAGCCCGCATGAACACCGCCGCCACACAGCCTTCCACCGTTCCCGCACCGATGCGCCTGTCGGGCCTGGAGCCCGTCAGCCTGAACGCCGGCAGCCTGTTCGTCAACATCGGCGAACGCACCAACGTCACCGGCAGCAAGGCCTTCGCGCGGATGATCCTGGAAGGCCGCTTCGAGGACGCGCTGAGCGTGGCCCGCCAGCAGGTAGAAAACGGGGCCCAGATCATCGACGTCAACATGGACGAGGCGATGCTGGACAGCGCCGCCGCGATGGACCGCTTCCTGAAGTTGATCGCCGGCGAACCCGAGATCGCGCGGGTGCCGATCATGATCGACAGCAGCAAGTGGAGCGTCATCGAGGCCGGCCTGAAGTGCGTGCAGGGCAAGGGCATCGTCAACAGCATCAGCCTGAAGGA
>JANOBX010000073.1:0-3051 GCA_031411875.1 Burkholderiales bacterium | reverse complement strand
CATGCAGGTCGCGCTGGCGCAGGCCAAGGAAGCGCGTCTGCACATCCTCGGCAAGATGGTCGAGGCGATGGGCACCGCGAAGACCGAGGTCACGGAGTTCGCGCCGCGCCTGTACACGCTCAAGATCAACCCCGAGAAGATCCGCGACGTCATCGGCAAGGGTGGTGCCACCATCCGTGCGCTGACCGAAGAGACCGGCTGCACCATCGACATCGGTGAAGACGGCACCATCACGGTGGCATCGACCGACGCCGACAAGGCCGCGTTCGCGCTCAAGCGCATCGCGGAGATCACCGCCGAAGCCGAGGTGGGCAAGGTCTACGAAGGCGCGATCACCAAGATCCTCGACTTCGGTGCCCTGGTCAACATCCTGCCCGGCAAGGACGGCCTGCTGCACATCAGCCAGATCGCCCACCAGCGCGTCGAGAACGTCACCGACTTCCTGACCGAGGGCCAGGTGGTCAAGGTCAAGGTGCTGGAAACCGACGAGAAGGGCCGCATCAAGCTCAGCATGAAGGCGCTGCTCGACCGGCCCGAGGGCTTCGTCGAGGAAGAGCGTCCGCGTCGCGACTTCGGCGACCGCGATCGCGGTGGCCGTGGCGACCGGGGTGACCGCCCCCGCCGTGAGCCCCGCGAACCGCGCGAACCTCGCGCCGATGCGCCCGCTGCCGACGCGCCGGTTGCCGACCACGGCACACCGCCGCAGTCGAACCAAGAGTGACCGGCCTCACGACGTCGGCCAGCATGCGTGCCATCGAAATTGCCGGCTTCGGCGGGCCCGAGGTCCTGCGCGAGACGCAGCGCCCCGAGCCCGTGCCACAGCCTGGCGAGTTGTTGATCGCGGTGCAGGCCAGCGGCGTGAACCGTCCCGACGTGCTGCAGCGAAAGGGTCTGTATCCCATGCCGCCGGGCGTGTCCGATCTGCCCGGCCTGGAAGTGGCCGGAACGCTGATCGGCGGCACGGCCGAAGACCTTTCAAAGGCCGGCTTGAAGCTGGGCGATGCGGTGTGTGCCCTGGTGGCGGGCGGAGGCTACGCCGAACAGTGCGTCGCACCTGCTGGCCAGTGTCTGCCAGTGCCCAAGGGCCTGAGCATGCTGGAGGCAGCGAGCCTGCCCGAGACCGTCTTCACCGTGTGGCAGAACGTCTTCCACATCGCCGGCTTGCGGGCTGGCGAAACCCTGCTGGTGCAGGGTGGCAGCAGCGGCATCGGCGTGACCGCCATCCAGATGGCCAAGGCTGCGGGATGCACGGTCGTCGTCACCGCCGGCAGCGACGAAAAATGCGCCGCCTGCCTGAGCCTGGGCGCGGACCACGCCATCAACTACCGCACCCAGGACTTCGTGGCCGAAACGCTGCGCGTGACGGGTGGCAAGGGCGTGAACGTCGTCCTCGACATGGTCGGCGGCGAGTACATCGGCCGCGAACTGAAGTGCCTGGCCGAGGACGGCCGGCTGGCCCTCATTGCCGTGCAGGGTGGGGTGAAGAGCGAAATCGACGCCGGCCTGTTGCTGCGCAAGCGCCTGTCCATCGTCGGCTCGACGCTGCGCCCGCGCAGCGTGGTCTACAAGACCGTGCTGGCCCAGGCCCTGCTGAAGACGATGTGGCCCTGGCTGGAGGCAGGCCGCGTCAGGCCCGTGATCCATCAGGTCTTCCCGGCCGCCCGGGCCTGCGATGCGCATGCCCTGATGGAGTCGAGCACACACGTCGGCAAGATCGTGCTGAACTGGGCTCCCTGAGCCCCATGCCATGATGGTGAACGCCATGCGCAAGACCCTCGTCGTCGGCAACTGGAAGATGCATGGCAACCGCCCGGCGAATGCCGAGCTGCTGGCCGGCGTACTGGCGGCGCGGCCGTTCATGGCCGAGGTCGCGGTGTGCGTGCCCTTCGTCTACCTGACCGAGACCGCCGCCACGTTGGCTGGCAGCGAGGTCCGCTGGGGGGCTCAGGATGTCTCCCAGCATGGCCAGGGCGCCTACACGGGCGAGATATCGGCAGGCATGCTGGCGGAGTTCGGTTGTCGATACGCCATCGTCGGGCACTCGGAGCGGCGTGCCTACCATGCCGAGGGTGACGATCGGGTCGCCGCCAAGGCGCAGGCTGCGCTGGCCAAGGGCGTCACGCCGATCGTCTGCGTGGGCGAGACGCTGGCCGAGCGCGAGGCCGGGCAGACCGAGGCGGTGGTCAAGCGACAGCTTTCAGCCGTCATCCACACCCTGGCCCACTGCGCCGCCGAAATGGTGGTGGCCTACGAGCCCGTCTGGGCCATCGGCACGGGTCGAACGGCCAGCCCCGAGCAGGCGCAGGCCGTGCACGCCGTGCTGCGCGCGCAGTTGCAGGCGGCCACCGGCCGCGGCGACGCGATGCGCATCCTCTACGGCGGCAGCGTGAAGCCCGACAACGCGTCGACGCTGTTCGCACAGCCCGACATCGACGGTGGCCTGATCGGCGGCGCGGCCTTGAAAGCCGCCGATTTCGTGGCCATCTGCCGCGCCTGAAACGCGCCGGCCCCAACACTTTCCTGGAGTTCTGAAAATGCAGATCTGGATGACCCTGGTCCTTGGCTTGCAACTGCTGGCCGCCCTGGCGATGATCGGCCTCGTGCTGGTCCAGCACGGCAAGGGCGCCGACATGGGTGCGTCGTTCGGCGGCGGTTCGTCCGGCAGCCTGTTCGGCGCCACCGGCAGTGCGAACTTCCTGTCCCGGTCCACCGCAGCCTGTGCCACCGTGTTCTTCATCTGCACGCTGGCACTGGCATCGTTTGCGAACGTCGGTTCATCGGCGCGCAACGACAGGGGTTCGGTCCTCGATGGCGCGGCCCCGGCCGCTTCAGCTGCCCAGGGCGTTCCTGGCGCCATCCCCGGCGCAGCGCCGGTGGCCTTGCCCGCGGCTCCCGCCCCGGCTGCAGCGAGCAACGTGCCGGCGCCGATCAGCCTGCCCGCGGCCTCGACTCCAGCCAAGTAACGCTGCAGGCTGGGACCGCCCTTGCTTTGGGGATAGAATCTCGGGTTGTCTGCAACGCGATCTTCGCATCGAGTTGTGGTCTTGCAGC
>JANOBX010000072.1:0-36380 GCA_031411875.1 Burkholderiales bacterium | reverse complement strand
CGAGCACGTGTTCGCCGCCGCCGGCACGGTGCAGGTGGGCTTCGGCGTGGTCGACACCGGCGACTTCGTCGGCGTCTCGACGCTGACGCTGCAGGGCGTGCAGGTCAGCCCGGTGCCGGAGCCGGGCAGCGCCGGCCTGCTGGCAGCCGGCCTGCTCGCCGGCGCCGCGTTCAGGCGGCTGCGCCGCCCGAGCGGAAGCGCCTGAGCCGCTCCAGGTCGAGCACGCGCACGCCGCCGTACTCGACCCGGATCACGCCGGCGGCCTCCAGCGCCCGGAGCGCACCGTTCACGCGCTGGCGCGACAGGCCGACCAGGTAGCCGAGCTCCTGCTGCGTGATGCGCAGCACCTCGCCCACGCCCGGGTACAGCACGGGATGGAACAGCGCGGCCAGGCTGCGCGCGACGCGCGCGTCGGGCTGGGTCAGGCGGTCGATCTCGCGCGCGGCGATGAATTGGCCCAGGCGCTCGTTCAGCTGGTTCATGACGAAGCGGTTGAAGCCAATGCTGCGGTCCAGCAGCCAGTGGAAGGTGCCCGCGGGGATGCCTGCCACCACGCTCTTGCGCAGGGCCTGGATGTTGTAGCGGTAGCTCTCGCCCTTCAGCACCGTGCCTTCGCCGAACCAGCCCCCCGGCGGCACGCCGGTGAAGGTGATGGGAATGCCGCCACTGCTGCTGGCGCTGTCGTTGCTCATCTTCAAGAGGCCGTCGATGACGCCGAACCAGTAGGTCACGGGCTTGCCGACCCGGCACACCAGTTCGCCAGGCGCGACGTCGACGACGCGCAGGTCGGCAGCCACGCGTTCACGTTCCGGTGCGGCCAGCCGCACGAGCCAGGGGATGAGCTCGAGGTCGGCACTGTCGGCGCCGCGCGCACGCGAGGTGTGCACGGCCTGCGCCCGGGCGGCGCTGGGGAAGGTGGCGGTGGGCATCGCGATTTGCGGGAAAGGCCTGACAGTGCGAACCCGCAGATTGTCGTCAGAACGACAGCCAGACGTCAAAGTCCTGCCCAGAATCACGGTCAGCGGGGCATGGCGCCACCGCAGGAGTCTTCGACCGTGCCGACGACGTTTCCCCGTCTGATGCTCGACCACGCGCAAGCCCGGCCGCAGGCCGCTGCCTTGCGCGAGAAGGTCTACGGCATCTGGCAGACCACCACCTGGGCCGACCTGGCCCTGCTGGTGAAACGCCTGGCCGCAGGCCTGGCGCAGGCCGGGCTGAAGCGTGACGACCACATCGTCATCGTCGGCGAAAACCGCCCGCGCCTCTATGCCACGATGCTGGCCGCGCAGGCCCTGGGCGCCGTACCGGTGCCGCTGTACCAGGACGCCGCCGGCGCCGAATACACCTTCCCGATCAACAACGCCGGCGTCGGCTTTGCCGTCGTCGAAGACCAGGAACAGGTCGACAAGCTGCTGGAATTGCGCGGGTCCTGCCCGGGCCTGCAGCGCATCTGGTTCGACGACCCGCGCGGGCTGCGTCACTACGGCGAAGCCGGCCTGGACAGCGTCGACGCCCTGCTGCTGGCCGGCGACGCGCACCTGGCGGCTCACCCCAAGCTGTTCGACGAGGCCGTGGCTGCGGGCCGGCCCGAAGACGTGGCCGCGATGTTCTTCACCAGCGGCACCACCGGCAACCCGAAAGGCGTGGTGCACACCCACCACACCTTGCTGGACCGCGCCCAGGCCGGCCAGCGCTTCGACAAGCTCACCAGCGCCGAAGAGGTGCTGGCTTACATGCCGCTGGCCTGGATCGGCCAGAACATCTTCAGCTATGCGCAGTGGCTGGCCTGCGGCTACGTGGTCAACTGCCCCGAGAGCAGCGCGACGGTGATGATCGACCTGAAGGAGATCGGCCCCACCTACTACTTCGCGCCGCCGCGGGTGTTCGAAGGCCTGCTGACCAGCGTGATGATCCGCATGGAAGACGCGGGCCGCATCAAGCGCTGGATGTTCCAGCACTTCATGGACGTGGCCCGGCGCGTGGGCCCGACCATCATGGACGGCAAGAGCGTGGGCCTGGCCGACCGCGTGGCCTATGCGCTGGGCAACCTGTGCGTCTACGGCCCGCTGCGCAACACCCTGGGCTTCAGCCGCGTGCGCGTGGCCTACACCGCGGGCGAAGCCATCGGGCCCGACCTGTTCACCTTCTACCGCAGCATCGGCATCAATCTGAAGCAGCTGTATGGCAGCACTGAAACCGCGGTGTTCGTCTGCCTGCAGCCCGACCATGAAGTGAAGGCCGACACCGTGGGCGTGCCCATCGACGGCGTCGAGATCCGCGTGGCCGACAGCGGCGAGATCATGGTCAAGAGCCCGGGCCTGCTGAAGGAGTACTACAAGAACCCGCAGGCCACGGCCGAGGTGCTGACGGCCGACGGCTGGTACCACACCGGCGACGCCGGCTTCCTGGACGCCAGTGGACATCTGAAGATCATCGACCGCGCGAAAGACGTGGGCAAGCTCGCCGGCGGGCTGAACGACGGCGCGATGTTCGCGCCCAAGTACGTCGAGAACAAGCTGAAGTTCTTTCCCTTCATCAAGGAAGCCGTGGCCTTCGGCCACCAGCGCGAGAAGGTCTGCGCCTTCGTCAACATCGACATGGAAGCCGTGGGCAACTGGGCCGAGCGCCGCAACCTGCCCTATGCCGGCTACACCGACCTGGCGTCCAAGCCCGAGGTGCTGGAACTCATCCGCGACTGCGTGGAGAAAGTCAACGCCGACCTGGCCGCCGACGCCATGCTGGCCGGAAGCCAGATCAGCCGCTTCCTGGTGCTGCACAAGGAACTGGACGCCGACGACGGCGAACTCACGCGCACACGCAAGGTGCGGCGCGGCAGCATCGCCGACAAGTACCTGCTGCTGGTCGACGCGCTGTACGGCGGCCTGAAGGAACAGTTCATCGAGACTGCCGTGAAGTTCGAGGACGGACGCAGCGGCAGCGTCAGCGCCACGCTGAAGATCGTGGACGCGAAGACCTTCCCCAGCGTGAAGGCTGCAGCATGAACACGGAGCGTGAGGGCAAGAAGATCGGCGGCACGATCCTCGAGGTCAAGCACATCAGCCTGCGCTTCGGCGGCGTGAAGGCGCTCAGCGACATCAGCTTCGACGTGCGCGAACACGAGGTGCGCGCCATCATCGGCCCGAACGGTGCGGGCAAGAGCAGCATGCTGAACTGCATCAACGGCGTCTATACGCCGCAGGAAGGGCAGATCAGCTTTCGCGGCCAGACCTTCAGCCACATGAACAGCCGCCAGGTGGCGGAAATGGGCGTGGCGCGCACCTTCCAGAACCTGGCGCTGTTCAAGGGGATGAGCGTGCTGGACAACATCATGACCGGCCGCAACCTGCGCATGAAGACCAACATCTTCCAGCAGGCCATCCGCTGGGGTCCGGCCGAACGCGAAGAGACCGAGCACCGCGAATTCGTCGAGAAGATCATCGACTTCCTGGAAATCCAGGCCTACCGCAAGACCCCTGTGGGCCGCCTGCCCTACGGCCTGCAAAAGCGCGTGGACCTGGGGCGCGCGCTGGCCATGGAACCGACGCTGCTGCTGCTGGACGAACCCATGGCCGGCATGAACGTCGAAGAGAAGCAGGACATGAGCCGGTTCATCCTGGACGTGAACGACGAATACGGCACCACCATCGTGTTGATCGAGCACGACATGAGCGTGGTGATGGACATCAGCGATCGCGTCGTGGTGCTGGACTACGGCAAGAAGATCGGCGACGGCACGCCGGCGGAAGTGCGGGCGAATCCGGAAGTCATCAGTGCCTATCTCGGCACGAGCCACTGACGCGAGCAGTTCACACCATGGGTTTCTTCATCGAAGCATTGATCGGCGGCCTGATGGCCGGCATGCTGTATTCGCTGATCGCGCTGGGCTTCGTGCTCATCTTCAAGGCCAGCGGCGTCTTCAACTTCGCGCAGGGCGCGATGGTGCTGTTCGCGGCCCTGGCCATGGCGCGCTTCTCGGAATGGTTCCCGGCGCTGATGGGCTTCGACAACAAGCTGCTGGGCAACATCCTGGCTTTCGCCGCGGCCATGGTGCTGATGGTGGCGGTGGCCTGGATCATCGAACGCTGGGTACTGGGCAAGCTGGTGAACCAGGAAGGCATCACCCTGCTGATGGCCACGCTGGGCATCGCCTACTTTCTCGACGGCTTCGGGCAGACGCTGTTCGGCAGCGAGATCTACAAGATCGACATCGGCCTGCCGAAGGAGCCGATGTTCCTGTTCGAAAGCACCTTCCAGGGCGGCATCCTGGTCAGCAAGGAAGACCTGTATGCGGCAGCGATTGCCGCTGCCCTGGTCATCGGGCTGAGCCTGTTCTTCCAGTTCACCAGCACCGGCCGTGCGCTGCGTGCGGTGGCCGACGACCACCAGGCGGCGCAGAGCATCGGCATCCCGCTGTCGCGCATCTGGGTCATCGTCTGGTCGGTGGCCGGCTTCGTGGCGCTGGTGGCCGGGATGATCTGGGGCAGCAAGCTGGGCGTGCAGTTCTCGCTGTCCCTGGTGGCCTTGAAGGCGCTGCCGGTGGTCATCCTCGGCGGTCTGACCAGCGTGCCCGGCGCCATCGTCGGTGGCCTGATCATTGGCGTGGGCGAAAAACTGTCCGAGGTCTACGCCGGCCCGTTCCTGGGCGGGGGCATCGAGATCTGGTTCGGGTACGTGCTGGTGCTGTTCGTGTTGCTCGTGCGGCCGCAAGGTCTGTTCGGCGAAAAGATCATCGACCGGGTCTGAACCATGCTGTACAGAGAAAACGGCCAGTTCAAGACCAGCTACGCCAGCGACCAGCAGGTCTTCGCGATCCGGCAAGACCGCATCGGCATCTGGCTGCTGCTGGCCTTCGCCGTCGTCGGCGTGCCGCTGCTGGCCGATGAATACATCTTCCTCGCGATCCTCATTCCCTTCCTCATCCTGTCGCTGGCCGCCCTGGGCCTGAACATCCTGGTGGGCTACTGCGGACAGGTGTCGCTGGGCACCGGCGCCTTCATGGCGGTGGGGGCCTATGCCACCTACAACTTCATGGTGCGCATCGAGGGCATGCCGCTCCTGCCCGCCATCCTGCTGGGCGGTGTGTGCGCCACGGTGGTGGGGGTGTTCTTCGGCATCCCCAGTTTGCGCATCAAGGGCCTGTACCTGGCGGTGGCCACGCTGGCGGCGCAGTTCTTCATCGACTGGGCCTTCCTGCGCATTTCCTGGTTCACGAACAACTCGTCTTCGGGCTCGGTGTCGGTGAGCGGCCTGAACGTGTTCGGCATGGCGCTCGACACGCCGCACGAGAAGTACCTGCTGTGCCTGGGCTTCCTGGTCGTGTTCGCGTGGCTGGCGAAGAACCTGGTGCGCAGCCACATCGGGCGCGAATGGATGGCCATCCGCGGCATGGACGTGGCCGCTGCCGTCATCGGCATCCGCCCGGTGTACGCCAAGCTCACCGCCTTTGCCGTCAGCAGCTTCTTCGTCGGCGTGGCGGGCGCGCTGTGGGGCTTCGTCCACCTGGGCAGCTGGGAGCCGGCGGCCTTCAGCATCGACCGCAGCTTCCAGCTGCTGTTCATGATCATCATCGGCGGCCTGGGCAGCGTGATGGGCAGCTTCTTCGGTGCCGCCTTCATCGTCATGCTGCCGATCTTCCTGAACCAGTTCCTGCCCGCCCTGGGTGGGCTGTTCGGGCTGACCATCAGCACCGCACTCGTGGCCCACACCGAACTGATGATCTTCGGTGCGCTGATCGTTTTCTTCCTGATCGTCGAACCGCACGGCCTGGCGCGACTGTGGTCGACCGCCAAGGAAAAGATGCGGCTGTGGCCCTTCCCGCACTGAAGCCTTTGTTGAGCACCCACTAGGAGACAAGCAACATGAAACTCAAGACCCTCGCCCTGGCCGCTACGCTGGCAGCAGTTGCTGGCAGCTTCGCACCCGCCGCCTACGCGCAGGACAAGGTGCAGTTCTTCCCCAGCTTGACCGGCCGCACCGGCCCGGTGGCCCCGAACGCCACGCCGTTCGCGAACGGCTACGCCGATTACATGAAGCTGGTGAACATTCGCGGCGGCATCAACGGCGTGAAGACGCTGGTGGAGGAATGCGAGACCGCCTACGCCACCGACCGTGGCGTGGAGTGCTATGAACGCCTGAAGAACAAGCACGGTGGCGCCACGGTGTTCCAGCCGCTGTCCACCGGCATCACCTTCGCGCTGACCGAGAAGATCCCGGCCGACAAGATCCCGATGATCACCTCGGGCTACGGCCGCAGCGACAGCCAGGACGGCAGCGTCTTCAAGTGGAACTTCCCGCTCATCGGCCACTACTGGGTGGCCGGCGACACGGTCCTGCAGCACATCGCCAAGACCCAGGGCGGCTGGGACAAGATGCGCGGCAAGAAGATCGCCGTGGTCTACCACGACAGCCCCTTCGGCAAGGAACTGCTGCCCATCATCCAGGAACGCCAGAAGATGCACGGCTTCGAGGTGCAGCTGCTGCCGGTGCCCGCGCCTGGCGTGGAGCAGAAGGCCATCTGGCTGCAGGTGCGCCAGCAGCGGCCCGACTTCGTCGTGATGCAGACCTGGGGCGTGATGACGGCCACCGCCATCAAGGAAGCCGTGGCCACGGGCTACCCGCGCGAGAAGATGTTCGGCACCTGGTGGAGCGGCGCCGAACCCGACCTGCGCGACGTCGGCGCGGCCGCCAAGGGCTACAGCGCGGTGATGATGCAGCACGGTGCCGAGCCCGATGCCGCGGTGGTGAAGGAGATCCTGGACAAGGTGCACGCCAAGGGCCAGGGCACGGGCCCGAAGGACGAGATCGGCCAGGTGCTGTACATGCGCGGCGTGGTCGGCGCGATGCTGGCCGTCGAAGGCGTGCGCGCCGCGCAGGAACGTTTCGGCAAGGGCAAGGTGATGACGGGCGACCAGGCCCGCTGGGGCTACGAGAACCTGAACCTGACCCAGCCCAAGCTCGACGCGCTGGGCTTCAAGGGCGTGATGCGACCGGTGTCCACCAGTTGCTTCGACCACATGGGTTCGGCCTGGGCCCGTGTGCACACCTGGGACGGCGCGAAGTTCACCTGGGCCTCGGACTGGCTGCAGGCCGACGAGCAGATCATGAAGCCGATGGTCAAGAGCTCCGCGGAACGGTATGCCGGCGAGAAGAAGCTGACCAAGCGCGATCCCAAGGACTGCCAGTCCTGAACGCCAGCCCGGGAGCACCTGCATGAGCAACATCCTGCTCAACGTCAACGGCATCGAGGTCATCTACAACCATGTGATCCTCGTGCTGAAAGGCGTCAGCCTGCAGGTGCCCGAAGGCGGCGTGGTGGCCCTGCTGGGCGGCAACGGCGCCGGCAAGACCACCACGCTGCGCGCGGTGAGCAACCTGCTGGCCGGCGAGCGTGGCGAGGTCACCAAGGGCAGCATCGAACTGCGTGGCGAACGCATCGAAAGGCTCAGCACCAGCGAGATGGTCAACCGTGGCGTGATCCAGGTCATGGAAGGCCGGCATTGCTTTGCGCACCTGAGCATCGAGGACAACCTGATGACGGGGGCCTACACGCGCCGTGACGGCAAGGCCGCGGTGGCCGCCACACTGGAGAAGGTCTACAACCTTTTTCCGCGCCTAAAGACGCGCCGCAGTTCGCAGGCCGCCTACACCAGCGGCGGTGAACAGCAGATGTGCGCCATCGGCCGCGCGCTGATGGCCAACCCGAAGATGGTGCTGCTGGACGAACCCAGCATGGGCCTGGCGCCGCAGATCGTGGAAGAAGTGTTCGAGATCGTGAAGGACCTGAACCAGCGCGAAGGCGTCACCTTCCTGCTGGCCGAACAGAACACCAACATGGCGCTGCGCTATGCCGACCACGGCTACATCCTGGAAAGCGGCCGCATCGTCATGGAGGGCGCCGCGAAGGACCTGCGCGAGAACGAGGACGTGAAGGAGTTCTACCTGGGCGTGGGCGGCGGCGACAGGAAGAGCTTCAAGGACGTGAAGAGCTACAAGCGCAGGAAGCGCTGGCTGTCATGAGCAGCACCGACGACGCCGGTGGCTTCGCGCCACCGCCTTTCCAGCCCGACGCTGCCCTGCAGCGGATGCAGCGCGAACTGCGCGCCATGGGCCTGGCAGAACGCGCCGGCACCTTCGAGCGCCGCAGCATCGCCATTGCCCGCGTCGCCGTCGATGGCGCCAGCCTGAAGGCGCAGCGGGTGAAAAAGCCCAGCCGCAACAGCCCCGTCTGGCAGACCACCGCCCTGACCAGCCACGCCGCCGTCACCAGCTTCTGCAGCGACCTGAAAAAACAACTCGCCGCCTGGAGCGACAGCGATGACTGAGTTCTACGACACGCTGGAAACACGCGACCCCGCCGCACGCGAAGCCGCGCTGATGGCGGCGTTGCCGTCCCAGGTGCGCGCGGCGCAGGGTGTGCCCGGCTTCGCTGCGGCATTGGCCGGCATCGATGCCGCCCGCTTCTGCACCCGCAGCGCGCTGCAGCGCCTGCCCGTGCTGCGCAAGCCCGAACTGCTGGAACGCCAGAAGGCGCTGCGCGCCGACCCCGCCAGCCGCGACCCCTTCGGCGGCTTTTCGGCCATCGGCTGGCGCGCCATGGGCGGGATGCGACCCGCCAAGCGCGTGTTTCAGTCGCCCGGCCCGATCTACGAACCCGAAGGCCCCGCCGCCGACTACTGGCGCGTGGCGCGTGCGATGTTCGCCGCCGGCCTGCGCAGCGGCGACCTGGTGCACAGCAGCTTCAGCTACCACTTGACGCCGGCCGGATCGATGATGGAGACCGGCGCCCATGCACTGGGCTGCACCGTGTTCGCCGGCGGCGTGGGCAACACCGAACTGCAGCTGCAGGCCATGCAGGACCTGCACCCCGACGCCTATGCCGGCACGCCCAGCTTCCTGCGCATCCTGGTGGAGAAGGCGGCTGCAGAGAACATCGCCCTGCCCTCGCTGAAGAAGGCCCTGGTCACCGGCGAAGCCTTCCCGCCTTCGCTGCGCGACTGGCTGGCCGAACGCGGCGTGCGCGCCTACCAGGCCTACGCCACCGCCGACGTCGGCATGATCGCCTTCGAGACCAGCGCGCGGGAAGGCCTGGTCGTCGACGAAGGTGTCATCGTCGAGATCGTGCGCCCCGGCACCGGCGACCCGGTGCCCGACGGCGAGGTCGGCGAAGTCGTCGTCACCGCAATGCAGCCCGACTACCCGATGCTGCGCTTCGGCACCGGCGACCTCAGCGCCGTGCTGCCCGGCCCCTGCCCCACCGGCCGCAGCAACCTGCGCATCCGCGGCTGGCTGGGCCGCGCCGACCAGACCGCCAAGGTGCGCGGCATGTTCGTGCACCCCAGCCAGGTGGCCGAAGTGCTGCGGCGCCACCCCGAGCTGGGCCGCGGCCGCCTGGTCGTGGAAGGCGAGATGGCAAACGACCGCATGACCCTGCACGCCGAATGCACCGCGGTGGCCGAAGGGCTGGTCCACGCGGTGGCGCAGACCGTCCGCGACGTGACGAAGCTGCGCGCCGAAGTCCAGCTGCAGTCGCCTGGCAGCCTGCCGAACGACGGCAAGATCATCGACGACCAGCGCCGGTACGACTGAGGCGCGACCGGCCCACCCCCGGGTGGGGACTTACGTAGTTCCCACCTCGCCGCAACGCGCGGCGTCTCTACCATCCGAGGCTGGAATTCCATCCCCCACATGACTGGAGACGACCCGATGAAAAAGACCTTGCTCGCGCTGACCCTGGCTGGCCTGGCCGGTGCTGCGGCCGCCGCCTATCCGGAAAAGCCCGTCACGATCGTCGTGCCCTTCGCGGCCGGCGGCCCCACCGACAAGGTGGCACGCGACCTGGCCGTGGTGATCGCCAAGGGGCTGAACAACCAGACCGTGATCATCGAGAACGTCGGCGGTGCCGGCGGCACCCTGGGCGCGGCCAAGGTGGCCAAGGCCGCACCCGACGGCTACACCCTGCTGCTGCACCACATCGGCATGGCCACGTCGCCAGCGCTGTACCGCAAGATGCCCTACGACACGCTGAACGACTTCGAATACATCGGCATGGTCAACGAAGTGCCGATGACCCTCATCGGCCGCAGCACCCTGCCCGCCAACAACTACGCCGAGCTGGTGAAGTGGCTGGAAGCCAACAAGGGCAAGATCAACCTGGCCAACGCCGGCCTGGGCGCCGCGTCGCACCTGTGCGGTCTGCTGTTCCAGCAGGCCGTGAAGATCGACATGACCACCGTGCCCTACAAGGGCACCGCGCCGGCCATGACCGACCTGCTCGGCGGGCAGGTCGACCTGATGTGCGACCAGACCACCAACACCAGCAGCCAGATCGCAGCGGGCAAGGTCAAGGCCTACGCCGTGACGACCCTGAAGCCGCTGAGCACGCCGGCGCTGTCCGGGCTGCCGACACTCGACTCGCAGGGCCTGAAGGGCTTCAACGTGTCGATCTGGCACGGCATGTACGCACCGAAGGGCACGCCCAAGGCCATCGTGGACCAGGTCAATGCCGCCATGCGCGCCGCGCTGAAGGACCCCGAGTTCATCAAGCGTCAGGAAGCGCTGGGCGCCGTGGTCGTCACCGACAGCCGCACCGGCGGCGCAGAGCACAAGAAGTTCGTCGAAGCCGAAATCGCCAAGTGGGGCCCGGCCATCAAGGCTGCAGGTCAGTACGCCGACTGACCGCTGCTCAAGCGATGTGAATCGGGATCGTCACCGGTCCCGCGTTCACCAGGCTGACCTGCATGTCGGCCCCGAACACGCCGGCCTGGACCTGTCCAGCCGGCGTGTGTCGTTTGCGGGCTTCGGCCAGCACGGCTTCGTACAGTTCGCGGCCCCGGGCCGCTGGCGCAGCGCCGGTGAAGCTGGGGCGGTTGCCGCTGCTCGTGTCCGCCGCCAGCGTGAACTGGCTGACGATGAGCAGGCCGCCCGCCACGTCCTGCACGCTGCGGTTCATCTTGCCGGCCTCGTCGCTGAAGATGCGCAGCTTCAGCAGCTTGTCGACCAGCCGCACCGCGTGCTGCGGCGTGTCGGCCGGTTCGGCGCAGACAAAGACCAGCAAGCCCGCGCCGATGGCGCCGACGGTCTGATCACCCACGACCACACGCGCTTCGCTCACGCGCTGCAGCAAGCCCAGCACCGCGTCAGCCGGCCAGCGTGACGCGGGCGAACTTGCGCTTGCCCACCTGCACGACGAAAGTGCCGGGCAGGACCTTCAAGGCCTTGTCGCTGACGACGTTGCCGTCGATGCGCACGCCACCCTGCTCGACCATTCGCAGGGCTTCGCTAGTGGACGGCACCAGACCCGCCTGTTTCAACAAGGCACCGATGGCCAGCGGCCCGCCGCTCAGACTGCATTCGGCAACGTCATCGGGCACGCCGCCGGCAGCGCGGCGCTGGAAGTCCTGCTCGGCGGCTGCAGCGGCGGCGGCGCCGTGAAAGCGCGCAGTGATCTCGTGGGCCAGCTGTACCTTCGCGTCCTTGGGGTTGCGGCCAGCGTCCACTTCGCGCTTCAGCGCTGCAATGTCGCCTTCGGTGCGGAAGCTCAGCAGCGTGAACCACTTCCACATCTGCACGTCGTTGATGCTCAGCACCTTGGCGAACATGCTGTTCGGGGGTTCGGTGATGCCGATGTAGTTGTTCTTGCTCTTCGACATCTTCTCGACGCCGTCCAGGCCTTCCAGCAGCGGCATCGTCAGAACGCACTGCGGCTCCTGCCCGTATTCCTGCTGCAGCGCGCGGCCCACCAGCAGATTGAACTTCTGGTCGGTGCCGCCGAGTTCGAGGTCGGACTTCAGGGCCACCGAGTCGTAGCCCTGCATCAGCGGGTACAGCAGTTCGTGGATGCTGATCGGGGTGCCGGCCTTGAAGCGCTTGGTGAAGTCGTCGCGCTCGAGCAGGCGGGCCAGCGTGTACTTCGCGGCGAGCTGGATCAGGCCGCGCGTGCCCAGCGGGTCGCTCCACTCGCTGTTGTAGCGGATCTCGGTGCGCTCCGGGTCCAGCACGAGGCTGGCCTGAGCGTAGTAGGTCTGCGCATTGGCGGTGATCTGCTCGCGCGTCAGCGGGGGGCGGGTGGCGTTGCGGCCCGAGGGGTCGCCGATCATCGACGTGAAGTCGCCGATGAGAAACACGACGGTGTGCCCCAGGTCCTGCAGCTGGCGCATCTTGTTGAGGACCACGGTGTGACCGATGTGGATGTCCGGCGCCGTGGGGTCCAGGCCCAGCTTGATGCGCAAGGGCTGCTTGTTCGCTTCTGATTTCTGCAGCTTGCGAACCCACTCGGCCTCAGGCAACAGCTCTTCGCAGCCGCGCATGGACACTGCGAGCGCCTCGCGCACGGGGTCGCTCAGGGCCAGGGCGGGAGCCACCTGGCCGGTGACATCGGTCACGGAAGGCGCCGTGGCAGCAGGCACGGATTCGGGCAAAGTCATCGCAAAGTCTTGTATGAGCGTGGTTTCCCGGTAGCCGGGACGACTGGGGTGGCTATAATGCACCCCTAATTCGCGGGGTGGTCGCGCCGTCTGGTGCATGAACCCTTGCAACCCTCGATTCTAGGCGGCGCCCCTCGTGGCACCGCTGCATCCCAGCGGTTCTCCGGCCCGCCGATTCCCGTGAGCCTTGAAACGACTCTGAAGCCTGCGCTCATGCGGCTGTCCCGTCTGGCACATCGACATCGCCTGAGCGTCGTCGCAGGCGCCGTGCTGTTGTTGGGCGGCTTTGCGATCACCGCCGTGGCCATCGCGCCGCTGGCGCCCGACGCCAGCCAACTGCCGCAGCGCTCCGTCGTTCAGACCATCGAATCGCTCGATGTTTCTTCCCAGGCCGAAGCGTTGGATTCGCATGATCTGGTCCTCCGCCGCGGCGATCTCACCCGCCAGGCCGAGAGCGCCGACAGCCTGCTCGCCCGTCTGGGTGTCGCCGACATCCGCGCCGCGCACTACCTGCGCACCGACCCGATCGCACGGATGGTGCTCACCGGGCGCGCCGGCAAGATGGTGCAGGCCGAACTCAGCGACGAAGGCCGTTTGATCAAGCTGACCGCGCGCTACCCGTCTGACCGCGCCGAAGAATCCCGCACCCACTTCAAGAGGCTGGAACTCGTGCAGGCCGAGGGCCAGTGGGTCGCGCAGATCCGCACCGTGGCTTACGCCACCCGACCGGTGATGGCCGGCGGCGTCATCCGTTCCTCGCTGTTCGCGGCCACCGATGACGCTCAGGTGCCCGACGCCGTCGCGACGCAGCTCGCCGACATCTTCGCTGGCGACATCGATTTCCAGCGCCAGCTGCGCCGTGGCGACAGCTTCAACATCGTCTACGAAGCCTTGACGGCCGACGGCGAAGTCGTGCCCTGGAATGAAGGCGCGGGCCGCGTGCTGGCTGCCGAGTTCGTCACCGCGGGCAAGGCCCACCATGCGGTGTGGTTCACCCCGGCCGATGGCCGCGGCGGCTACTTCGGGCTGGACGGCCAAAGCCGCAACCGCAGCTTCCTGGCCAACCCGGTCGAATTTTCCAGAATCACCTCGGGCTTCGCCAACCGTTTTCACCCCATCCAGAACAGCTGGCGCAAGCACCTGGGCGTGGACTACAGCGCACCGACAGGCACGCCGGTTCGCACCGTGGGCGATGGCGTGGTGGAATTCGCCGGCTGGCAGAACGGCTACGGCAACGTCGTCCAGGTGCGACACGCGCGCAGCCGCGAGACGCTGTACGCCCACCTGAGCCGCATCGACGTGACCAAGGGTCAGCGCGTCGAGCAAGGCCACCGCATCGGCGCCGTCGGGTCCACGGGCTGGAGCACCGGCCCGCATCTGCACTTCGAATTCCGCATCGACGGCGAGCACCAGGACCCGACCCTGGTGGCACAGAACGGCGAAACGCTGGCGCTGGACGCGACGTCCAGGCAACGCTTCATGCAGACGGTGCAAACCGTCCGGGCGAAGCTGCAGCTGGCGTCCACGGTGGCCTCGGCACCTGCGGCCAGGGTCGAATAAACCCACAGTCGTAGATCGCGGCACGCCCATGCCTGGCCTCGCGGGCGAAGCAGCAATGTTGACGATCGGTCTGATGTCGGGCACCTCGCTCGACGGTGTGGACGCTGTGCTGGCCGACGAGTCCAGCCGCGACCTGGCCTTCAGTCATCAGCCCTTCGATCCGGGCCTTCGCGCCGAACTCCTGGCCTTGAACCGCAGCGGCATCGACGAACTGCACCGCAGTGCACTCGCTGCCAACGCACTGGCACGCGTGTATGCCCAGGCAACGGCCGCCGTGTGCGAGCAGGCAGGGGTGAAGGCTCATCAGGTCCGCGCACTCGGCGCCCACGGCCAGACGGTGCGGCATCGGCCACAGGCATACGACGGCACCGGCTACACCTGCCAGCTGCTCAACGGCGCTCTGTTGGCCGAACTGACCGGCATCGACGTGGTGTGCGACCTGCGCAGCCGCGACGTGGCTGCGGGTGGGCAGGGCGCACCGCTCGTTCCTGCATTTCACGCGGCACGCTTCGGCAAAGCCGACTGCAACCTGGCGGTGCTGAACCTGGGCGGCATCGCCAATCTCAGCTGGTTGCCCGCCGCAGGGGCGGCGACGGGTTTCGACTGCGGCCCCGGCAATGTGCTCATCGATCAGTGGTGCCAATTGCGCCTGGGTCAGGCCTTTGATGCGGCGGGGGCGCTGGCCGCGAGCGGCAAGGTCCTGGCGCCCTTGCTGGCCAAGGCCCTGACCGAGCCTTTCTATGCGCAGACCCCGCCGAAGAGCACCGGGCGGGACCTGTACGACGATGGTTGGGTGCAGCGCTGGCTGGCCGATGAGATCGACGTTCACCGCATCGAGGACGTGGCCGCCACGCTCACCGAATTGACGGCGGTGACGGTGGTGGACGCGCTGAAGACTCAGATGCCGGCGGTCCAGCGTGTGTTGGTCTGTGGCGGTGGTGCCCACAACGATCACTTGCTGCGTCGTGTGCAGGCCATGCTTGGCGACAACACGGTGGTCGAAAGCACGGCCCGAGCCGGCGTGGCACCCGATCGCGTCGAGGCCCTGGCTTTCTCATGGCTGGCACGAGCCTTCCTCGCGAGAGAGCCGGGCAATCTCCCCGCCGTTACCGGAGCTCGAGGGCGGCGCGTGCTGGGCGCTCTTTATCCGGCGGGCTGAGCGGAAGGCGGCCGCTGGGCCAGCGGCCTCTTCGAATCACGCAGAGAACGATGAGCCGCAACCGCAGGTGGTGGTGGCGTTCGGGTTCTTGATGACGAACTGCGCACCTTGCAGATCTTCCTTGTAGTCGATCTCGGCGCCGCCCAGGTACTGCAGGCTCATGGCATCGATGAGGAGCGTGACGCCGTTCTTGGCCATCTGCGTGTCGTCCTCGTTGACGACTTCATCGAAGGTGAAGCCATACTGGAAACCCGAACAGCCGCCACCCTGCACGAACACACGCAGCTTCAGGTCCGGGTTGCCTTCTTCGTCGACGAGTTGCTTGACCTTGTCGGCTGCGCTGTCGGTGAAGATCAGCGGCGGCGGCATTTCGTCCAGGGTCACGGATAGATTTTCGACAACCGCATTCATGGGAGCTCCTTCGTAGGCGTTTCAATCTCGATGTTACGCCGGGGCGACGAAACCGCCGCACGCGCCACCCCGACGCCAAGGGGGTGTTTGGCAAAAACCGACAGGAAGCAATGACAAAGGGCAGCCCGAAGGCTGCCCCGTTGTACGAGCCCTGTCGGTCCGATCAGCGCTTGCTGAACTGCTTCCGACGACGAGCGCCGTGCAAGCCGACCTTCTTCCGTTCGACTTCGCGCGCATCGCGCGTGACGAAGCCGGCGTGGCTGAGATCGGGCTTCAGCGCTGCGTCGTAGTCGATCAGCGCGCGGGTGATGCCGTGGCGCACCGCGCCGGCCTGGCCGCTTTCGCCGCCGCCATGCACGTTGATCTTGATGTCGAAGGCCAGTTCGTTGCCCGTCAGCAGCAGCGGCTGCTTGACGATCATGATCGAAGTCTGGCGGCCAAAATAGTCGTCGACGGTCTTGCCGTTGATGACGATCTTGCCCTCGCCCTTCTTGATGAAGACCCGGGCGACGCTGCTTTTGCGGCGGCCGGTGCCGTAGTTGTATTGACCGATCATCGCGTGCGTCCTCAGATCTCGAGCGGCTTGGGCTGTTGGGCGGTGTGCGGGTGCGTGGGACCCGCATAGACCTTCAGCTTCTTGACCATGGCGTAACCGAGCGGGCCCTTGGGCAGCATGCCCTTGACGGCTTTCTCGATGGCGCGGCCAGGGTGCTTGGCCTGCATGTCCTTGAACGCGGTGGCGTAGATGCCGCCCGGGTAGCCGGAATGCCGGTAGTAGATCTTGTCGGTGGCCTTGGAGCCGGTGACGCGGATCTTTTCTGCGTTGACGATGACGATGAAATCGCCGGTGTCGACGTGAGGCGTATAAATGGCTTTGTGCTTGCCGCGCAAACGGAGTGCCACTTCGCTGGCAACACGTCCGAGCACCTTGTCGGTGGCGTCAATCACAAACCATTCATGCGTCACTTCGGCCGGCTTGGCACTGAAGGTCTTCATGGATGTCTTTCTGGGTGCGCGGCGAACCGCGCGTTGTTGTCGGCGCTTTGTGCAGTTGAGCGCGCCCCCTCGGCGCCGCTTGTGTGTGCAAGGGCCCCATTCCGGAGCTCTTGCATGCTGCCGTGTCTTTCACGGGCAGGCGGCCTCTCGAAGGCAAACACTCACTGCATAACGTTTCCCCGGCCGACGTCGGGAAAGCCCGCGAGTATAGCCCCGCGTGGCCTCCTGAGGCAAAGACGGTGGTGAAGGCGCATCAGTGCACGGACCACGAGGCGCTTGCACCCAGCCACGGGGTGGCGAGCATCGTGCCCAACGATAAACTCGTAACAAACATTAACAGCGGCCGCAGCCACAAGGCGGTCGACGTTCCTCCCGTCGCCCGGCAAACTCTTCCGTTCAGTGCAGCATTCCTGCGCAGGACATTCCGATGCAGCTCACCTTTCCCTGGCTCCTGGCCACCTTGTCGGCCGCCTTGTTCGTGGGTGCCGTCGTCCTCTGGCGGATGAGCCGGCGCAAGCCGCACCTGCGGACCTTGCCGACCGAATGGGCCCTGTCTGCGCGTCCGGTCTTCAGCACGGAAGAACGCCGCGCCTATCGCCAGCTGCGCGAGGCGATGCCCCACCACATCGTCTTGTCGAAGCTGCCCCTGGTCCGCTTCTGCCAGCCGCTGGACCCGAACCAGGTCCGATACTGGTATGAACTGCTGGGGGGCACCCACGTGAGCTTTGCCATCTGCAGCGCCAACGGGCGTGTTCTGGCCGCCATCGACCTGGACAACGATCGCAGCAGTTCCCGCCGCTGCTGCCAGATCAAGCAGTCGGTGCTGGCCGCGTGCAGGGTGCGGTACTTGCGCTGCCCTGCCGACCACCTGCCTTCGATCCCCGAACTCCAGTTGCTGGTACCCCAGGCTGCCACCGCGGCGCGTGGACCGCAGGCCGCAGCGGCGACGACGGCGCACCGTTTGCACGATGCCACGGGCGCAGCGGCCAGCAAGCGCCGCGAGTTCACGACGCTGTGGCAGGACTCGGCCTATCTGCAGGACTCCTTCTTCCATGCCGACGGCCGCCGCGACTCCGGCCTGCACAGCGGCTTCAGCGCCACCCGTTCCGGCGCGGGCCACTGGCAAGATGCCCAAGCCGACCTGGACGATGTCGGTGGCGTCGTCATCGAGACACCGCAGTCGCGCGCGGCGCCCGAACCCGTGGAAGTGACGGGCCCCATCGCCACGGGCTCGCCGCTGCGTCACTGACCCGCGGGCCCCGGGGCCGCGCCGGGCAGAGGACTATGCTCGGGCGGTGAACTACGCCGACCTGACACCCCAGCAGGTGCTGGACTCGCTCGACGCCGTCAGCCTGCGCGGCGACGGCCGGATCCTGCAGCTCAACTCCTACGAAAATCGTGTCTTCCAGGTGATGCTGGAAGACGGCAGCGCGGTGGTGGCCAAGTTCTACCGACCCGGCCGCTGGACCGATGCGCAGATCCTCGAGGAACACGGCTTCGCCCTGGAGCTCGCCGCGGCCGAGGTGCCGGTGGTGCCGCCGCTGGTCCTGCACGAAGTCGGCCCGGCCGCAGGCCACGGCTTGCAGCTCCAGGGTGATCCTCCCAGCCTCGTGACCCTGCCCGCCGCAGGCGGCCCGCCGCATCGCATGGCCGTGGCAGCACGCTGCGCCGGCCGCCAGCCCGAGCTCGACGACCCGGACGTGTTGCGCCAGATCGGCCGCTTCATCGGTCGCTTGCATGCGGTGGGCCGACGTCGGCCTTTCGCCCATCGACACGTGCTGAATGCCCGCGTCGACGGCGAGCGCGCGCGCCAACTGCTGCTGGACGGCGGCTTCGTCACCGATGCAGAGCGCCCAGCCTGGGACCAGGTATGCCAGCGCGCGCTGGCGGCCACCGTGGCCGCTTTCGACCGTGAGCAGCCGCTGGCCACGCTGCGCCTGCACGGTGATTGCCATCCCGGCAATGTGTTGTGGCGCCAGACGGGTGATGGCGCAGGCCCGCACGTGGTCGACCTCGACGACGCCATGCAGGGCCCGGCCGTGCAGGACCTGTGGATGCTGGTCAGCGGCGACCGCCAGACCATGGCAGCGCAGCTGAACACGCTGCTCGAGGGCTACGAGCAGTTCAGCGACTTCGACGACCGTGAACGCAGGCTGATCGAACCGCTGCGCACCCTGCGCATGCTGCGCCACAGCGCCTGGCTGGCCGAGCGCTGGGGCGACCCGACCTTCCCGCTGCATTTCCCGTACTTCGGCACGGCGGCCTACTGGAGCCAGCAGACCACCCAGCTGCGCGAGCAGCTGGAGGCGATGGACGACTGAGACCCGGCCCCCGGGCCGCGATGCTCAGCCCGCAGCCAGCAGCTTGTTCACCCGCGCCACGTAGGCCGCCGGATCCTCGAGCTGCCCGCCTTCGGCCAGCAGGGCCTGGTCGAACAGGATGTGGGCCAGTTCGTCGAAGCTGGCGCTGCCGTCCAGGCGCTTGACCAGCGCGTGCTCGGCGTTCACCTCCAGGATCGGCTTGCCGGCGGGTGCCGCCTGCCCGCTTTGCTTGAGCAGACGCGCCAGATGCGAGCTCATGTCGCCTTCGTCGACCACGATGCAGGCCGGTGAATCGACCAGACGGGTGGTCGTGCGCACGTCCTTGGCGCGGTCCTTCAGCGTTTCCTTCAGCCTGTCGAGCACGGGCTTGAAGGTCTCGGCCGTGGCTTCGGCCTGCTTCTTCTCTTCCTCGTCCTGCAGCTTGCCCAGGTCGACGCCGCCCTTGGCCACGCTCTGCAGCGGCTTGCCGTCGAATTCATACAGGTGGCTGAGCATCCACTCGTCGACACGGTCGGTGAGCAGCAGCACTTCCAGGCCCTTCTTGCGGAAGATCTCGAGCTGCGGGCTGTTCTTCGCCGCCGACAGCGTGTCGGCGGTGATGTAGTAGATCTCTTCCTGGCCCTCCTTCAGGCGGCCCACGTAGTCGGCAAGGCTCACGTTCTGGCCGGCATCGGCCGCATGGGTGCTGGAAAACCGCAGCAGCTTGGCCAGTCGTTCCTGGTTGGCATGGTCCTCGCCCAGACCTTCCTTCAGCACGGCGCCGAACTCTGCCCAGAACTTCGCGTACTTGTCGCGGTCCTCGCTGCTCTCGCTGTCGGCCAGACTCTCCAGCATGCCCAGCACACGCTTGGTGCTGCCCTCACGGATGGCCTTCACGTCGCGGCTTTCCTGCAGCAGTTCGCGGCTGACGTTCAACGGCAGGTCGGCGCTGTCGATCACGCCTTTCACGAAGCGCAGGTACACCGGCATCAGCGCCTCGGCGTCGTCCATGATGAAGACGCGCTTCACGTACAGCTTCACGCCGCCGCGCTTGTCGCGGTTCCACAGGTCGAAAGGCGCCTTGGCAGGCACGTACAGCAGCTGGGTGTATTCGCTGCGGCCCTCGACGCGGTTGTGGGTGTAGGCCAGCGGCGCTTCCTGGTCGTAGCTCAGCTGCTTGTAGAAGTCCTGGTACTGGGCGTCGGTGATGTCGCTCTTGCTGCGCGTCCACAGCGCGGCGGCCTTGTTCACCGTTTCCCACTCGTCGGTGGCGACGGTGTCCTTCTTCTCTTCGTCCCACTGCGTCTTGGGCATCAGCACGGGCAGGCTGATGTGGTCGCTGTACTTGCTGATGATGGACTTCAGCTTCCAGGCGCTGAGGAATTCTTCCTCGCCTTCGCGCAGGTGCAGGATGACGTCGGTGCCGCGCTGTTCGCGGGTGATGGTTTCCACCTCGAAGTCGCCGGTGCCTTCGCTGGACCAGCGCACGCCTTCACCAGGCGCAGCGCCCGCCCGGCGGGTTTCCACGATCATGCGGTCGGCGACGATGAAGCCGCTGTAGAAGCCCACGCCGAACTGGCCGATGAGGTTGGCGTCCTTCTTCTGGTCGCCTTCCAGCTTGTTCATGAATTCGCGCGTGCCGCTCTTGGCGATGGTGCCCAGATGGGCCACGGCTTCGTCGGCGCTCATGCCGATGCCGTTGTCGCGGATGGTGACGGTCTTGTTCTCGGCGTCGTAGAACACGCGCACGTCCAGGTTGGGCGCGTCCTCGAACAGCTCGGGCTTGTCCAGCGCCTCGAAGCGCAGCTTGTCGCAGGCGTCGGACGCGTTGCTGACGAGTTCGCGCAGGAAGATTTCCTTGTTCGAGTAGAGCGAGTGCGTGACGAGGTGCAGGATCTGCTTGACCTCGGCCTGGAATGACAGGGTTTGCTTGTCCATGGGCGACGTGTTTTCAGGTTTTTCAGGGGGAGAAAGCGGCGGGGCGGCAACGGCGGTCGAGCCCTGCCCGCACAGCCGCTGATGATGAGGGGCTTTCGCTGCATTTCAAGGGCTGCGGCGCGCAGCAGGTGGCGGCTCAGTCGTCGATGGCAACGCTGGGCAGGAAACGTGGCACGGGCCGCAACCGGCTGGCCCGCTCGAAGGCGTAGCCCAGCCCCAGCAGGCGCAGGTCCTGCCAGGCCAGCCCACCGAAAGACAGGCCCGCCGGCAGTCCGCCCACCTGTCCCATCGGCACCGTCAGGTGGGGGTAGCCGGCCACGGCAAAGGGGCTGGTGAAACCGCCCGGGGTGTAGTGGTCGCCCAGCAGCCGGTCGATGGGCCAGCCCAGGTTGCCGCTGGGGGCCACGACGGCGTCCAGGCGGTGTTCGGCGAAGAGCGCATCCAGCCCTTCGACGCGCGCATAGCGCCGGTTGTTGGCCAGCGCGGCCTGGTAGGCCTGGCCGGCCATGCCGTCGGTGGCCTGCGATTGCTCGAACAGCTCCTGGCCGAAGTGCGGCATCACCTTGCCGGCGTGGCGGCGGTTCCAGTCGATCAGGCCGGCCAGGTCCTGGACTGGCGCGTCGGGCTGGAATTCGCGCAGGTACGTCGGCAGCAGATCCTTCAACTCGCACAACAAGGCCGTGAACTCGCTCTCTACGTATTTGTCCTGGTTCGGGATGGCCACCGGGTCCACCAGCACGGCGCCCTGCGCGCGCAACACCGCCAGGGCGGCGTCGAACAGCGCGGCGACGCCGGGCTGGTTCGGCACCGCAGCGCGCACGACGCCGATGCGAGCGCCCTTCAGCCCATCCGAGCGCAGGCTGGCGGTCGCGTCCACCGCCAGCTGGCGGGCCAGTGCGGGGGGCAGCTCGGCCGTGGCGGCATCCCGTGTGTCGGCGCCAGCCAGCGCCTGCAGCAGCAACGCCGCGTCGCGCACATGGCGCACCATCGGGCCAGCAGTGTCCTGCGAGGCCGCGATCGGAATGATGCCGTCGCGGCTGACGAGCCCGACCGTCGGCTTGAAGCCCACGACGCCGCAGACGCTGGACGGGCTGATGATGCTGCCGTCGGTTTCCGTGCCCACGGCCAAGGGGCACAGGCTGGCCGCCACCGCCGCGCCCGCACCGGAACTGCTGCCACTGGTGTTGCGGTCGAGCACATGCGGGTTGCGTGTCTGCCCGCCCCGGCTGCTCCAGCCGCTGGTAGACCGGCTGCTGCGGATGTTGGCCCATTCGCTCAGGTTGGTCTTGCCCAGGATGACGGCGCCGGCCTCACGCAGACGCTGGACGATGAAGGCGTCGCGCTTCGCGCGCAGGCCGGCCAGGGCCAGTGAACCGGCGCTGGTGGCCATGGTGTCGCCGGTGGCGATGTTGTCCTTCAGCAGCACCGGCATCCCGTGCAGCGGGCTACGCACACGCGCCTTCGGCCCGCGACGTTCGGCGTCCAGCGACCGCGCCCGGGACAAGGCCGCGGGGTCGAGTTCGATGACGGCGCGCAGGCGCGGCCCCGACTGGTCCAGCGTGGCGATGCGCTTCAGACATTCGCGGACCAGCGCCTGCGACGTCAGCCGGCCGGCCGTCATCTCGGCCTGCAGGCCCACGAGGTCGAGCGTGTCCAGGGCCCGGGCCGCCGCGCTGCGGGCGGGTCGGGGGGCGCTGGCGGCGGGCGTTGCCAGCACCGCACCAGCGCCGATGGGCAGTGCGGCCTGGACGAAATTCCGGCGATTGATGGTGGAAGGCAAGCTGAAGGCTCCGACGCTGCCGAAGGTGCGGCGGCCGCATTGTGTTCGCGCCCGGCACTCCGCGGCTTCAGAACTGCTCGGTATCGACCTCGCCCTGGCTGACCGCGTTGTAGCGCCCGCCCAGCACCCGGCCTTCACGCATCAAGTCTTCCAGCGCTTCGGCGATATCGCCCGCCAGGCTCATGTTCGCGGCCTGCAGGTTTTCGCGCAGATGCGCCAGCTGCGTGGTGCCGGGAATGGGCACCACGTGTTCGCCGCGCGCCAGCAGCCAGGCCAGCGAAAGCTGTGCCGGCGTGCAACCCGCCCGCTCGGCGAGCGCCTGCACGCCCCGCCACAGCGCCAGGTTGGCGACGTAGGCAGCGGGCTCGAAGCGCGGCATGGTGCGGCGGATGTCCTTCGCGTCGAAAGTCGCCGGGTCGGGCGGCATGGCGGTCAGGAAACCACGTGCCACCGGGCTGAAGGCGACCAGGGCCGCGCCGATGTCGCGACAGGCCTGCAACACGCCGATCTCCACGTTGCGCGACCAGGGCGAATACTCGCTCTGCACCGCAGCAATGGGGTGTTCGCGCTGGGCCTTGCGCAGGGTCTCGGCCGACACCTCGGACAAGCCCAGGGCCCGCAGCTTGCCTTCTTCCTTCAGGCGCGCCATGGCACCCACCGATTCCTCGATCGGCACGCGCTTGTCCCAGCGGTGCAGGTAGTACAGGTCGATGACGTCCGTGCGCAGGCGGCGCAGGCTGTCTTCGCAGTCGCGTCGGATGGCTTGCGGCCGGCCGTCGATGACACGCTGCAGCGCGGCACCGGGCGCAGAACCCGGCACGGGCTGGCCGGTCATGCCGCCCTTGCTGCACAGCACGATGCGTGCGCGATGCGGCTGCAGCACGCGGCCGACCAGGGTTTCATTGGCACCGAAGCCGTACAACGCCGCGGTGTCGAACAGCGTCACGCCATCTTCGAGCGCCGTCAGCAGCAGCCGTTCCGCGGCTTCTGGCGAGGGCGGCTGCCCGTAGGCATGGTTCAGGTTCATGCAGCCCAGGCCGATGGGGGACACCTCGAAAGGGCCGATGCGGCGGGGTGTGGCTGCTGCGTTCATGACATCTCCTGACCATGGGGCGCCGGGGCGAAGACCCAGGCGTAGCGTTGCTCTTCACGGACCAGCCAGACGCTGTGCGCAGTGGTCTTGCAGTGCCAGGTCTGCGGCCAGTGCGGCGCGTGCAGGGCCAGCGACTGCAAGGCGAACACGGCCCCGCAGTGGCCGCCTGGCTCGCGCACCGACGCATAGCGTAGCCATTGCAGCCCCGCAACTCGGGCGGCGTCGGCCAAGGCGTGGGTGGCGCTGTAGTCGCGGTCCTGCGTCCACAGGCGGGCCAGGCCGTCCCAGGGCGGGGCGCTCAGGTCGATGGCCAGCCCCGACACCCTGGCCTGGAAGAAGCTGTGTTCGGTGTGCAGTTCGCCTTGGCGCAGGCCGTCGCTGTCGACGATGAAGCGCCAGCGCAAGTAGGCCACCTCGGCTGCCGCCGCGCGCAGGGTCTCGGCGCCGTACCAGATGCTGGCATGGTGCGGCCGGCGAAATCGGCTGGGGAAGGGGCTGCGGTAGCGGAACGGGGTGGACAAGAGGTAATGCGGCGGCAAGGCCGTCGGCTGCGGCAGCGGCGGCAGGGCTGGCTTGCTGTCCTCGAGCAGTCGCTCGAGCACCGCCTGTTCGTCCAGCGTGTCCACCAGGCGCATGGTGGCGACGACGTGCTGCGCTTCGACGCCACGCCACAGCAGGCTGCTGCGGGGCCGGGCGGTGTCGGTCAGCCATTCCGGTGGCCAGTCGGCGGCCGCGGCCGCTGTCACGACGGTGCGCGCATGCCGTCCAGGTATGCCAGCGTGGCCACCAGGCCCTGTGCCGTCTGCACCAGGTCTCGCGGCGTGCCGCCCAGGGCGTGGTGGTGGCTGTCCATCCAGGCCAGGCGCTGGGCCGCGCTGTTGCCCACCAGCGAGTCGAGCGCGCGATAGACACGCACCAGCAGCGCCGCGAGTTCGCCTTCCTTGCTGCGTGGATTCAGGCCACGCTGGCCGTGCAGCAGGCGCGACACCGTGGGCTCACTCACCCCCACCACGCGGGCCAGGGCCGATCCGGACAAGCCCAGCAGGTTCGCCGCCCTCGCCGTGGCCTTGCCCAGCACCATGGCCGGGTCTGGTGCCGGTGTGTCACCGGTGGACAAATGCTGGAGGATGGCATTCATGTGAAAGATGATGCCACGAAAACCGAAATCTTAGGGGTGAACTTGCGTGAATTCCCGAAACTCAGGCGAGCTGCTGTTCCAGCCCGTGCAGCACCTGATAGCAAGGCAACACCTGGGCAACGCTGGCGTTCGGTTCGCGTCCTTCCCGGATGGCGGCGAAGAACTCGCGATCCTGCAACTCGATGCCGTTCATCGACACGGCCACCTGGCTGACGTCGATCTGCTCGTCCTTGCCGGTGAACAGGTCGTCGTAGCGCGCGATGTAGGTGCCGGTGTCACCGATGTAGCGGAAGAAGGTTCCCAGCGGGCCATCGTTGTTGAAGCTGAGCGACAGCGTGCAGATCGCCCCGTTGGCCGCCTGCAGCTGGATGCTCATGTCCATCGCGATGCCCAGCTGCGGATGGATGGGCCCCTGCACGGCATGGGCCTTCACCACCTGGCTTTGCGCCTGGTAGGCGAACAGGTCCACGGTGTGGGCCGCGTGGTGCCACAGCAGGTGGTCGGTCCAGCTGCGCGGCTGGCCCAGGGCATTCATGTTGCTGCGGCGGAAGAAGTAGGTCTGCACGTCCATCTGCTGGATGTGCAACTCGCCTTTCACGATGCGCTGGCGCACCCACTGGTGGCTGGGGTTGAAGCGGCGGGTGTGGCCGCACATCGCCACCTTGCCGCTGGCCTGGGCGGCGTCCACCACGGCCTGGCCCTCGGCCAGCACGTCGCACAGCGGAATCTCGACCTGCACGTGTTTGCCCGCGGCCAGGCAGGCCAGCGTCTGGCTGGCGTGCATCTGCGTGGGCGTGACCAGGATCACCGCGTCCACCTCGCGGATGGCCAGGCTCTCGTCGAGGTCCGTGGTGACGTGCCGGATGCCGTATTTCGCCGCCACTTCCTGCGTCTTGGACAGGTCGCGGCTGACGAGCGAGACCACCTCGACGTCGGGGATGAGCTTCATCGCATCGAGGTGCTTGATGCCGAAGGCACCCGCACCGGCCAGGGCGACCTTGATCGTCATGTGTTCTCCAGGATCATGTGGCCAACGGCCGTGTTCGATGCAGGCACGTGATAGAAGCGATGCTTCAGCACGGGCGGCGCGTCGCTCATCGCGCCGCGCGCAATCAGCCACATCACGAGCTCGATGCCCTCGCTGCCGGCTTCGCGCACGTAGTCGATGTGCGGGACCCGGGCCAGGGCTTCGGGCTCGGCGATCAGGCGGTCCAGGAACCGGTTGTCCCAGTCGCGGTTGATCAAGCCGGCGCGCGGGCCCTGCAGCTGGTGGCTCATGCCGCCGGTGCCCCAGATCTGCACGTTCAGCGGCTCGTCGTAGCTCTCCACCGCCTTGCGGATGGCGCGGCCCAGGCTGAAGCAGCGCTGGCCGCTGGGCGCCGGGTACTGCACCACGTTCACCGCGAACGGGATCACCGGGCAGGGCCATTCGAACTTGTCCTGCGGCGGCTGACCGCACATCAGCGACAGCGGCACCGTCAGGCCATGGTCCACGTCCATGCGGTTGACGATGGTCAGGTCGAAATCGTCCTGGATCACGCTCTGCGCGATGTGGCCGGCGAGTTCGGGATGGCCCACCACCTTGGGCACCGGGCGCGCGCCCCAGCCTTCGTCGGCGGGCAGGTACTCGGGCCCGGTGCCGATGGCGAAGGTGGGAATCAGGTCGAGACTGAAGGCCGTGGCGTGGTCGTTGTAGACCAGGAAGATCACGTCGGGCGGGTTGTCGCGCAGCCACTGCTTCGAGTATTCGTAGCCCGCGAACAGGGGCTGCCAGTAGGGTTCGTGCGTCTTGCCCAGGTCGAATGCGGCGCCGATGGCGGGCACGTGGCTGGTGTAGACGCTGGCCGTGATGCGGGCCGATGTCCGCGCCTTCATGTGCGCCCCCACATCGGGTTGCGGCCGCCGCCGATCATCATTTCACGGTAGGCCTCTTCCGTCATGCCCGTCATGCTGCCGGCCATCTGCTGGAAGCTGCGGCCGTCGGTGGCGCCGATCTTGGCCAGGAAGTAGATGTTGCCGCCGAGCGCGATGCAGCGGTTCAGGTCGCGTGCCAGCACCGCCTGCTTCTGGTCCTCGCTCATCGCCCATTCGTCGAGGTAGGCGCGTTCTCCGGCCTTGAAGCGGCTGCGGTTCTCGGCTTTCATCAGGCTCATGCAGAACTGGTTGAGCCAGTAGCCCTTGCGCGACTGCTCGGCGTCGAAGATCGTCGTGCCAGGCACGTCGAGATAGGGTTTGTGCAGGGCCATGGTCAGCTTTCTTCGGGCCAGTACAGGCGCATCGGGTTCGTCACCAACATCTTGCGTTGCAGCTCCGTGGTGACGGCGATCTGCGGGATGAAGTCCACCAGCAGTCCGTCGTCGGGCATGTGGTCCTTCAGGTTCGGGTGGGGCCAGTCGGTGCCCCAGAGCACACGGTCCGGGAACTGTTCGACGATGCGGCGGGCAAAGGGCACCACGTCGCGATAAATGGGCAGACCCGCCGCCTGCAGGCCTGGCAGCGCCTTCGGCCCCGACAGGCTCAGGCGTTCCGGACAGCTGACCTTGCTCCAGACGTTGGGATATTCGCGCATGAAGCGCTCGAACAGCGCGAACTGCGGCCCATCGACGGGCAGACTCACGTCGGGCCGGCCCATGTGGTCGACCACCATTGTGGTGGGCAGGGCGGTGAAGAAGTCCCACAGCTCGGGCAGGTCCACGGCCTCGAAATAGATCACGACATGCCAGCCCAGCGGCGCGATGCGGCTGGCGATCTCCATCAGCTCGTCCTTCGGCGTGAAGTCGACCAGCCGCTTGACGAAGTTGAAGCGCACGCCGCGCACGCCGGCGGCATGCAGGGCCTGCAGTTCGGCGTCGCTGATGCCGCGCCTGACGGTGGCCACGCCGCGCGCGCGGCCGCCACTGGCCAGGCAGGCATCGACCAGGGCGCGGTTGTCGGCACCATGGCAGGTGGCCTGCACGATGACGTTGCGCGCAAAACCCAGGTGGTCGCGCAAGGCGAACAATTGCGCCTTGCTGGCGTCGCAGGGCGTGTACTTGCGTTCTGGGGCATAGGGGAATTCCGCACCCGGTCCGAAGACATGGCAATGGGCGTCGACGCTGCCGTGCGGCAGCTGGAAGCGGGGGCGGCTGGGGCCTTCGAACCAGTCCAGCCAGCCGGCTGTCTTGGTGAAGTCGCCCGAGGTGGGTTTGCTCATGGTCTGGGGTCCTTTCCCGGTGTCGCGGGCGTGCTGCAGCAGCCGGTCGGCTTCCTGTCGCCAGTCGGGGCTGCGTGCAAAGTCAGGGCTGCCGCGTTTGCCGAAAAGGCCGGCATCGGCCAGGTCGGCCACCCAGGCCTGGCGCTCTGCCGTGCCGGCTGCAGACCAGGGTTCGAGGCCGGCTTCGCGAACGGTCGCTGCGACCTCACGCACTTCCTCGCTGCGGCGGCGGCCGTGTTCGATGACACGCTGGAAGAAGTACGCGGCCTGGCGCTCCCAGTCGATGCCGGGGAAGGTCTCGACCAGGGAGGCGATCAGCGCATCTTCGACGCCATGGTGGCGTGCGGTCGTGAAGCTCTCGATGACCATGGCCTCCAGGCCCTTGATCATCACGCTGCGGCTCATCTTGGTGGCGCTGGCCACACCCAGCTGTTCACTGGCCACGCGGGCCTTGAACCCCAGGTCGTTCAAGGGCGCCAGCAGCGCCTGCGCATGCGGCCCGCCCAGCAGCAGCGGCACCTGGCTGCGATAGGGCGTAACGCTGGTCATCACCGCGCCTTCGACATAGCGTCCCCCCACGGCGTCGACGGCAGCCGCCGCGCGCTGCTTGGCGCCGGGCGATGCGCTGTTGAAGTCGAGGAAGAAGGCCGCGGGCGCCAACCCCGGCGCGCAGGCCTGGGCCACGGCCACGGTCTGGCTGGCGGTGACGGAGGACAGCACCAGGTCGGCACCCTGCACCGCCAGGGCGTGGCTTGCGGCAAGGCGCACGCCCTGCTGCGATGCGTGGGCCTGCATGGCCGGCGTCACACGGATGTCGAAGGCGGCCACGACCAGACCGCGTGCGCGCAGGTCTTCCGCCAGGATGCGGCCGACCTCGCCGTAGCCGACGATGGCGATGACGCGTGGGGCAGGGCCTGTCGACATCGCCTCAGCGCGGCGGCGCGCCGTCGATGTAGCGCAGCCCGGCCTTGGCGAGCGGTTCCCGCATGCTGTACATGTCCAGCCCCAGCACGCCAGCCGCCAACCTGGCACGCTTGTCGGCTTCCAGCGCTTCGCGCTTGGCCGCAGCTTCCAGCGTCTTGCCGGCGTTCGCGGCCGGCACCACGACCACGCCATCGTCGTCGGCCACGATCACGTCGCCGGGCGTGACATAGGCGCCGGCACAAACGACGGGAATGTTCACCGAGCCCAGCGTCGCCTTGATCGTGCCCTTGCTGCTGACGGCCCGGCTCCAGACCGGGAAGCCCATGGTCTGCAGGTCGCGCAGGTCGCGGCAACCGCCGTCGATGACCAGGCCGCGCGCACCGCGGGCCTGGAAGGATGTGGCCAGCAGGTCGCCGAAATAGCCGTCGGTGCATTCGGCCGTGATGGCCGCCACCACGATGTCGCCGGGCTGGATCTGCTCGGCCGCCACATGCATCATCCAGTTGTCGCCAGGCTGCAGCAGCACCGTCACCGC
Source organism: Burkholderiales bacterium (assembly GCA_031411875.1). Lineage (GTDB taxonomy): Bacteria > Pseudomonadota > Gammaproteobacteria > Burkholderiales > Burkholderiaceae_C > Rubrivivax. Next base: position 6,931 of record JANOBX010000072.1, on the reverse strand, counting down.
GGTGCCCGAGATGCGCGAACCCGGATAGATGGGGCGCATGTAGGGCTGCAACAGCCCCACGCGCCCCTGCGCCTCATGCACCGTGGCGCTGCCAAAGGCACCCAGGCCGTCGGCGGCGGTGCGATCGGCACGCCGGATGTCGCGATAGACCACGCCCAGTTCGAACATTTCATTGCCCCTTTCGTTTCAGCGCTGCGTCCAGCCGCGGGTAGACGCGGCGTGCATTGCCTTCATAGATCTGGTGTTTCTGCTGCGCGCTGAGCTGCGTGCTGGCTTCGATGTAGCGCTTGGTGTCGTCAAAGTAGAAGCCGGTTTCGGGGTCGATGCCGCGCACCGCGCCGATCATCTCGCTGGCAAACAGGATGTTGTCGACCGGGATCACCTGGGTCAGCAGGTCGATGCCGGGCTGGTGGTACACGCAGGTGTCGAAGTAGATGTTGTTCAGCAGATGGTCCTGCAGCAGCGGTTTCTTCAGTTCCTGCGCGAGGCCGCGGAATCGGCCCCAGTGGTAGGGCACCGCGCCGCCACCGTGCGGGATGATGAACTTCAGCGTCGGGAAGTCCTTGAACAGGTCGCTGGTCAGGCACTGCATGAAGGCCGTGGTGTCGGCGTTCAGGTAGTGGGCGCCGGTGGTGTGGAAGCAGGCGTTGCAGCTGGTACTGACATGCACCATGGCGGGAATGTCGTACTCCACCATCTTCTCGTAGAGGGGGTACCAGTGGCGGTCGCTCAGGGGCGGGCTGGTCCAGTGGCCGCCGCTGGGGTCGGGGTTGAGGTTGATGGCCACGTTGCCGTATTGCTCGACGCACTTCACCAATTCGGGGATGCAGGTCGCCGGGTCCACACCCGGGCTCTGCGGCAGCATCGCCGCCGGGATGAAATGGTCCGGGAACAGCTGCGCCACGCGAAAGCACAGCTCATTGCAGATGGCGGCCCAGGTGCTGCTCACCTGGAAGTCGCCGATGTGATGGGCCATGAAGCTGGCACGCGGGCTGAAGATGGTCAGGTCGCTGCCGCGTTCGCGCATCTTCGCCAGCTGGTTGGCTTCGATGGTCTCGCGCAGTTCGTCGTCGCTGATCTTCAGGTCGGTAACCTTCGGCATCAGCGCGGCGTCCTTGATGCCGGCGATCTGGGCGTTGCGCCAGGCTTCCAGCGCCTTCGGTGCCGTGGTGTAGTGGCCGTGGATGTCGATGATCATGCGGGGGCGTCCGTGGTCGGTTCAGGCGGGTTCCATGCCCTGGCGGCGCTTGGCCGCTGCGGTGGCATCGGAACTCAGGAAGGCGAGCAGCTCACGCGCGGCCGCGGCCCGGGCCGAGGCCAGGTCCAGCGTCACCGGCAGAGCGGCAGAGAAGGTGGTGATGTAGGCCACGTCGGCCGGCAAGTTGCCGACGACCTGGATGCCAGACAGGTGCAGCAGTTCGCTCAGCTGCTGGAAACCCAGCGCCACCCGCCCGCTGGCCACCAGGCTGCCCACCGGCACACCGGTTGGGGCCTGCACGATGCGTGGCCTGACGAGATCGGCGATGCCCCAGCGTTCTAGCAGCAGGACGAGATGCGTGCCGCTGGGACCGGTGGAAAAGCTGAGGCTGGGCGCGTCCAGCACCGCCTGGCGCAGCGCCGCGCCGCTGCCGATGTCGGGCAGCGGGGCCGCGGCGGGCACCGCCACGGCCACGGGCGAACGCACCAGGTCCACCCGGGTGCCGGCATGCACATGGCCACTGGCGACGAGACGGTCGATGGCATCCGACGCGAGGAAGACGAGGTCAAGGGCTTCGCCCCCCTGCACCCGCCGGGCGGCGTCGACACCCCCCACCGACTCGACGGCAACGGCCTGGCCGCCGCGCTCGGAATAGGCAAGCATCAGCTCGGCCAGCAAGGATTGCGTGGCTTTCGACGAGATGCCGGACAGGGTGAGCGCCATCACGGGATTCTTGTGCTGCACCGCCCCGCCATCAAGCCGAAGCGCGCACTAGCTGATATGCCGAACCGGCATGACTCGCGAGCAATTGGCTGCCGACGGCATGACAATCGCCCCATGGACTTCAAGCAGATCGCCAGCTTCGTGCAGGTGGCAGAACTCGGCAGCTTCACGCGCGCCGCAAGCCGGCTGGGCATTGCGCAGCCGGCCTTGAGCCGGCAGGTGCGGGCGCTGGAAGTCGAACTGCGACAGCCGCTGTTCGAACGCAACGGCCGCGGCGTGACGCTCACCCCGGCCGGCCAGCGCCTGCTGGCCCATGGCCGCGGCATGCTTCAGCAGCTGGAACGCGCCCGCCAGGACCTGGAGGAACTGCGCGGCGTGGCCGCCGGGCTGCTGTCGGTGGGGCTGCCGCCGAGCATCGGCCGGGTGCTGACGGCGCCACTGGTCGAGGCCTTCGCCGAGCGCTTCCCGAAAGCCACGCTGACGATGGTCGAGGGCCTGTCCACCTACACGCTGGAATGGCTGGTTCAGGGGCGCATCGACTGCGCCGTGGTCTACAACGCCGCGCCGGCACCGGCCATCCATCTGCAGCCCGTGCTCGACGAAAAGCTCTATCTCGTCGGCGGACGACGCGACGGTGCCGGCAGCGTCGGCCGGCCGGTGACGCTGGCGCAAGTGGCGCAGCAGGCGCTGGTGATCCCGAGCCGGCCGCATGCCATCCGCATGCGGCTGGAAGCGGTGCTGGCCACGGCAGGTCTAAAGCCCCGGGTGGAGCTGGAGATCGAAAGCGTGCCGGCGATCCTGGACCTGGTGCAACGCCACCCGCTGCAGCGCTGGCATGCCGTGCTGTCGCTGAACGCCATCCGCGGCAGCGGGCGCGAGGCGGCCTTCGTGGCCCGGCCCATCCATCTGGTCAGCGCCGGGACCAGGCGTGAGCCGCTGACGACGAGCCTGTGGATCGCCACGTCCGCCCAGCGCCCGCGCGGGCCCTTGCTGGACCAGGCCAGTGCCTTGTTGTCGGCCCTGTTGCAGCGGCATCTGGCCGGGGCACTGGTTCCAGCCGTCGAGCCGGGCTGAGCGCGGCGTCCCGGGCGGCCGCCTTCACTCGACGCTGTAGCCGCGCCCTTCCAGGCAGGCGTTACGGGCGCGTGGGTAGCCTGCCCGCTGGTCGGCACTGGCACTGCGCGCCGTGCCCACGGCCACGCTGCTCGGATCGAAGCCGGTCTGCTGCACCGCCCAGCGGTGGCATTCGTATTCGTCGCTGGCCTGGCGCTCGGCACCCTGGCCCTGTCGCGGATACACGAAATGCGCTTCGGCAGAGGGCGCCAGCGGCTCGTCGCCAGGCGGCGCCACCACCTCGTATCCGCCCGCGACATGCTCGCGGTAGTAGACGCCGTTGGCATAGATGTAGGTGAGCGCGCCCACCGTCACCAGCGTCCACAGCGCAGGCCTGTGGTGGATGACGAGGCCGTGGCGCGGGTAGTGCGGATAAGGCGCGATCGGGCGCACCCAGGCGCCACGGTGCCCGCCGTAACGAGGCCCGTAATGAGGGCCGTCATGAGGACCGTAATGAGGCCCGTGCCGCGACCCGATGATCGGCCGAACCACGACCCCACCGCGCCAATGACCGGAGCCGTGCCGGTCAGGGTGCGCATGGCGATCGCCGCGGCCCGGGCGCTCGCCCCGGTCGGCCCAGGCCGTCTGGTGTGCGGCCAGGCTCAGCAGTGCAAGCACGGCGGCGCAGACTGGAAGGATCGAACCTGAAACTTTCATGGGCGCCTCACTGCACCGTGTAGCCCCGCCCCTGCATGCAGGCGGCCATGGCACGGCGGAAGTTGGTTGGCGGTGCACCGCTGCGGGCGCTGGCCTGGATGGCGTCCTGGCGCGTCTGGGCCGCGTCGATGGCGCGGTTGCGGGCTTCGCCCGCTGCGGCACCGACGACCGCCCCGAAGATCGCGCCCAGCACGGCGTTGCCGCCCGCATGGCGCGGTGACGACAGGGCGGCGCCCAGCAAGGCCCCCGTGGCGGCGCCGCCCAGCACGTCGCCGGCGTCACTGCGCACCGGTGCCGCCTGCGCCAGGCGCAGCGGGGCCTGGCGAACCGGCGTCATGCCGGGGTCGCTGCCGGTCTCGCGCACGGCCCAGCGATAACACTCGTACCGATCCCGGTCCTGCAGGGCTTCGGTCTGGGCACGCGTGGGGTAGAAGTAGACCGGTGCAAGCGCCGGGGCCGGGGGCGGCACGACCCTGACCGCCTGGCGGGGTGGCCCCACTGGCGCGACGACGCAACCGCCCAGCAAGGCCAGGGCCATCAGCCCGGCACCCAGACGAAGCGCGGGCGCAGCGCGGGTCGGCGTTGTATTCATCGAAGGCATCATGCCGCCTGCAACGTCGCGCCGACGCCCGGGTTGACCCGTGGCCAGGTAAATCTGTGCAAAGCCTGGCCAGCCCCGGCCCTGAAGTCACGCCCACCCATGCCCTGCCGCCTTGCCCTGACCACCCTGGTCGTCGTCGACTACGACGAAGCCATCGACTTCTTCACGCGTGCCCTGCGCTTCGAACTGCGCGAAGACACGCCGCTGGCCGCAGGCAAGCGCTGGGTGGTGGTGGCCCCGCGCGGCAGCGGCCCCGAGGCCGCAGGCCTGCTGCTGGCCAGGGCCAGCGACGACGCGCAGTTCCGGGCTGTGGGCGAACAGGCCGGCGGCCGCGTCGCCTTCTTCCTGCACAGCGACGACTTCGACGACGACTTCCGCCACATGCTGGCGCACGGGGTGCAGTTCCTGGAAGCGCCGCGCCAGGAACGCTACGGCCGCGTCGTCGTCTTCGCCGATGTCTACGGCAATCGTTGGGATCTGCTCGGCCCGGCGGCGGCCAGCGTCGAAAGCCCGTAGGCTGCAGAATCGCCGCGGAACTTGCCATCACCTGCCGGGTCAGGACGCAGGATCCGCCTGAACATCGTCTTCGCAATCGACACGTCACCACAAGGAACCCCGATGGCCACGTTGACAGTCAACGGCCGCGTGCTCACGCACAGCGCCGAACCCGACACCCCGCTGCTGTGGGTGCTGCGCGAGCAGCTGGGTTTGACAGGCACCAAGTACGGTTGCGGCGTCGCCCAGTGCGGCGCCTGCACCGTGCACATCGACGGCAGCCCGGTGCGCAGCTGCGCCTTGCCGGTGGCGGCCGTGCAGGCCGGGGCCAAGATCACCACCATCGAAGGCATCGCGCCCGACCCCGTGGGCGCGGCACTGCAGAAGGCCTGGGTGGCCAACGACGTGCCGCAATGCGGCTACTGCCAGAGCGGCATGATCATGGCCGCCACGGCGCTGCTGAAGGACAAGCCCAAGCCCACCGACGCCGACATCGACGCGGCCATCACCAACATCTGCCGCTGCGGCACCTACAACCGGGTGCGCGCCGCCATCAAGGAAGCCGCCGGCGGGCCCAAGACCGCCGGCCTGGACATCATCCACATCGTGAGGGCCGTCTGATGAGCGCCGTGCTGTCCCGCCGCAGTTTCCTGGGCACCGTGGGCGGTGCCGCCGGCGCCGCCACCGGTTCGCTGGTGCTCGGATTCCACGTGCCCGCGCTGGCCCAGGGCGCAGCCACCGCACCCGAGCTGAACGCCTGGGTCGTGGTGCGCCCCGACGACACCGTGGTCGTGCGCATCGCGCGCAGCGAAATGGGCCAGGGCACGCTGACCGGCCTGGCCCAGCTCGTGGCCGAGGAACTGGACTGCGACTGGGCCCGCGTCACCACCGAGTACCCGACGCCCGGCCAGAACCTGGCGCGCAAACGCGTCTGGGGCAACTTCAGCACCGGTGGCAGCCGCGGCATCCGCGAAAGCCAGGACTACGTGCGCAAGGGCGGCGCCGCCGCCCGCATGATGCTGGTGCAGGCCGCTGCCAACGAGTGGAAGGTGCCGGCGGCCGAATGCACCGCCAGCAAGGGCGTCGTCAGCCACGCCGGCAGCGGCCGGCGTGCCGGCTACGGCGCGCTCGTGGGCGCCGCCGCTCAGCTGCCCGTGCCCACCGAAGTGACGCTGAAGGACCCGAAGACCTGGACCATCGCCGGCAAGCGCCTGGCGCGGCTGGACACCGCCGAGAAGACCGACGGCAGCATCGTCTACGGCAGCGACCTGAAGCTGCCCGGCATGCTGAACGCCAGCATCGCCGCCTGCCCGGTGTTCGGCGGCAAGCTCAAGAGCTTCGACGCCGCAGCCGTGGCCAAGAGCCCCGGCGTGAAAAAGGTGGTGCGGGTCGGTGACAACAGCGTGGCCGTGGTCGCCGACACCTGGTGGCATGCGAAGAAGGCGCTGGACGCCCTGCCCATCGAATGGGACCTGGGCGCCCACGCCAAGGTGCAGCAGGCCGACATCGACGCCACGCTGAAGGCCGGCCTGTCGGCCGAGCAGGCCGTGGACGGCAACCGCGGCGGCGACATCAAGGCGGCGCTGGCCGGCAGCGCACGGCAGCTGGAGGCGGTGTATTCCTACCCCTTCCAGAACCACGCGACGATGGAGACGATGAACGCCACCGTGCGCTACACGCCCGAGCGCTGCGAGGTCTGGACGCCCACGCAGAACGGCGAGGCGGCGCTGGCCGCGGCCTCGGAAGCCTCGGGCCTGCCACCGGCGCAGTGCGAGGTCTACAAGCTGCCGCTGGGCGGCGGCTTCGGCCGGCGCGGCGCCGTGCACGACTGGGTGCGCCAGGCGGTGACGATCGCCAAGGAGATGCCCGGCGTGGCGGTGAAGCTCATCTGGTCGCGCGAGGAGGACATGCTGCATGGCCTCTACCACCCGATCACCCAGTGCAAGCTGGTCGCAGGCCTCGACGCCGCGGGCAACGTCAGCGGCCTGCACATGCGCATCTCGGGACAGTCGATCCTGGCCAGCGTGGCGCCGCAGAACGTCGTCAACGGCCGCGACCCCGTCGTCTTCCAGGGACTCAACCCGCCCGGGCCGGAGGCGTCGATCGGCTACACCTTCCCCGCCCTGCTCATCGACCACGCGATG
>JANOBX010000071.1:0-7016 GCA_031411875.1 Burkholderiales bacterium | reverse complement strand
GAGCGGGTGAAGTCCAGCGCGTTGGCGCCTTCGTTGACCAGCATCGCATCTGGGTTGGCCTTGACGATGTCGCGCACCACGTTCAGTGCGCTGTGGAAGTTCATCGGCTTGGGGTCCTTGGCCAGGGTCTCGGCCATCTTCGCCACGTTCTTGTTGCGGCGCTCGAAGACGGCGTTGAGCCATTCCGCCGGCGGCTTGGGCCACTTCGCATCCATGCCGGCCAGCAGGGCCGAGACGCAGGAACCGATGTCGCCGACCAGCGGTGCGTCGATGCGCACGTTGCTGTCCATCTCGGTGGGCGAGATGTCGATCTGGATGAACTTCTGGCCGCCCCAGGCCTTGTGGTCCTTGCCACCCCAGGTCTTGCCCTTGCCGTGCGACAGCAGCCAGTTCAGGCGTGCGCCCACCAGCAGCACGACGTCGGCTTCGGGCAGCACGTAGGAACGCGCCGCGGCGGCCGACAGTTCGTGGGTGTCGGGCAGCAGGCCCTTGGCCATGGACATCGGGAGATAGGGGATGCCCGAGCGTTCCACCAGTGCGCGGATGTCGGCGTCGGCGCGGGCGTAGGCGGCGCCCTTGCCCAGCAGGATGAGCGGCTTCTTCGCGCCCTTGAGCAGGTCGAGCGCACGTTGCACGGCATCGGGCGCGGGGATCTGCCGCGGTGCCGGATCGATCACCTTGATGAGCGAAGCAGCGCCCGCGGCGGCGTCCATGGCCTGCGAGAACAGCTTGGCCGGCAGGTCCAGATAAACGCCGCCCGGGCGGCCCGAGACCGCCGAGCGGATGGCGCGCGCAATGCCCACGCCGATGTCTTCGGCGTTCAGCACGCGGAACGCCGCCTTGCACAGCGACCGGGCCACGGCGACCTGGTCCATCTCTTCGTAGTCGCCCTGCTGCAGGTCGACGATCTCGCGCTCGCTCGAGCCGCTGATCAGGATCATCGGGAAGCAGTTGGTGGTGGCGTTGGCCAGCGCGGTCAGGCCGTTCAGGAAGCCTGGTGCCGACACCGTGAGGCACACACCGGGCGCGCCCGTCATGAAGCCGGCGATGGCCGCAGCGTTGCCCGCGTTCTGTTCGTGGCGGAACGAGATCACCCGCAGACCCTGGGCCTGTGCCTTGCGCGTCAGGTCGGTGATGGGAATGCCGGGCAGGCCATAGATGGTCTTGATGCCGTTCAGCTTCAGCGCGTCGATGACGAGGTTGAAGCCGTCGGTCATGGCCGACTCTTCGGTGGTGTGCGGGACGGGGGCAAGAAGTGCGGACATGGCAGGCTCCGGGATGCAGCGATGAGGACGTGGGGTATGCTAAAAGCGAGCGTTTGTCTTCCCTGTTGACTGCGGTCAAGAATCAGGAATTGACCGCCCGATGAAGTGCCTGGACCGATGATTCCGCTTGCGCAGCACCCCGAGAGAGACATCATTCGACTGCAGCTCCGTCAGAACGACATGCTGAAGACGATGAGCGACGTCGAGTGGAACGAACTGGGTCGGCTGCTGGTCATCGTCGACTGCGCCAAGGGCGAGTTCCTGCTGCACCAGGGCGTGCATGCGATGGAGCAGTACTTCCTGCTCGAAGGCATCCTCAAGCGCGTGGTGACCAGCGCCGATGCGAAGGAAATGATCCTGCGCTTCACCGATGAACGCGGCATCGAGACAAGCTATGCCGCCTGGCGCCTGAACACGCCGACACCCTATGCCATCGTCAGCGTGACCAAGGCCCGGGTGGCCAAGCTCGCCATGCCGCAGTGGGTGGAGTTCCTGGACCACTACCCACGCTTCAAGCTGGAGTTCGAGTACGAGGTGATGCGGCTCATGAGCGAGATCATGGCCCACACGATCACGCTGCATCTGCTCGACGCGCCGGGGCGGGTGCACCGCTTCATGCGCAAGCATGCCGAGCTGGCCGAACGCATTCCGAAGAAGGAACTGGCGGCCTACCTGAACCTGTCGGCCGAGACCCTGTCGCGGCTGAAGCAGCGCGGCAAGATCTGAAGGCGTTGCCAGGCCCGGGGGGCCTGGCGGCCTTCATTGCCGGTTCGAAGGGAACAGCTTGGACCGCGACATCACGCGCAGCTGGTTGTCGACCGACTGAACGCCGGCCACGCCCGCGCTCACCTGCGTGGCGGACGATTTCTCGTCGTCGCTGGCGACGATGCCGCTCAGCGTGACCCGGCCGTCGCTGCTGTCGATGGTGATGTCGACACCGTGCGTTTCTTCGTGGGCACGCAGCGTCGCGCGCACCCGTGCGCTGAGCGCCAGGCCGTGCAGCAACGCGCGCGACTCCGGCGTTTCAGCGAACTCCGGGCGGGCCAACAGCGTGCCGATGACCTGCACGCAGCTGGCCACGCTCATGCGGTCGGTGTTGAGCACGGCATCGAACAGCACCGGCTCGTTCCAGGTGACGCCGAACTGGTCTTGCATGCGGGTGGCGTTGGCTTCGTCGCTGCGTCGGATCTCGGCCTCGGCGACGCTGCGGTCGTCGGTGTCGATCTCGTCCATCAACCACTTCACGCGCTGGTCGAAGGGCCGCATGATGCGGATGCAGGGGATGTGCGGCACCGGCCGAAGCAACTGGGTCGCGCCCCAGCCGCGGATGACCACGTTGCCCTTGGCGGCGGCGTCCAGCACTTCCTCGGCCGAATACAGCGCCATCGCGGTCCGGTCGCTGCGCAGCCGCTCGATGGTGCCGGCCTTGCCGGTGCGCAGGCGGTTGATCAGGCTGCGCGAGACGTGCATCTTCTCGGCCACCTTGTCAGCCACTTCGTGCTGCAGCGTCGTCAGGCCGAGTTCGTCGGCCAGGGCGACGGCGATGTCCTTGGACAGCGAGCCCATCCCCTGGGTCAATGCGATGACAGGCATGGCAGTTTCCTTTGCTTCAGTCAACCGGACGCTGGGCGGCGAACTCGTCGGCCTTCGGGGGACGAATCAGCGAGATCAGCTTCGACAGCAACGGCCAGAACAGCATGATCAGCGCCAGCGTGGTGATCGAGCCGACCAGCGGGTTCGAGAACATGATGCTCAGCTCGCCCTGCGAGACCAGCATGGCCTGGCGGAACGAGTCTTCCGTCTTGCCTCCCAGCACCAGGGCCAGCACCAGCGGTGCGATCGGGTAGTCGAGCTTCTTGAACACGTAGCCCATGACACCGAACAGCAGCATGAACCAGATGTCGAGCATGGCCGTGTTCACCGTGTAGGCACCGATGGCGCAAATCACGATGATCACCGGCGCGATGATCGAGAACGGAATGCGCAGGATCGAGGCGAACAGCGGCACCGTGGTCAACACGATGATCAGGCCGACCAGGTTGCCCAGGTACATGCTGGCGATCAGGCCCCAGACGAAGTCCGCCTGCTCGACGAAGAGCAGCGGGCCGGGTTGCAGGCCCCAGATCAGCAGGCCACCCAGCAGCACGGCGGCGGTGGGCGAACCGGGGATGCCGAGTGCCAGCATCGGCAGCATGGCGGCGGTGCCCGCGGCGTGGGCCGCGGTCTCGGGGGCAACGATGCCCTCGACTTCGCCGGTGCCGAACTTCGAGCCCGTCTTGGAGAACTTCTTGGCCAGGCCGTAGCTCATGAACGAGGCCGGCGTGGCGCCGCCCGGGGTGATGCCCATCCAGATGCCGACGAAGGAGCTGCGAACGGAAGTGGCCCAGTAGCGCGGCAGTTCCTTCCAGGTTTCCCAGACCACCTTCATGTTGATCTTGGCCGTCTTGCCCGAGAACTTCAGACCTTCCTCCATCGACAGCAGGATCTCGCCAATGCCGAACAGGCCGATCACCGCGATCAGGAAGTCGAAGCCGCGCATCAACTCAGCGGAGCCGAAGGTCAGGCGCAACTGGCCGGTCACCGTGTCCAGCCCCACCGCAGCCAGCGCGAAGCCCAGGGCCATCGCCACCAGGGTCTTGAAGGGCGACCCCTTGCCCATGCCCACGAAGCTGCAGAAGGTGAGCAGGTAGACCGAGAAAAATTCCGGTGCCCCGAATCTCAAGGCGAACTTCGCCACCAGCGGTGCCAGGAAGGTGATCATGATCACCGCCACCAGCGCGCCCACGAAAGACGAGGTGAAGGCGGCCGTCAGGGCCGCGGCTGCGCGCCCTTTCTGTGCCAGTGGGTAGCCGTCGAAGGTGGTGGCCACCGACCAGGGCTCACCCGGTATGTTGAACAGGATGGAGGTGATGGCGCCACCGAACAGCGCCCCCCAGTAGATGCAGGACAACATCACGATGGCCGAGGTGGGCGACATCGAGAACGTCAGCGGCAGCAGGATGGCGACGCCGTTGGCGCCGCCCAGGCCCGGCAACACGCCGATCAGGACACCGAGCACGATGCCCAGGACCATCAGGCCCAGGTTCATCGGCGTCATGATGACGGCAAAGCCGTTCAGCAGTGAATTCAGTTCGTTCATGAGGTGGAACTCCGGGGCGGGCGCGCGTCAGTAGCCGAGAAAGCGGGTCGGGTCGAGCGTGCCCTTCCACAGGGGCACCTTGAACCAGACCTCGAACATCAGGAAGAAGTACACGGTCACGCCCAGCCCCACCAACACGCTCTTCACCGGCGAGTACTTGCCCAGGATGATCATGAACAGCGCGATGTAGATGGCCGACGCCAGATACAGGCCCAGGAAGGTGACGGCCAGCACGTAGAAAGCCGCGGGCAGCAGCACCGACGCGACCTGCTTGGTCTGCTTGACGGTGGCGAAGGTGCCCGTGTCGCGCGATTTCGAGAACAGCGCCTGATACATGATGCCGACGCTGGAAACGCAGATGAGCACGCCGATGTAGAAAGGGAAATAGCCCGATCCCGGGCCGTCGGACGTCCAGCCCGCCCCGAGGCGACGCGCTTCGAAGATGACCAATACCCCCAGCGCCAACAGCAGGGCTGCCACCACGGCGTCGACCGTGGCGTTCTTGGCAACGGCGGGGGTGTCGTCGTGTTCTGTGTCTTGGTCGTCTGACATTCCGGTCTCCTTCTCACGGCAAGCGCCGCATGCAGGCAAGCCTGCGGCTCGACGCCAGCCTTTCGGCCTGCGTCGGCGATGTCGGGCAGGGTTGCCCGACCTGTTCAAAAACTTCTGGAGTCGACAAGGCGGGGCGGCGCACTTCGCAGCGGCCGACCCCGCGGGGCGATCACTTCGCCATGAAGCCCGCTTCGGTCATCAGCGTGCGGTGGGCAGCCTCGGCGCCTTCGAGCCACTTGCGGAAGGCGTCGCCCGACAGACTGGTGGTGTTGAAGGCGCCGCGCTCCATGAATTCCTTCCACTCGGTCGTGCCGCGCACCTTGGTCATCAGGTCGTCGAAGTACTTCACCTGCGCGGGTGTGACACCCGGGGCCATGAAGATGCCGCGCAGCATGACGTAGTCGGTGGGGATGCCCGACTCCTTGCAGGTGGGCACGTCGTTCCAGGACATGGTTTCCGTGATCTTGGCCTTGTAGGGCATGCGCTCGTCGTCGAACACGCACAGGGGGCGCACGCTGCCGCCGCGCCACTGGGACACGGCCTCGCCCGGGTTGTTCACGGTCGAGTCGATGTGGCCACCGACCAGCTGCACCGCCACTTCGCCGCCGCCCTTGTAGGGGACGTAGATGAACTTGGTGCCACTGGCCTTTTCGAGGCCGACGGTGATGATCTGGTCTTCCTGCTTGGAGCCCGTGCCGCCCATCTTCATCTTCAGGGGGCCGGCGGCCTTGACGGCCGCGATGTACTCGGCGGCGGTCTTGTACGGCTTTTCGGCATTGACCCACAGCACGAACTGGTCGAGGGCCATCATCTGCACCGGGGTCAGGTCCTTCCAGTTGAAGGGCACACCGGTGGCCATGGGCGTGGTGAACAGGTTCGACAGGGTGATGATGATCTTGTGCGGATCGCCCTTGGCGTCCTTGACTGCCAGGAAGCCTTCAGCGCCGGCTCCACCTGACTTGTTCACGACGACCAGCGACTCCTTCATCAGCTTGTGCTTGATGATCACGCCCTGGATGAAGCGCGCCATCTGGTCCGCGCCGCCGCCCGTGCCTGCGGGCACCACGAATTCGACGGGCTTGGTGGGCTCCCACGCCGCGTGCGCCGGAGCGGCCATCATCAATGCCGCTGCGGCGGCGCCTGCGAGCAGCTTCCACATCGGGGCGCGAGTCTTGGTTGCCTGTTGTTTCATTGCGTTGTCTCCTGTGATGGTGAACTTCGACCTGGCGTTGGAACATCGTAACGACTCCCAAGCTTCGGTGGTGGACGGATGCTCGCGCTACTGGCCGGAAAGACTCTTGACGACGGTCAAGATTGCCGGATTCTCAAGTCGCTTTAGGGTTTCTCCGGAGTCGTCATGCAGGGCCGTGTCGATGCAGTGGAAAAGTCTCCACTTGTCTGCGATCAATATTTCCTGAAACTGTTCCGTGCTCTAGCGTATCCCCCTAGCTAACCGTGCGGCCTCGGGCCTAGCATCGAGCGCGGGTGGTGTTTGCCAACCGCCGGCCTGCAGTCACGAGGCCGCGCCCACAACGAGAGAGACATCATGAAGACCATGCTTTTGTCCGCCTGCCTCATCGGCAGCGCAGTCTCTGCCCACGGGCAGTCGTGCCAGGGCGGGCTCTACCTGAATCCGCAGGTCATCCGCGGCGAGGGCGCGTCGCAGACCGAAAGCGCGCTGCGCGAGCTGATCGAATTCCTCAAGCCCAGTGGCCTGCCGGTTGCGCCGGTGCTCAACATCAAGGAAACGCAGGACGTGCTGGCCGCCGTGAAGAAGCCGTCGCCACCGTGCTGGGTCTATGGCAACCCGGTGGTAGGTCTCGCATCGGGTTATCGCCCGGTTGCGGTGAACATGGAGCCGATCCAGTCGGCCGTGTTGATCCTCGGCGATATCGGTACCGAGAAAGACGGCAAGCCGTTGGACGTCAAGGCGCTGAGCCCCGAGCAGCGCGCCAAGGTCATGACCAAGCTCAAGAGCACAAGTTGCTACGGCATGAAGAGCGGCGTCACCACCGCGTTGGTGCAGGCCGAGAAGCTCTGCGGTACGGTGGTCGAGGTGA
>JANOBX010000070.1:0-3082 GCA_031411875.1 Burkholderiales bacterium | reverse complement strand
CTTCGCTGTCGACTACTTCAACTTTGACTTTGCCAACCAACGCGCCTTCAGCCCGGCCGGCAATGCCAGCCTAGTCTGGCAACCGACGCCGCGCCCCTACGGCACGCCAAGTGTCAAGATCCGCTGGTCGCACAACGACTGCGGTGGCTGCTAGATGTCCGAGCGCTGTACACGCACGTCCCCGCTAGGGCGAGAGATCACCGTGCGCCCTCAGGCGCAGCATGAGGCGCTGCAGGATCGGCGCGAGCACGAGCAGAGGGCCAACTTTGCGGCAGGGCACGCCCGGCGCGCCGGCATCTAAGGGGCCCTCGCGCAGGCTGTACGCGCGCACGGAATGCGACGCACGCGCTACATCGGTCGGGCCAAGACGCATCTGGCTCATTTGATGACGGCAGCGGCGATCAGCCTCGGACGATTGCTAAGTTGCATCGCTGGGAGGCCAAAGGCCTGTCTGAAGCGCTCTTGCTTCCAGGATCCGGTTGCCGGTGTCGGTTGATCCGATGCAGTCGGGAATTCGCCAACAAGATCGCGGAATGCATGGCCACCAGAATCGTAAGCGTCCGGCGAACCCATCTTGAACTGAGGTCGCGCGGCGATAACGATCCTGTCCAGTTAACGAATAGCTGGACACGATGGATACGGAGAACAGTCGCAAGCGCCGACGCCACGGCGCAGAGCTGAAGGCGCAGATCTTGGCCGAGTGCGCGGTGCCGGGCGCTTCGGTGGCCAAGGTGGCGATGGCACACGGCATCAACGCCAACATCGTGCACGGCTGGCGCAAGTTGGCACGCGAGGCGCGTGCGGTGGCTGTGTCCGAGCATTTCGTGCCGGTGGCTGTTGCGCCAGCCGTGCAGCGTTCGGCGGACGAGCGCGCCATCGAGGTTGAGCTGCGCCGCGGCGCCATCACGGTGAAGCTGAGCTGGCCCATGAGTGCGGCGATGGATTTATCGGGCTGGATGCGCGAGTTGCTTCGGTGATCAAGGTCGAGGCGGTATGGCTGGCCGTGGAGCCGCTGGACATGCGCGCGGGCACCGAAGCGGCGCTGGCGCGCGTGGTCACGGTGTTCGGCGCTGCCAGGCCGCATCACGCGTACTTGTTCGCCAACCGTCGCGCCAATCGCATGAAGGTGCTCGTGCACGACGGCATCGGCGTGTGGCTGGCGGCCCGGCGCTTAAACAGCGGTCGGTTCGTCTGGCCCAAGGATGTCGGCGGCACGCTGACGCTGAGCCGAGCGCAGCTTGATGCGCTGGTGCTGGGTCTGCCCTGGCAGCGCATCGGAGAAGCAGGCGTAATCACGCTGCTGTAGCGCGTCCATTGCGGCATTTGCCGATGGCGCGAGCAGGCCACGCTGGGCACGATCACACCCCGTGATCGCCGAAGACCTCGACACGCTGGAACCAGGGCAACTGCGCGAGAAGCTGCGGGCCTCGCGAGCGGAGGTTGCGTTCAAGCAGGCCGTCATCGACAAGCTCACGCACGAGAACGCCATCCTCAAGCGGCTGAAGTTCGCCGCGAAGTCCGAGGCGTACAGCGCCGAGCAGAAGAGCCTGCTGGAAGAGACCCTGGACAGCGATCTGGCAGCGGTGGCTGTCGAGATCGAGGCGATGAATCCCTCGACCAGGGCGGCAGGCGAGAAGCAGGCACCGAAGCGCGAGAAGCTGCCGGCGATCCTGCCGCGCCGCGAGATCCGCCACGAGCCCGAGGACACCACCTGCGGCTGCGGCACGCCGATGCAGCGCATCGGGGAGGACGTGGCCGAGAAGCTGGACTACCAGCCGGGCGTGTTCACGGTGGAGCGCCACATCCGCGGCAAGTGGGTGTGCAAGTGCTGCGAGAAGATCACCCAAGCACCGGTCGCGCCGCACGTCATCGACAAGGGGCTGCCCACCGCAGGCCTGTTGGCCCAGGTTCTCGTGGCCAAGTACTTGGACCATCTACCGCTGTACCGCCAGGAAGCGATCTTCGAGCGAGCCGGTCATCTCATCGCACGGTCCACGCTTGCTCAGTGGGTGGGCGAGTGCGGAGTGCAGTTGCAGCCTCTGGTGGACGCCCTGGCCGCCGAGCTGCTGCGCCAGCCGGTGCTGCATGCGGATGAGACGCCGGTGGCGATGCTCAAGCCGGGCCACGGCAAGACGCACCGGGCCTACCTGCGGAGCTACTGCACGACACCGTTCAACCCGGTCAAGGCCGTCGTCTTCGACTTCGCCGAGAGCCGCGGCGGCCAGCATGTGCGCGGCTTCCTCGGGCTGCCCGGAACGCTCGACAAACCCGGCTGGCAGGGCAAGCTCGTCACCGACGACTTCAGCGGCTACAAGGCCTGCTTCGAGCTCGGTGTGACCGAGGTGGGTTGCATGGCGCACGCGCGGCGCAAGTTCCACGAGCTGTGGGCCAATCACGGCAGCCAGGTGGGCGAGCAGGCGCTGAAGTTCTTCGCTCAGCTCTACGACGTGGAGCGCGAGGTGGCCGATGCGGACAGCCAGACCCGGCTTGATGCGCGACGACGATCACGACCGGTGGCCGATGCGCTGCATCAGTGGATGCGGCAACAGCGGCAGAAGATCCCGGACGGTTCGGCCACCGCGCGGGCGATCGGCTACAGCGTCAACCGCTGGGTGGCACTGACGCGCTTCCTCGATGATGGCGATCTGCCCATTGACAACAACTGGGTGGAAAACCGCATCCGGCCGATCGCGCTTGGACGCCAAAACTGGTTGTTCGCCGGCAGCCTGCGTGCGGGTAAACGTGCCGCGGCCGTGATGAGCCTGGTGCACTCGGCCAAGCTCAACGGGCTCGACCCGTATGCGTACATGCGCGACGTGCTCGAGCGGCTGCCTACACAGCCTGCCAGCCGCATCGCCGAACTCTTGCCACATCGCTGGCAGTCAACGACGTCGGCCTGATCTGCACGCCCACCGTCAAGGTGGGTTCGCCGGACGCTTACCCAGAGACCGCAGCTCGGCCACACTGCGACGGCGCGCCTCGGGCGCCGCTTGCGGCGCGTGCTCCCGTTGCCACGCTCGATAGCGACTCGCGACTTCGCGCTGTGGGTTGGGGCGGTCGGCCCGCACGATCGACTTCAGCA
>JANOBX010000069.1:0-27314 GCA_031411875.1 Burkholderiales bacterium | reverse complement strand
GTTCAGGACAACCCGACATGCGGCCACGGCCGGCGCTTGATGAAGGCTTGCTGCATGGCAGAAGTGTATTCGCCGGCCTTCGGACCGGGACTGGCCAAAAAACGGTGGCAGCGGTACTTTGGCCCGGCCTTCTAGAATCTGATCGGCGCACTGCCCATAGCTCAACTGGATAGAGCACCAGCCTTCTAAGCTGGGGGTCGCAGGTTCGAGTCCTGCTGGGCAGGCCAGCGGTGGCTTTGGTGGCTGGGCGGCCAGTGCTCGTCGCATCCTCCTACACTAAAGAGCCGGCTTCCTGCCGAACACTCGACGAAGAGCACACCCATGCACAACGCCCGCTTTGCCCCCCGCGACGCCGGCCTGCCGGGCGCCGACGACGCCACCGGCGATCCCGCACAGGCTTTGCGTTTCCTGGGCGCCCGTGCGCACCAGCTGCGCGCCGCCACCCGCGCAGCCGACCACTTCAGCCAGCAGGACACCGACGAAGACCGGAGCACTGCGTCATGGTTGATGTCCTGCGCGCTCGGCCTGGCGGCCGAACTGGCCGGCGACATCGACGGCCTCGCACGTTCCATGCGCGAGGAATCTGCAGACGCCGCCCTGCAACGCGGCGTGGCAGGCGTGCGTGTGCGTGCACACCAGCTGCACGCCGCCTGCCGCGCAGCCGACCGCTTCCTGGAACAGGAGAGCGTGGAGGACCGCGAAACCGGCAGCTGGCTCATCGCCTGTGCCCAGGGCCTTGCCGTCAAGCTGGCCGGCGAACTCGACAACAACGTCGTGCCGGTGCGCCGCCCCAGCGTCGACAAGGCGCGCATGGAAGTGCACGACCCGCAGGTGGTGCGCGCCATGAGCGCGGCCATGCCGCAAGTGCGCGCCTGAAACCCCGGCACGGGCCTGCCCGCAGGTCAAACGCCCATGTGCACGCGCTACATCTCGCCTGAAGCCGGCGACATCGAAAGGCACTGGCAGGTCGGCAGCCGCACGCCGCAACGCTGGCCGCACGAGGTCTTTCCCCGCTACCTCGGCCCCTTCATCCGGGCCGCACGCGACAGCACGCACTACGAGCGCGAGCTCGTGACCGGGCAGTGGAGCCTGGTGCCCTGGTTCGCCAAGACCGCCAAGCTGCCCTATCCGACCTGCAATGCCCGCAGCGAGGAGCTGTCGGCCAAGGCCAGCTACAAGCAACCCTGGGCCCGCAGTCAGCGCTGCATCGTGCCCGCCGAGAGCTTCTTCGAGCCCTGTTGGGAAACCGGCAAGCACGTGCCCTGGCGTTTCCACCGGACCGACGGCACGCCCTGGGGCCTGGCCGGCCTGTGGAACACCTGGGTCGACAAGGAAACCGGCGAAGTCGTCGAGAGCTACACGCTGCTGACGCTGAACGCAGACGCCCACCCGCTCATGAACCGGATGCACCGGCCAGACCCCAAGCGCCCGCCCGACATGCAGGACAAGCGCAGCGTCGTCCCCATCGAACCCGAGGACGTGGATCTGTGGCTGACCGCGCCACCCGCCCAGGCGCAGCAGCTGGTGCGGCTGGCACCCGTGGACCGCTTCGTCGCGACCGTGCCCTGAGCACCGTGCGGCCGCGGTAGATTCAGCGGCATGAAGATCCTCGTCACCGGCAGCTCCGGCCACCTCGGCGATGCGCTCGTTCGCACCTTGCGCGAACAGGGTCACGCCGTCGGTGGCCTCGACATCGTGCCTTCTGCCAGCACCGACCTGCTCGGCTCGATCGTCGATCGCGCGCACGTCGCGCGCTGCATGCGGGGCGTCGAAGCCGTGCTGCACACCGCCACGCTGCACAAGCCGCATGTTCACTCGCACAGTCGGCAGGACTTCGTCGACGTCAACATCACCGGCACCCTGAACCTGCTCGAGGAGGCCGCTGCCGCAGGGGTGCGCGCCTTCGTCTTCACGAGCACGACCAGTGCTTTCGGCGACGCCCTGAGCCCCCCGCCACCGGCGCCGGCGGCGTGGATCACCGAGGACGTGGTCCCGGTGCCCAAGAACATCTACGGGGTCACCAAGGTCGCGGCCGAAGATCTTTGCCAGCTTTTCCAGCGCCACCACGGGCTGCCGGTGCTGGTGCTGCGCACCTCGCGCTTCTTCCCGGAGCCCGACGACGCCGAAAGCCGCCGCAACGGTTTCGACGACCTGAACCTGAAGCTCATCGAACTGCTGCACCGGCGGGTGGACATCCAGGACGTGGTGGACGCGCATCTGCTGGCCATCGAACGAGCGCCGGACATCGGCTTCCAGCGGTTCATCATCAGTGCAAGCTCGCCGTTCGAGCGGGTCGACCTGGCAATGCTGCGCGGGCAAGCATCGGCGGCGCTGCGGCGTGTGGCCCCCGAGTTCGAGACCGTGTTCCGCCAGCGCGGCTGGCACATGCTCGAGGACATCGACCGCGTCTACGTGAACGATCGCGCTCGGACGGTGCTCGGGTGGCAACCGCAATACGACTTCTCGCGCGGCTTGAAAGACCTGGTGCAGGGGCGCGATCCTCGCAGCCCGCTCACGCATGCCATCGGCCACAAGGGCTATCACCCCGGGCGCAGCGACGGTGGAATCTATTCCGCCCCGATGAGGTGACGGCAGGCCTTCCGAGGCACCGCCCTTCGTTCTTGGTCGGGGCGAAAGGATTCGAACCTTCGACCCTCTGGTCCCAAACCAGATGCGCTACCAGGCTGCGCTACACCCCGACTCAGCACCCATTGTAAGGGGTGATCAGCCCAGGCCGCCGGCCGGTGGTGCGCGGTCGCTCACGACGATGCCGTCTTCGTCGGCACAGAGCCAGTCGCCGGGCCGGATCCACACGCCCTGCACACGCACCGGCACGTCGCGCCGGCCGCCGTCGCGCTTGAAGGGCGGCAGGGGCATGGGCGCGAGGGCGCGCACGCCCAGGTCGCACGCCGCCAGCTCGGCCAGATCGCGCACGCAGCCGTCGATGACGACCCCGGCCCAGCCGTTGCGCACGGCACTGGCCGCGAGATTGCCGCCCAGCAGGGCCCGGCGCAGCGAGCCGCCGCCGTCGACCACGAGCACGCGGCCCTGGCCCGGGCTTTCCACGGCGGCCTTGACACCCGCGTTGTCTTCGAAGCACTGCACCGTGCTGACGAGGCCCCGGAATCGCCGGCGCCCGCCGTAGCTGGCGAAGACCGGCGGGAGCACGCGCAGGTCTTCGCTGCCCTGCTGTCCCAGGGTGTCGCGGTGGGCGTCGCAGAGATCGCTGGTGAGGATGTCGGGTGTCATGTCGCGGTGTCCTTGCAGGCGTTGTTCGCAAGCTTAAGGGGCGCTGACCGTGCAAAAACAAGACAAGGCGGCCGAAAGCCTCCCGGCTGCGCAACCGGGGCAACACGGCAGCTTACTAACATCCTCAACCATGACGACCCGTGCCGACGCCCTGCCCCACCCTGCCAGAACAAGAACGCTGCCCTGGCTGATCCTGGCGTGCCTGGCCGCCACCTGGTTCATCTGGGGTTCGACGTATCTGGCCATCAAGTGGGCACTGCCCAGCTTCCCGCCCTTTTTCCAGATGGGCACCCGGTTCGTCGCGGCCGGGCTGCTGCTGGGGGCGTTTGCGGCCTGGCGCGGGGCCGGTTGGCCCACGCGCGGCGAGTGGACCAGCGCATGGGTGCTCGGTGCGCTGATGCTGGGCGGCGGCTATGGCGCCACCGCCCTCGCACAGACCAGCATCGGCAGTGGCCTGGTGGTGGCCTTCATCGCCGTGGTGCCGGCACTGGTGGCGCTGATGCAGCTGCCCTATGGCGTGCGGCCCAGCCGGCTCGAACTCGGCGGCATCGCCCTCGGGCTGCTGGGCGTGGGCTTGCTGGCCAGCGGCCAGGGCTTCAGTGCTTCCCTGCCCGGCCTGCTGGCCGTGGCCACCGCCACACTCACCTGGAGCCTCGGCACGGTGTGGGCGATGCAGGGGTTGCCCGGAGGCCGCAAGCTCAGCCTCGCCCCGGGCGTCGCCGGCTATGCCAGCCAGATGCTGGCCGGCGGCCTGCTGCTGCTGCTGGCCGCCGCGCTGGCAGGTGAACGGCCGGTCTGGCCGCCCGGCACCCGCGCGCTGCTGTCGTGGCTGTACCTGGTCGTGGCGGGTTCGATCATCGGCTTTTCGGCCTACATGGTGCTCCTGCAGCGGAGCAGCCCCGCGCTGGCTTCGAGCTACACCTTCGTCAATCCCGTCATCGGGCTGGTGCTGGGTGTGAGCCTGGGCGGCGAATTCGTGAGCGCCCTGGAATGGTCCGCCGCCGCGCTCGCCACCCTCGGCGTCGTCCTGCTGCTGTGGGGCCGCGTTCGCTGATCGACGGGTGGGCTTCAGCGCAGCGGCGCTTCGGTGGCAGCGCGGTGCGTGCCTTCACGCTCGGCAGGCGCCGGGGACTGCGGCTTCAGCCACCCTGCACCGGAATGCGGCGCGGCTGGGCATGAGACTGCTTTGGAATGTGCAGCGTGAGCACGCCGTCCTTGAGGTTGGCCTCGACGCGCGTGGTGTCGAGCTCGCGGCTGAGCGTGAAGCTGCGCCGGTAACGGGGCACGCGCACCTCGGCATAGACGGCCTCCAGACCTTCTGTCGTGCCCTGCTGCACATGGCCCTCGATCAGCAAGGTGTCGCCTTCCACCTTCAGCTCGAGCTGCTCGCGTGGCACGCCGGGCAAGTCGGCCAGCAGCGTGATGCCGCCTGCGTCTTCGAAGACATCGACGGCAGGGGAGACGCTGCGCTGGGCATCACGGTCGGTCACGGCGTGGGTTGTGTCGGAACCGGGACGGGTCAGGGCTTGGGCTTGATTCATGATCGAACTTCCTTCAGGCGGTTGAGACGATTCGTGGCAACGCGCGTCACTGGACGTTGATGCGCTGGGACGGGGCGGCTTCACGGCGGGCGATGCTGACCAGGAGCACGCCGTCGCGATAGCTGGCGCGGACCTGGGCGGGGTCGATGTCGTCGGGCAGCGCGACGACGCGGCTGAAGCGCCCGGCGCCACGCTCCTTGGCATAGACCTGGACCTTGCCTTCGCCCTGCGGCAGGCTGCTGGGGCGCTCGCCGGAGATGCACAGGACGCCGCGATCCAGGCTGACGTCGATCTTCGCAGCGTCCAGCCCCGGCACGAAGGCATGGACCTCGATGCTCCGGGGCGTGCGGCCCACGTTCACCGCCGGCCAGGCGCCGGGTGTGACGGAACGGATGCTGCTGGGCAGGTTCGGTACGCCGAAGACTTCGTCGAGTTCACGGCGCAGGCGGTCGAACTGGCCGAACAGGTTGTCGGGATGATTCAACAGGGATGCATACATGGTGGGTCCTCCGGTTCGCTGGGCGGCACCGGCAGGACATCCATGTCTACCGGCTCATGGCGGTAGTTGGGAAGGGGCTCGGGCTTTTCAAGTGCCGAGTGGGCGCCGCTCGCCGCGGATGGCCGACAGCGTGGTGCGCGAGGTGCTCACGTCGGCGTCGAGCTTCAGGTGGATCAACGCCGGCCGGCCGGCCGCCATGGCGCCAAGTGCCGTGTCGAGCGCTGGCGCGAAGTCCTCGCTGCGGTCGCAGAAAGCCCCGTGCCAGCCGTAGGCGCGGGCCAGCGCGGCGAAGTCCGGGTTGTGCAGGTCGCTGCCACTGACCCGACCCGGGTACTCGCGTTCCTGATGCATGCGGATGGTGCCGTAGGTGCCGTTGTCGACCACCACGCTGATCAGCCGGCGCGCACCGTAGGCCATGGCCGTGGCGAGTTCCTGGCCGTTCATCAGGAAGTCGCCGTCGCCGGCCAGGTTCAGCACGGTGCGCTCGGGGTAGAGCAGCGCCGCAGCCACCGCCGCGGGCAGGCCGTAGCCCATCGCGCCCGAGGTCGGGGCCAGCTGCGTGCGGCCGTGGTGCTGCAGGCCGGGGTAGCGGCAGTAGCGGTGCAGCCAGCCGCTGTAGTTGCCGGCGCCGTTGGTGTAGACGGTATCGGCAGGCAGGCGCGCCTGCAGCGTCTTCACCACCACCGCCATGTCCAGCGGCGTCACGGCCGGGGCGACGAGGTTGGCCAGGTAGTCGGCATGCGCTGCCTCGGCCTGTCCGGCCCAGGGCAGTGCGGGCGGCGCGGTCAAGCCTTCCAGGGCGCGCGCTGCGGCGGGCATGGCGGCCTGCAGCAGCAGGTCGGCGGCGTAGACGCGGCCCAGTTCCTCCGGCCCGGGGTGCACGTGCACGAGCTTCTGCGCCGGGCGCGGTGCGGCCAGCAGGGTGTAGCCGCCGGTCGTCATCTCGCCCAGGCGCAGGCCGAGCGCGATGACGAGGTCGGCCTCGCGCACACGCGCCGCCAGCTTCGGGTTGATGCCGATGCCCACGTCGCCGGCGTACTGCGGGTGGCGGTTGTCGAAGCTGTCCTGGAAACGGAAGCCGCAGGCCACGGGCAGCTGCCAGTTCTCGGCAAAGCGCTGCAGGGCATGCGCGGATTCGGCGTCCCAGCCCGGGCCGCCCACCAGCAGCAGCGGGCGCTGCGCCGCCAGCAGCATGGCGCGCAGATCACGCAGGCCGCCCGGGGCGGGCCAGGCACGCACCGCCTGCGCGCGCGGCAGCACGGGCGCCGCCGTGGCGGTGGTCAGCATGTCTTCGGGCAGCACCAGCACCACCGGGCCGGGGCGGCCCTGCATAGCGGTGTGGAAGGCGCGCGCCACGTACTCGGGCAGGCGGTCGGCACTGTGCACCTCACCCACCCATTTCGCCAGGCCCAGGGTGCCCGGGCCGAACATCTGGCGGTAGTCGATTTCCTGGAAGGATTCGCGGTCGCGTTGGTCGCTGGCCACCTGGCCCACGAACAGCACCATCGGGGTGCTGTCCTGGAAGGCCGTGTGCACGCCGATGCTGGCGTTGGTGGCGCCGGGCCCGCGGGTGACGAAGCACACGCCCGGACGGCCGCTGAGCTTGCCTTGCGCTTCGGCCATGAAGGCCGCGCCGCCTTCCTGCCGGCAGGCGATGAAGCGGATGTGCTTGCGCTGCTCGTGCAGGCCGTCGAGCACCGCCAGATAGCTTTCGCCGGGAACCCCGAAGCAGGTGTGAACGCCCTGGGCGATGAGGGCTTCGACCAGCGCATGGCCGGCCGGGCGGGGCGGTGGATTCGAGAGGCTCATGCCGGCACTGTAGCCGCTGCGTGCTGCGCTATTCGCTCTGGCAGACCTCGGGCGCAGGCGCTGTGCGGGCTGCGCCCGGCACGCCCGGCGGGGCCAGCTCCCGCCCCAGTCGCCACAGCGCGCAGCTGCTGTAGGGCGCACCGATGAAACGCTCACCGCGCCTGAGCGCCAGCCACCCGGCGTGGTCGCCGCCGACACCGACGTGGAAGTCGTTCTCGTCGGGACGGAGTCGGGCGAAAGGCCCGAGGCTGGCGATGGGCGCGGGCTCATCGCCCACGTCGCCGCGCGACTCGCGCCGCGCCGGGCGGTCGTACACGGCGACCATCGTGTCCTGGCGCGTCGCACCCGCGGCCAAGGGAATGCGCGTCACCAGGAAGCAGTGACGGCCACCGACGGCCAATTCGCGCCACTCGCTCAGGGCACCCCCCTGCTGCGCCCAGGGCGCGGACAGCGCGCGGCAGCTGGACGTGGCCGGGGACAGCGGCAGCGGCTGCAGGCCGGTGTCGCCCTGCTCTGCCAGGATGAGACGCTGGGCCTGCGGCGTCACCAGCCGCCAGAGCTGGCCGTGGACCTCGAGCACGCGCCCGCCCTGCACACGCCAGCTGCGCACCACGGCCACGCGCTCGGGGCCTGCGGCGTGGATCAAGGCGCCGACGGCATCGGGCGAGGTGACCACCGCTCGTGCCTCGCTCTGCAGCACGCGCACCTGGCCGCTGTCGCTGCGGTCCCAGTCGACTTCGTGCAGCGTGACCGATGCGGCGTCGACGTTGTTGCCGTAGGCGCTGAACAGGAAGTAGCGCAGGTTGGCGTCGAACACCAGATAGGGATTCAGGTAGCTGGGAATGGCCAGCACGATCGGCCCGTAAACGCATTGCCCGCTGGCCGTGTCGAAGGTGGCGCTGCGCAGCACCACGCCGGCCTTGGCGTCGCCTTCGGCCCTGGGCAGGAAGATGGCGCGCCGCAGGCTGTTGCTGCTGCCTGGCGCGCCCTCGGTGACCAGCAGCCGGCCGCCTGCGGGCGTGGTGCCGGTGTCGTCGTCGGCGGCGTTGCACGCGGCCTGCTCGTCCACCCGCGCCAGCGGCAACTCGTCGGCCGCTGCCATCGGGCCTTCGGCGTGCCAGATGGCACCGCTGAACAGGCGGCGCAGCTTGCCGTTCACGGGCGGCTCGGCCTGGGCGGCCACGCCTTTGAGGAAGCTGTCCTGGCTGCGCACCGGCCCCAGCCAGTCCAGGCGGTCGATCAACCACTGCGAGACCCCCGCCATGGGCGACGCGCTGCCGCTGCGCGCCTGGTCGACGAGTTCGGCCGCGCGCAGCAGCGAGGCGAGCGTGGGCGCGGCCGCGCCCACGCCCGGGTACTCCGGCGAGAGCGGCGCGCGGTTGGCACGGTTGCCGGCCGCGAACAACAGGCCGGCGCGGTCGATCACGGGCGCCTGGATGAGCAGCGAGAACAGGGTCGGCGGCAGCAGCAGCAGCCCCAGCACCACCAGCGCCAGGGCCGTGCCCAGGTTGCGGCGCCGGCGGCGGTGGCTGTCCAGCACGCGCTGGCCCGACGCCGCCAGCAAGGCCTGCAGCGCCGGCTCTAGGCTGGCCTGGCGCTCGCCGTGGCGCATCAGCCGAAGCAGGCGGAACCAGCTCTCGCGCCGGCCGGGTTCGGCCAGTCTCGCTTCGAAGCCGCCTTCGCGCAGGCGGCGCATCTCGCCGGCCTGCAGCAGCAGGTCGTCGGCACGGCCGCTGGCCTCCCATTCGTCCACCCGGCGCAACACGCCCAAAAATTCCCCGAAGTGCTGTGACTGCTGGTCGATGAGCTGCCGGAAATGGGACCAGCCCCGGATGAACGACTCGTGCGAGACCTTCAGGTTCAGGCGTTCGGGGTCGTCGTCGTCCCAGAACAAGTAGTCGACATTGCCCAGGAAGCCCTCGCCCAGCAGGGCATACAGCTCGGCACGACTGAGCCCGAGCGAGCTGGCCGTGGCGTCGATGTCGATGCGCTGCTGGGCATACAGGCCGGTGTTCGGGTCCTTGAAGGCGAGCTGACGGAACACGGCATCGAGCTGCTGCCGTTGCGCCGGCGTGTGCCCGGCGTGGATGGCGTCGGGCCAGTTGTCGACGCTGGCGCGCAGGGTGTTCAGCCCTGGGGCCAAGGGGTACTGGCTGTCGGCGCCGACCACGCTGCCCACTGCCGCCCCGGCATGCACGGCGCGGATGAGGTCGACGTTGACGATGTGCGCCGGCACCGGCAAGCCCGTGTTCTCCCGCTCCAGCGCCGCATGCCACAGCCGCGCCAGCAGGTGCTGCAGCAGCGGCAGGTGGTCGGGGTCGCGGGCGATGGCCCGGGCGTCGGCCACGAGCCGGTCGACGACGCCGGCCTCGAACTCGACCTGGGCTGGCAGCCGTTCGGGGTCGTCGCTGCTGCGCGCCACCAGGCGCAGGTAACGCTGCGCCGGACCGGTGATGGCCTGCTGGAGCTCGTCGTCGTCGAGCCGCCGCACCAGGTAGGACGACTTGTTGATCGCGTCGGGCAGTTCGAGGAACTCCGCGCAGTCGTTCAGGTATTCGCTGCGCATGGTGATGATCACGTGGCAGCGCGGATGCGGATTGAAGAAGTGGTCGAGCACGCGTTCCACCAGCAGCCGCGCGTCCTCGACGCCCTGGTTGGTGGGGTGAAAGAGCTCCTCGAACTGGTCCACGAGGAACAGCACGCGGGCTTCGGCGACATCGGGGCCGGGCGGCACCGACAGTTCGGCGCCGTAGGTGTCCAGCAGGCGCGCAAAGCCCGATTCCTGGCGGAAGACCTCGGCAATCTCCAGGTCGCGCCGGGTGTCGTCCTCTGTGTTGCCGCGGCTGTTGAGCAGCGCGCCGAAACGGCGCGCCAGGCGGGTGACGGGCGAGCGCAGCCGCGCGCTGCGGTCGGCCTGCGACACGTTCGTGCCCGGTGTGCACACCATGGTGAGCCACAGGTCGCCGGCGCCGGGGATGCCGTAGCTGCGCAGCTCGGGAGTGACGCCGGCGTGGACCAGCGAAGACTTGCCCGAGCCCGAGCCCCCGAGCACGGCGACGAATTGCGACGCCCGCAGGCGGTCGATGACCTCGCGCACCTGGCGTTCGCGGCCGAACAGCAGGGCGGCCTCGAAATCGAGAAAAGGTCGCAGCCCCGGGTAGGGCTCACGCGGCATGCGCATGCCACTGCGAGGATGGCTGTCGGGCGCGAGTCTCACGGCACGCCACCCGCGTCACGCTGGCGCCGCCGCTGCAGCACCTTGCGCAGGAAGCGATGCAGCTGCCCGGTTTCCTCGCCCAGCACGTCGATGCGTTCTTCGTCGCGCGCATCGAAGCGCAGCACCTGCCAGCCCCAGGCCGGCAGCGGCTCGGTCGACTGCTGTGGCGGCATCAGGAAAGCGACGATGCCCGGCGGCGCATCACGCCCTGGCGCAATGCGTTTTTCGACGCGATCGATCTGCGCCAGCAGGGCCTCGCCGGTCTTCTTGCCCCAGAGCAGCACGACCCCATCGGCGTCGTCCAGATTCGGAAAGCGCTCAAGGTCGTCCAGCGGCAGGCCGCGCGCGCGCAGGGTCAGAGGCGGCAGCAGGTCTGGCGCGACCTGCCGGCAGACCTCGACCCAGGCCTGCTGGATCTGTTCGCCCAGCGGTTCCCACAAGGTGCGCTCGTGGCGGTTGCTCTCGATGTAGATGCGCACGCTCTGCGGCGGCGGGGCCTGTGCCGGGCGCAGGCGCTGCAGCAGGGCCGGCAGGGCCAGCGGCGACGCGCCGATGCTCCGCGCATAGGCCGCTCCTGGGCTGGCGGCATCTGCGCCAGCGCTTGAGTCGGCATCGCGCAGGTCCAGCCACCACAGCGTGTCCACCGACTTGCCGCGCTGCAGCCAGGCGTCGCGCTGCACCTCGAGGTGGCCGCCGGGCTTGAAGCGCGTCATCAGCGGCGGGTGCGCGTCGAGAGGCAGGATCAGGGTCTGCGCAGAGGCCAGTTCGACAAAGTCGGCGAACACGGCGTCGGGCTCGAGCCGCTGCACCGGAAGGCCGGCCGCTGCCAGCTGCGCCGCGGCGGCGGCCACCGCGGCCTGCGCGGCCGGCGCGCCGAAGCCGAGACAGACACGCTGCGGCGACGATGCTGCCGGCAATGCACCTGGCAAGGTGGACCAGCCAAAATCGGGCGCCGGGGTCGCCGCCGCTTCGGGCAGCGGCGCCGGGCGCATGGCCTGCACCACGGGAACCGGAACGGCCAGGGCCTCGCGCCTGAGCTTGGCCGCAAAGTCGTTGCGCAGGCGCTCGAAGGGCACCCGAAAGGCATTGGCCACCAGGCCCGGGCCCATGTAGACGTCGAGCGGCCGCGACCCATCGGCGGGGTCGGAGAACGGCACCCAGAGCTGTTCGCCGCCCGGCAGCAGCGACTGCCAGACCCGTCCGCCCGCCACTGCCTGCATCGCGCCTTCGTTCAGCGCCACGATGTAGAGGCGCTGGCGCAGGCCCTCGTCGCCGAACAGCTGGTGGAAGTAGGCCAGCTCCTTCAGGCACCAGTCGCTCTGCGCGTAGTTGTCGCCGACGACGATGATCATCGCGAACGACGCCGCGATGCGGCGCTCGAGCTCATCGCCCAGGCGGCCGGAAACCGGGCCGTTGTCGCCGCTCATGTGCATGCGCGGCACCGGGATGCCGCGCAACTGGGCGCGCAGGCTCTGCTCGAGTTCGGCCCGGAAATGGGTGACCCACTGGTACCACAGTGTGTCGTCGGCATGGGCGTAGCTGAGGAAAGCGCTGTATTCGCAGTCCTTCAGCGCCTTCATGCGGCCTGCTCCTGCGCTGCCGGAAGCAGCGCCTGCTCGGCGGCGTTCAGCACGGCGTCGAAAGGGCGCTGCAGCATGCTGCGGCAATACAGCGTCTCGGTGCCGTGCAGATGGCCGTGTTCGTAGAGCTTGTTGGCCGGCGCCCCGCCACCGCACTGCTCGAAGTAGGCGCAGCGTTCGGCGCAGGCCTCCAGGCCCTGCTGGATGTCGCCCCACAGGCGTGCGAACACGGGGCCCTGCAGCGCTTGAAGGTAGCTGCCGCGGTGGACGTTGCCGAGCACGAAGTTGCCATGCCTTGGCCAGGATTGGCCAGGCAGCTCTGGCGAGAAGCAACCAAAGTCGCCGTTGGCATTGACCGTGATCAGTGCCAGCGGCTGCACCTGGGCATTGGCAGGCCGGTCCGGGCCGCCGGGCACAGGTGTCCAGCGCGGCAAGGGCGCGGCCAGCAGCTGCTGCGCCTGAGCAATCTCGCGCAGCACCAGGCGCCCGGCCAGATGGCGGCGCAGGCCTTCGGCGATGAACGCGGCGTGCGCAGCCTCGAGAGCGGGGTCGGCCTGCAGGCTGCTGCGGGCATGCGCGCCTTCGGCCTCGTCGATGTTGCAGCCCAGATGGTGGATGCCCCGTGCCTCGAACCAGTCGAAAAAACCTGCCGGATCGGCCAGCGTCTGAGCTGTGACCACGGCGATGGCGTGGAACGGCACGCCTCGGGCCTGCAGCTGCCCGATGCCGCGAAGCACGCGCTCGTGCGTGGGCGCGCCGCTGCGCGTGCGCCGGTGGCGGTCGTGCAGCGCAGCCGGGCCGTCGATGCTGACGCCGAGATGCACCTCGTGGCGCAGCAAGAAGTCGCACCAGCGCTCGTCGACGAGCGTGGCGTTGGTCTGCAGGGCCTGCGTCCAGCGCAGGCCCGGCACGGCGTCGAGTTCAGCCGCCAGGACGGACACGGCGGCCTCGTACCAGTCGGGCGGCAGCACCATGGGCTCGCCGGCATGCCAGACGATGCCCAGGCTGTCGCCCAGCAGGCCGTCCTCGCGCAAGTGGCTGGCCGCCAGGCGCACGGTGGTCAGATCCATGCGCCGGGTGTCGCCGCGATCGGGCAGGTAGCAGTAGCTGCAGTCGATGTTGCAGAAAGGCGTGGGCTGCAGCACCAGCAGCTGGGTCTGGAGCGGCCCTTCGGCAGCGCGCCTCACTTGTTGCCCCAGTTGCTCCACTTGCTCCATTTCGGCCAGTTGGTCCAGCTGTCGGCCTGAGCCCATTGCTGGGGGGGCCAGCGCGGCTGGATGGCCGAGCCGGGGGCCGACAACCGCAGCGCATCGCGGACGGCCTGCACCCGCGCCTGCAACGCCGGCGTGGCGGCCGTGACTGGCGAAAGAGCAGCCTCCGCCGGCGCGGGCTGCAAGGCGGCCACGGCGCCCACCACCGCCAAGGCTGTAGCCGACCCCGCCTTGGGCGATGGAACACGGGTCATGGACTCACTCCTGCATGCATGGGCGAATGGGCCGCAGCGCGATCTGTGTCGGTCGCCACTCGGCCCAGTATGCAGAGCCGCGGCGCGCCCGGCAATGCCCGGCGCCGTTTCTTCCCCTAAGCTGCCGACGCCGCCACCGCCCGGGGCACCTTGCGGACCTTGCGCACCCGGAACGCGCTCACGATCAAGGTGCCCTGCAGGACGGCCAGAGCCACCCACACCGAGGTGTAGGCCCCGCGGTCCATCAGCCCGCCGATCAGCAGCGGCACGAGGGCCTGCCCGATGTCCAGGCCGCCGTAAACCACGCCGTAGACCCGCCCGCTGGCCTGAGCCGGCGTCGAACGCTTCACGAGCAAGTCGCGCGAAGGGCCGCTGATGCCGGTGGCCAGCCCCATCACCCCGAACAGCACCGGCACCGCCAGCGCCGACAGCGGGGCGAAACCGAGGGTCAGCGCCACCGCTGCGGCCACCGCGAAGGCCAGGCCGACGATGCGTTCGCAGCGCGTCTCGTCCGCCACAAGGAAGCCGCCGAGCAGCATGCCCGTGGCGGCGCAGACCATGTAGACCGTGAGGCACATCGCCACCAGCGGGGCCGGCACCGCGTGCAGATAGCCTGCCGCCTGCGGCGCGAAGCTCTGCACCACCGACAAGGCGCCGGCATAGAAGAAGAAGAACGCGAAGCACATCCACACCGCAGGCAGCGCCAGGAAGGCCAGCGCCGGCTCGGCAGGTGCCGCAGGAGCCGCAGGAGCCGCAGTCTTGCTGGGCGCCGCGGACAGGGCCAGCTCGGCCCGGCGCCACCACAGCAGCGCCATCACCGCGAAGCTCAGCAAGGCCGCGCACACCAGGGCGGTGCGCCAGCCGCTGGCCAGCGTCAGCGGCACCAGCAGCGCCGGCGCAAGCGCCCAGCCCAGCGTGCCGGTGATGCCGTGGGCGCTGTAGGCATGGCCCAGCCGCTGCGGGCTGACCTTGCGGTTGAGCAGCGTGTAGTCCACCGGATGGAACACGCCGTTGCCGGCCCCGGCCAGCACCGAGAACGCCGCGAGCATGGCGTAGCTGGTGCTGGCCGCATAGCCCAGCGCCGCCAGGCCCAGCAAAGCCAGACCGATGAACAGAATGGGGCGGGGTCCGTAGCGGTCGACGAGGAAGCCCGAACCGGCCTGCACCGCGCAGGACGTGGCGAAGAACACCGTCAGCAGGAATCCCAGCTCGGCATAGCTGACGCCGAACTCGGCCTTCAACCAGGGAAACAGCGGCGCCAGCAGCAGCTGGCTGAAGTGGCTCACGCCGTGCGCCAGGCCGACCAGGCCGATGAGCAGGGCGTCGCGCCGCAGCGGCGGCAGCGGCGGCGGCGGCGGCGGCGGTGGAAGCGGCGAAGGGGCGACAACGGAAACCATGGCGACGAGCGGGCGGGCAAGGCAGGCTGCGGAGCGGCAATTCTGAACCCGGGCCGCAGCCGACGGTGTCGCGGTCGTACCATCCGGGCCATGAGCCAACAGACCCTCTACGACTTCACGCGCCAGGACCGCAGCGGCGAGAGCTGCACCGTGCAGGCCTGGGCCAAGCAGCCCGCGGCCTTGACCCCGCCGCAGCGCAGCGAACTGAAGGCCCGCGCGGCCGCCTTGCTGAAGGCCCACGACGCGGTGCTGGTAGCGCACTACTACGTCGACGGCGACCTGCAGGACCTGGCGCTCGAAACCGGTGGCTGTGTCGCGGATTCGCTGGAAATGGCGCGCTTCGGCCGCGACCATGCTGCGCGCACCCTGGTGGTGGCCGGCGTGCGTTTCATGGGCGAAAGCGCCAAGATCCTGTCGCCCGACAAGCGCGTGCTGATGCCCGATCTGGACGCCACCTGCAGCCTCGACCTGGGCTGCCCGCCCGACGAGTTTTCGGCCTTCTGCGACGCGCATCCCGACCGCGAGGTGGTGGTCTACGCCAACACCAGCGCCGCGGTGAAGGCCCGTGCCGACTGGATGGTGACGAGTTCCTGCGCACTGGCCATCGTCGAACACCTGAAGGCCCAGGGCCGCAAGATCCTGTGGGCACCCGACCGCCACCTGGGCCGCTACATCCAGGAGCAGACCGGCGCCGACATGGTGCTGTGGAACGGCGCCTGCATCGTGCACGACGAATTCAAGGGCCTGGAGCTCGGGTTGCTGAAGCAGCAGCACCCCGAAGCCCTGGTGCTGGTGCATCCGGAATCCCCACAGGGCGTGGTCGCGCTGGCCGACGTGGTGGGCAGCACCACGCAGCTGCTCAACGCCGTCGTCAAGGGCACGGCGCCGGCTTACATCGTGGCCACCGACAACGGCCTGATGCACCGCATGCGCCAGCTCGCGCCAGGCAAGCTGCTGATCGAGGCACCCACCGCCGGCAACAGCGCCACCTGCAAGAGCTGCGCGCACTGCCCCTGGATGGCGATGAACGGCCTGCAGGGCGTGGTCGACTGTCTCAGCCAGGGCCGGGGCGAGGTCTTCGTGCCCGAACCCACGCGCAGCCAGGCGCTGGGCTGCATCGAACGCATGCTCGACTTCGTGGCCAGCAACCCGGCCGCCGTGGCCCAGCCGCGCAGCGCGATCGTGCCGAACATCGGCGCGGCCTGACCGCAGGCAGCGGCGGCGGGCTGTGAAGCCTGCCGCGCCGGGCGCCCTTCAGAGCGCGGCGCCGCTGCCGAAAAAGGGGGAGCAGGCCGCAGCCGCGGCCGAGAGAGCCACCCATGACCGCCGATTTCACGTCTGTCCGCAATCACAACGAGCGTGCCGTCCATGAAGCCGTCATGCGCCATGCCGAGACCTACCCCGGCATCGGCCACGACGTCGAACTTCTCGCCGATGTCGCCTGCGTGGCGCTGAACCGCCTGCCGCCGCGCTACATCCGCCACGCGGTCGACTTCGCGTTCTACCTGACCGAACGCGAGCGCACCGAAAGCGACGCCCAGGTGCAGGAGGCGGTGGAGTTCGCCTTCGGCTTCGTGCAGGCTCGCACCGCCATGCGCGCCCGTGGTTGAAGAAGCCGACCGCGACGACCAGCGCATCGCCCTCGCCTGGGAACAGTGCTACCTGGAGCCCCTGCGTGCTGCCGAGATCGGCCGCGCGGTGGCCGAAGGCGACGGCAGGCTGGCGGCCGAAGGCTGGTTGCACCTGGCCCTGGGCGAGGTGCGGGCGGGCGACGCCAAGCTCGCACTGCAGGCGCTGGAGCGGGCGCGGGCCCTGTTCGGGCCGGCCGGCAACCGCCGCGGACTGGCGCTGTGCGACGAGGTCAAGGCCATCCAGCTGCGCCGCATCGGCCAGTACGCGGCTTCGCAGCGCCTGCAGGCCGACATCGACCAGCGCCATGACCTGGGCTACAGCCCGTGCGAACGCTTCATCGCCCTGAACTCGCGCGCCATCACGCACAAGCTGCTGGGCCATGTCGACGAGGCCCTGCACCACTTCTACGGCGCGGTCGAAGCCGCCCAGGCCAGTGGCCTGGAGGGCCCGCGCATCACCGCACTGACCAACCTGGGTGGCTATCACCAGGACCTGTTCAACCTGGAGGACGCACGCGCGCTGAGCGAACAGGCTCTGAGCGCCGCGCGCGACGCGGGCTCCGCGGTGAACGTCGTCACCGCCGCAGTAAACCTGATCTTCACTTACCACGCCGCCGGCCAGGCGGGCGAGTCGCGCGCCATGGCGGGCTACTTGCTCGACCACGAAGCCGAGCTGCCCGCCGGCGCACTGCAGCGCCACGCCCTGCCGCTGGCGCTGGCGCACCTGGCGGTGGGCGAGCTCGACGCGGCACGGCGTTATCTGTCCGGTGGTGCCGCAATGGCCGTGGGCAACGGCGACGGCGTGACCTGCTGGGCCTGGCTGCAGTCGCGCTGTCTGCTGGCCAGCGGTGACGCCGCTCGCGCGCGGCAGACGGCCGAGGCGACGCTGAAAGAACGTGCAGACCGCCAGCAGGTCGACGCGCCCTACGAACACATGCAACTGCTGAACGTGGCCGCCGACGCCTGCGAGGCGCTGGGCGACGCGCCCGCGGCACTGGCCTGGGTGCGGCAGGCGCACCAGGTCTATGCGGAGCTGATGAGCCGCAGTGCGCGCGCGCGCCACCTGGCGCTGCAGGCCGGCCACGAACTGGCTCAGGCCCAGCGCGAACGCGACCTGGCGCGCGATTCGCACCGCAGCGTCGAACACGACCGGCGCCGCCTCGTCCTGCTGAACGAAGCCCTGCAGGCGCAGGTGCTCGAAACCGAGATGCTGCACACCCGGCTGCGTGAACAGGCGCTGCGCGACCCGCTCACCGGCCTGCACAACCGCCGCTACCTGTTCGAGATGGCGCCCGGGCTGCTCGACCTGGCGCGGCGCCAGAGCTCACCGCTGTGCGTGGTGCTCATCGACCTGGACCACTTCAAGCTGCTCAACGACACCTACGGCCACCACGCCGGCGACGCCGTGCTGCAGCGTTTTGCCACCCTGCTGGCGCAGATGCTCAGGCGCAGCGACGTGGTCTGCCGCCATGGCGGCGAGGAATTCGTCGCGGTCATGCCCGACATCGACGCCAACGGCGCGCAGACGATGCTCACGCGCCTGCTCGAGGCCTACCAGGGCCAGCAACAGGACCTGGGGCGGCGCAGGCTGCCGCGTTGCAGCTTCTCGGCAGGCATTGCCGTGTTCCCCACCCATGGCAGCAGCCTGGAGCAACTGCTGTCGCGTGCCGACCGCGCGCTCTACAGCGCCAAGGCGCGCGGCCGTGCCCGCATCGAGCAGATGCCCATGACCGACTTCGGCACCTTGAGCTGAACCCCGCTGAACCGTTGGCCGACGCCTTACTTCCCGCTGCGGGCGGGGCGGGTCAGCACGGTGGGAAAACTCACCGGCAGGGTGTCGGGGAAATCGCGGCTGAAGTGCAGGCCGCGGCTTTCGTGACGGCGCAGCGCGGAACGCACGATCAGTTCGGCACAGACGACCAGGTTGCGCAACTCCAGCAGGTCGCGGTTGACGCGGAAGTTGCGGTAGTACTCGTCGATCTCGTCACGCAGCAGCTTGATGCGGTGCAGCGCGCGTTCCAGGCGCTTCGTGGTGCGGACGATGCCGACGTAGTTCCACATCAGCAGCCGCAGCTCGTCCCAGTTGTGGCTGATGACGACCTGTTCGTCGGCGTCCTCGACCTGGCTCTCGTCCCAGGCCGGCAACCGCGGCAGGGCGGACGGCGCACTGCGCACGATCTGCTCGGCACAGGTGCGGCCCATCACCACGCATTCCAGCAAGGAATTGCTGGCCAGGCGGTTGGCGCCGTGCAGGCCGGTGTAGGTGGTCTCGCCCACGGCGTACAGGCCCGGCAGGTCGGTGCGGCCGTCCAGGTCGGTGACGACGCCGCCGCAGGTGTAGTGCGCTGCCGGCACCACCGGGATGGGCTGGCGCGCGATGTCGATGCCGAGCTGCAGGCAGCGCGCATGGATGGTGGGGAAGTGCTCCTTCAGGAAGGGTTCGCCCAGGTGGCGTGCGTCCAGCCAGACATGGTCGAGGCCGTGCTTCTTCATCTCGAAGTCGATGGCACGGGCGACGATGTCGCGCGGCGCCAGTTCCAGACGTTCGTCGTGCGCGGGCATGAAGCGCGTGCCGCCGGGGTCGCCCGGCCCCAGGCTGGGCAGCGTCAGGTAGGCGCCCTCGCCGCGCAGCGCTTCGGTGATGAGGAAGCTGCGCTCCTGCGGGTGGTAAAGGCAGGTCGGATGGAACTGGATGAATTCCATGTTGCTCACCCGGCAGCCGGCGCGCCAGGCCATGGCGATGCCGTCGCCGGTGGCGGTGTCGGGGTTGCTGGTGTAGCGGTAGACCTTGCCCACCCCGCCCGTGGCCAGCACCACGGCCGAGGCCGGCAGGGTTTCCACGCGCCTTGCCTCCATGTCGAGCGCATAGACGCCGTAGCAGCGCAGCGGCTCCTTGCGCTTGAGGTGGCGCGACGTGACCACGTCCACCGCCATCCAGCGTTCGTGGAGGGTGATGTTCGGGTGGGCGCGGGCGCGGGCGAGCAAGGCGTCCTGGATGGCCCGGCCCGTGGCGTCGGCGGCGTGGGCGATGCGGCGCACGGCATGGCCGCCTTCGCGCGTCAGGTGCAGCCCCAGCGGGCCATCGGGGTCGGGGGAAAAGGGCACCCCCGCGTCGACCAGCCACTGGATGGCCGCGGCGCTGTTTTCGGCGATGAAGCGGGCGGTGTGTTCGTCGACGAGACCGGCCCCGGCGTCCTGGGTGTCGCGCACATGGCTGTCGATGCTGTCGTCGCTGCCGAGCACGCCGACGATGCCGCCCTGTGCCCAGGCGGTGGCGCTTTCGCCCAGCGAGCGCTTGGCGAGCACGACCACCGGCAACCGGTCGGCCAGCTGCAAGGCCACCGCCAGGCCCCCGAGACCGGCACCGATGACGACGACAGGCGCGGCATGTTTCGAGGAAGTTGTCTCGTTCATCGGGTGTTGTTGAAGACCGGGCCCCAGGGTTTGGCGGCTGCGGCCGATTCTACGTAGGGGGATGGCACCGCCACCCTGCCCCCGGCCATGTCCCCAGGACCGGCCGGCGCCTATGATGAAACGCGACCAAAGGCTCGGCACCTGCCCGGGCAGGCCTGGGAGACTTGCAAGACCATGAACCGACCCCGTGACCCGCACGTCCCGTCTTCAGCCTGGGCCGACACCCAGCGCATCCTGCCCCAGGCCGATCTGGGCGCGCCCGCCACACAGATCGTCGGGGATCGTGACGCCTACCTCGGCGGGCAGGGCGACGTCGGTCGCCGCATCGCCGAGGACCAGGTCGAGCTCTTCATCACCGGCGACGTGGCCGGCGCCCTGCAGCGCGAGTTCCAGGCCCATGCCAGCGAATTCCTGGCCCTGCACGACATCGGGTGCAGCGGTTCGCTGCGTCTGCTGGGCAGCCTGGCGGGCGCGGCCGGGGCGCGGGTGCAGCGGCTGTCGGTTCGGCGGCAAGGGCATGGGCTGGCACTGGCGGTGCTGCAGTTCGTCGAGGTTTCACTGGCCGATGGCACCGCCATGAGGGTCTATTCCACCGACATCAGCGGCGACGGCCCTGCCCGCCAGCAGGTGGCGCGTGTCCTGCTGGCCCACAGCCAGCTCGGCGTCTTGCTGCTGGGCGACCTGCCGCTGCATGCCGTGACCACCGCGCTGCACCCGCTGCACGAACAGATGGCCCGTGGCCTCTGGCCGAACCGCGAAATGCTGATGGTGCCCCTGGCCGGCAACGCCACCCTGGCCATGCAGGGCGGCCAGCTGGCCGCCGACACCCCCGTGGCCGTGCACGTGGCGCCGCGCGCGGCCAAGCCGCGGCAGGTCTGGGCCTACATCGCCGGTGCCTGGAATCGGCTGCACGGCGCCCCGGCCGGAAGGCGTGGCCTGCATCCCGACATCGCGCAGGTGGTTCCGCGGCGAACCGTCCCGACGACGGAAGCCGAAACGCTGCCGATGGGCCTGGACCCGCTGGAACGCCTGGCTCCCGAAAGGCCCCCTGCCGAGGCGGCGCCCGCCGTGGCCAGGCCGGCGGCCTCCCGGCCGGCAGAAGCCTCGCCCGTGCCCCTGCCGGGCCACCACACGCCTGCGGCCGATCTGCCTTCAGGCTTCGCGCAGCGAACGGGGTTGCCACGGCCTGCCCCGCCTGCCACGGCAGCCACGCTGCCGATGCCGCCGTTTCCGCCGCTGCCGATGCCGGTGCCCGGGTCGACGCGGTGGCAAAGCTACGCCGACCGCTGCCTGGCCGTTCGCGGTGTGGTCAGCGTGTGCGTCTTCGACACCCACAACCTGCAGCCGCTGGCACATGCCGGCGGCTCACCCAGCGGTGAGCGGTTGGCACAGCAGGGAGCGTTGCTGATGGCGGAAATGGTGGACGTGGCTCGGGCCCTGGGCTTCGGCGCCACCCGGCCCGACGCCGCCATCACCCTGGGCGCGCATCACCTGTTGCTGCAGCATGTGCCCGGGCATCCGGGCATTGCCGTGCACCTGGTCGTGCAGGCGTCGGCGACCCACCTGACCGTGGCCCGCGTCCAGGTCGAACGGGTCGAAGTGCCCGGCTGAAACTCCGCCAGCCGGGATTTTTCGCGGCGCCGAAAAACCATTCGCCGAGTTTGTCCTGCCTTGCCAATATTCCAGCCGACTATGAATATCGGACGAGCCAGAAAAAACTTTACGACAAGTTTGACAAGCAACGGCGATGGGCGTGAGTTCTTGGGCTGATGCGCTCCAACTCATTGATTTGTATAGGATCGTCTCGGACCCAGTGAATGAAAAAGTTACGAAAGGCGGGTTTCGCTGCCTTTTGTGACGTTTTCCTACATCTTCAGTTTGAATGATGGGGGCGGTTCACCCCGCAGTTTGTTCGACCCTTAAGATGCGCGCACTTGCAACCCCTGGATGACACCCAGTCCAGGTTCAAAGGCCGCAACTGATGAAAACGCTGACCCGCCTGCTCTCCCACCGCGTGTTGCCCACGGTCCTGGCACTCGCCCTGGCGGCTCCAGCGCCATTGCTCGCCCAGGTGGGCAGCGCGCGGGCTGGTGCCGCGGCCACTGCCCCCCTGCTCGATCGCTCCCAGGGAAGCACCGCCGCCCCGGTCTGGCTGACCACCGGCAGCGGTCTGCCCGTGAAGGGCAAGAAGGCGGGCCTGCGCAACAGGATCTCGCCAGACCTGACGGAAGAAGTGGACGACGCCACCGGCGACACCTCGGTCACCAAGGACAAGAAGGCGAATAAGAAGGACAAAGGCCGCTGGGCGAAAGACGTGGGCGGCGTGCGCATGGTTCAAGCCATCGTCACCAGTGACGCCGACGACCCGCAGATGGGCGAGTTGCGTGCCGACATCGAGCGCCTGGGTGGCACCGTGCAAGCCGTGCACGCGGCCTTCAGGACACTCACCGTGGTGCTGCCTGCGCGCAGCGTGCGCAGGGTCGCGAAACTCGACGACGTCGTGTCCATCTCCCCCAACCGCGACACCCGGTCCACGGCCAGCCTGCTCGAAGCCGTCTCGGGCGCCCAGCACGCCAGCGTGCGCACGTACAGCAGCACCACCAGCTACAGCGGCCTGGACGGCACGGGCGTGGGCATCGCCGTCCTGGACTCGGGCGTGATGGCTGCGCACCGCAGCTTCCGCAACGCCGCCGGCGCCAGCCGTGTGCTGCGCAGCGTCTCGATGCTCAAGGCCGACGTGGCCAACTGGAGCAACGGCACTGTCGCCACGTCCAGTTCGCTACGCCCCGGCAGCCTGGAACTGGCGGCCTACGACAACACGATCAACGCCAGCACCGACCTCAACCAGGACCCCTACGGCCATGGCACCCACGTGGCGTCGGTCGCGGCCGGTCGCGGCTTCTACCAGTCACCCGACAGCACCGGTGTGGCCCCCAACGCCAACCTGTACGACGTGCGCGTGCTCGGCGCCAACGGCACCGGCACCATCAGCGACGCGCTGGAGGGCATCAACTGGGTGATGTTCAACGCCCGCAGCCTGAACATCCGGGTGATGAACATCAGCCTGGCGGCCGATTCCACCGACCCCTGGGACTTCGACCCGCTGTGCCATGCGGTGCGCGCCGCCACGGCCATGGGCATCACCGTGGTGGTGGCCGCTGGCAACTATGGCTTGACCAGCGCGGCCAAGCAGGCCTACGGCACCGTTGCATCACCCGGAAACGACCCGACCGTCATCACCGTCGGCGCCGTCAACTTCAAGAACACGAATGGCCGCGGCGACGACAGCGTCACGATGTTCAGCTCACGCGGCCCGACCCGTGCAGCCTTGGACATGGGCGGCTGGAAGTGGTACGACAACGTCATCAAGCCCGACCTGGTGGCGCCCG
This sequence comes from Burkholderiales bacterium, assembly GCA_031411875.1. GTDB lineage: Bacteria > Pseudomonadota > Gammaproteobacteria > Burkholderiales > Burkholderiaceae_C > Rubrivivax. Next base: position 4,123 of record JANOBX010000069.1, on the reverse strand, counting down.
GCAACCGCATCGTCGGCGCCAACTCGACCGCTGCTTCCAGCCTGCAGCCCACCGCCAACTTCCTGAGCCGCGAGTACCCGGCCCTGGCCGCGGCCGCCGGGGGCCCCACCACCTATGGCCAGCGCCTGATCATGCTGAGCGGAACCTCGGTGGCTGCGCCCGTGGTGGCCGGCGCCGCGGCGGTGCTGCTGCAGGCCAACCCCGGCCTGACGCCTCCGCTCGTGAAGGCGATCCTCCAGTACACCGCCCAGCCGCTGGCCAACCACAGCCTGGTCGAACAGGGCGCTGGCCAGTTGAACCTGGAAGGCGCGGTGCGCCTGGCACAGAGCCTGCGCACCGACATCGGCAGCGCCATCCAGGCCGGCACGCTGGTGGCCGGAACCAGCTCCTTGCTGGCCGCGGGCAAGACCCTGCCTGCCACCCGCAGTTCCACCGTGGCCGGCACCACCTTCAGCTGGTCGCGAATCTCGATCGTCGGCGGTCACCACATCGCCACGGGCGACAAGCTCTTCAGTACGCACCAGCCGATCTGGGACCCGCGGCTGGGCTGGGCGTCGGACTTCGCGGTGTGGACGCAGCCCGTGTTCTGGTCGGGCATCGGCATCGCCGCCAATCGCTTTCCGCAACGTGTGGACATGGTCTACATGTCGACGGCCAACCTGCTGAGCTCTGGCGTGACCTTGGCGACGGGCCTGCTCGGCAGCAGTTCCTTCGTCGGCAAGACCGGCATCTTCACCTTCACGCCCAAACTGGCCACCTGGGTGCTGAACGGCAGCGGTCAGCTGCTGCCCAGCGGCCTGGTGATGAGCGAAGGCCTGGTTATGAGTGAAGGCCTGGTGATGAGCGAGGGCCTGGTCATGAGCGAAGGGCTCGTCATAAGCGAAGGCCTGGTGATGAGCGAAGGGCTGGTGATGAGCGAGAACATCACCACCAGCGAGGGACTCCGGCTCCTGGCAGGCGAGTGAGGCCGCCGGAGCCGCGGCTTCAGTGCACGACGCGGGAGAACGCGAACTCGCCGTTCTCCACGTCCACCGGGATCACGTCCTTCGGCCCGAAGCGGCCCTGAAGGATGAGCTTGCTGACCGGGTTTTCGATGCGCTGCTGGATGGCCCGCTTCAGCGGCCGCGCGCCGAAGGCCGGGTCGAAGCCCACCTTGGCCAGTTCGGCCACGGCCGCGGGCGAGACCTCGAGCTTCATCTCCAGCTTTTCCAGCCGCGCTTCCAGCAGCTTGAGCTGGATACGCGCGATGTTCTCGATGTTCTTGTTGTCCAGCGCATGGAACACCACGGTCTCGTCGATACGGTTCAGGAACTCGGGCCGGAAGTGCGTCTTGACCTCGGCCCAGACCGCGTCCTTGATGTCTTCGCTGGGCTGCCCGGCCATCTGCATGATGAGGTGCGAACCCAGGTTGCTGGTCATCACGATCACGGTGTTCTTGAAGTCGACCGTCCGCCCTTGTCCGTCTGTCAGGCGGCCATCGTCCAGCACCTGCAGCAGCACGTTGAAGACGTCCGGGTGGGCCTTTTCCACCTCGTCGAGCAGCAGCACGCTGTAGGGCTTGCGGCGCACCGCCTCGGTCAACGCACCGCCTTCGTCGTAGCCCACGTAGCCCGGCGGCGCGCCGATGAGGCGGCTGACGCTGTGCTTTTCCATGTATTCGCTCATGTCGACGCGGATCATGTGGTCGTCGCTGTCGAACAGGAAGCCGGCCAGGGCCTTGCACAGCTCGGTCTTGCCCACGCCGGTGGGGCCCAGGAACAGGAAGCTGCCCAGAGGCCGATTGGGGTCGCTGAGACCCGCGCGTGAACGCCGGATGGCGTCGGCCACGGCCACGATGGCCTCGTCCTGGCCCACCACGCGCTGGTGCAGCTTGTCTTCCATCTGGAGCAGCTTGTCGCGTTCGCCCTGCATGAGCTTGCTGACGGGGATGCCGGTGGCGCGGCTCACGACTTCGGCGATTTCTTCGGCGCCGACCACCGTGCGCAACAGCTGCGGGCCCTGGCCGCCCTTGGCCTTGCCCGCTTCCTTGGCCTGTGCGTCGTGGAGCTTCTTTTCCAGCTCCGGCAGCTTGCCGTATTGCAGCTCAGCGACCCGGTTGAAGTCGCCCTTGCGCTTCAGGTCCTCGATCTGCAGCCGGGTGCTCTCGATGTCTTCCATGAACTGCTTGGAGCCTTGCGCCGCAGCCTTCTCGGCCTTCCATATCTCGTCCAGATCGGCGGCTTCGCGTTCGAGCTTGCCGATCTCCTCTTCGATCAGTCCGAACCTGCGCACCGAGCCTTCGTCCTTTTCCTTGCGGATGGCTTCACGCTCGATCTTCAGCTGGATCAGCCGTCGATCGAGCTTGTCCATGACCTCGGGCTTGCTGTCCATCTCGATCTTGATCTTGGCCGCGGCTTCGTCAATCAGGTCGATGGCCTTGTCGGGCAGGAAACGGTCGGTGATGTAGCGGTTGCTCAACTCGGCCGCGGCGACGATGGCCGGGTCGGTGATCTGCACGCCATGGTGCACCTCGTACTTGTCCTGCAAACCGCGCAGGATGGCGACCGTGGCCTCTACCGTCGGCTCGTCGACCAGCACCTTCTGGAAGCGGCGCTCCAGCGCGGCGTCCTTCTCCACGTACTTGCGGTACTCGTTCAGCGTGGTGGCGCCGATGCAGTGCAGTTCGCCGCGCGCCAGCGCCGGCTTGAGCATGTTGCCGGCGTCGATGGCGCCTTCGGCCTTGCCAGCGCCCACCATGGTGTGCAGTTCGTCGATGAACAGGATGATGCGGCCTTCGTCGGCCGCCACTTCCTTCAGCACGCCCTTCAGGCGTTCCTCGAATTCGCCGCGGTACTTGGCGCCGGCCAGCAGACCGGCCATGTCCAGCACCAGCACGCGCTTGTCCTTCAGCGTTTCCGGCACCTCGCCGTTGACGATGCGCTGGGCCAGGCCCTCGACGATGGCCGTCTTGCCCACGCCGGGCTCGCCGATCAGGACCGGGTTGTTCTTGCTGCGCCGCTGCAGCACCTGGATGGCGCGACGGATCTCGTCGTCCCGGCCGATCACCGGGTCCAGCTTGCCCTGGCGCGCGCGCTCGGTCAGGTCGAGCGTGTACTTCTTCAGCGCCTCGCGCTGGCCCTCGGCCTCGGCCGAGTCGACCTTCTGGCCGCCGCGCACCGCCGTCACCGCCGCTTCCAGCGCCTTGCGCGTGAGACCGTGCCCGCGCACGATGCCGCCCAGGTCGGTCTTGGCGTCGCACAGCGCCAGCAGGAAGGCCTCGCTGGCGATGAACTGGTCGCCACGCCGGCTGGCTTCCTTGTCGGCGGCCTGCAGCAGCGCCATCAGGTCGCGGCCGGGCTGGATGGGCTGCCCGCCTCCCTTCACCTGGGGCAGGTTGCGCATGGCGGTGTCCATGGCGGTGGCCAGAGCCGCGGTGTTCGCGCCCGCGCGGTCGAGCAGCGCCTTGGGCCCGTCGGGCTGCTGCAGCATCGCCGACAGCACATGGGCGGGTTCGATGTACGGGTTGTCTCGGGCAACGGCGAGGCTCTGGGCGTCGCCCAGGGCTTGCTGGAAGGCGGTGGTGAGCTTGTCGGCGCGCATGGGGTGGTCCTCCGGTATGCAACGGCACATGAGGCTCGCCGTCGCAGATTCAAGCCTGGGCCCATGCACTGAACTTGATCTGCATCAGCCAAATCGCTTCGCTGAAGGCCACTCGGCTCTCGACCAGACACCGTGCCCGCGGTGCTGCCAGACACCAAAGGGCGCCTCCCGGCCCGTTGCGTATCTTGGTTTGCGTTGCGTTTCGTGCCTGCATGGCCCCTGAGCAAAGGCGGGCGGGGGCTGGCTGTAGCGCTTAGCTTCGGCGGCCTTCGCTGGCGCTCAGGCTCCCCTGCGGTGCTCGGTCCCGCGGCCCCGAAATCCACAAGCTCGCGGAACTCACTCCGCTCGCTGCGCTCGCTCCGTTCAATCACCCGCGATGAGTCAGAGGTGGAGTCGCGCTTCGCGCGCGGGCCGCGGGCCCTGTGCTCCTCGGCGCCTCAGATGCGCGCCACAGCCAGCCCCAGCCCACCTTTGCAACCACCGTGTCTTCCCTCCTCCGTGGCGCGCCGACGTGGTGGCGGGGCTGGGAGAGTCGGGTGGCCCC
>JANOBX010000068.1:0-3947 GCA_031411875.1 Burkholderiales bacterium | reverse complement strand
CGGTAGGTGACGTCATAGCCGACCAGCTTCTTCGTCTTCTCCTGCACCGTCTTGCACTGGCGCTCGGTGGAGGTGACGACATCCCTTTCCTGCAGGTTCTTCTGCACCTGGTTGCCGGCGTAACCCCCTGCAGCCGCACCGGCCACGGTGGCCAGCTTCTTGCCATCGCCGCCGCCGATGGTGCTGCCGATCAAACCGCCGGCGATGCCGCCGACCACGGTGCCGGCGATGCGGTTTTCGTCCTTCACCGGCGCCCGTCGCTGCACCTGCACGTCGGCGCAGCGCTCCTGAGGCGTCAGCACCGTCTCGTGCACCTCCTTCACGGCCAACACCTCGGCCGTGCTGGGCGGGGCGAACTTCTGATAACCGGTGACGGCGCCTGCGCCCACCACGACCATCGCGACACCGCCCAAGGCGATGCCCTTCAACAGGGACTTGTCCATTCGATCCGCTCTCCAAAACCCTGGAGTGTTTCAGAAGAGGGCGCACCCCTCGTGACAACCCGTTTCGGTGCCCGTGGGCCGTGCCTCGACGGTGATCGCCGGGTGCTGCGGCTGCAGTTCGGCTGTGGCTGACGCCCCCTCAGCGGCCAACCGCAGACTCGTTGTCTGCGTGCCGGTCAGGCTCGGTGGTGCGGAGGATCTCGTTCAGCACGGACGTGGCGTACACCCCGGCGGGCAACGAGAACGTGATCACCAGTTGATCGGCCTGCGGCCACTCCCACGACATGTCCGCCGGGCTGGCCACCAGGGCGCGGCGGTCCTGGTCCAGACCGGCGTGTTCCATGCCGTTGCACAAGGTGGCGTGACGTTCGGCCACGGCGTTTTCCAGCGCCTGCGCATGATCGCTGGCCGTCACGCGGCCGCGCCCCCACAGCGGCCCGGTGGGCCGGCCCGCGTCGTCCACCACGTCACCGGGCAGGGTCTGGCCCCACAGCCCCTGCTGGATGCGCTGCGCCAGCACCTCGTTGAAGACGAACGAGCGCACGGCCGACAGGTAGAGGCCCTTCTTCTTCGGGTTGCGCACGCGGATCTCGCGCGCCAGCATCGCCCGGCCCTGCTCGACGTTGCCGCCGTCAAAGCCGAAACGCTGCGCGCCGAAGTAGTTGGGCACGCCCTGTGAAGCCACGGCCTGGAGATTGGCCTCCACGGCGTCGCGGTCGCCGATCACGTCTCGCAGCACGATGCGGAACCGGTTGCCCTGCAAGTCACCGGGGCGCAGCTTCTTCACGTGGCGGCTCTTCGCCAGCACCTTGAACTCCGGGTGCTGAAGCGGCGTCAGGTCGGGTGTGTCGCCCTTGGGCAGATAGATGCTGAACCACTGGCGCGTGATGGCGTGGCGGTCCTTCAGGCCGGCATAGCCGACATCCCTTTCCTGCACGCCGGCGGCCTCGGCCAGCTGCTGGGCGACGAAGGCGGTGTTGGCACCGTTCTTTTCGATGTCCAGCCAGAGGTGTTCGCCCTCACCGGAGGGCAGCTGCAGCGGCAGCTCAGTCACGATGAAATCCTCGTTGAGGCGTTTCAGGGTGGCGCCGGCGCCGCTGGCCGGATAGGCGTTGGGCCATTGCGGCAGGGTCGTGTACTGAGCGTCGGTCATGGGCAGTCTGACGGCCCCCACTGCAGAGGGGGGCCCGGTGTCTGGCAGACCCTGGTCGGTCCGGGCAGCGATTCTCTCCTTGCCAGGCTGTGCAGGACCTTGAGGCTGACGAGATCGCCAGCGCGAGGCCTGCTGTCCGGGCCGCGCGTGCAGGCTGCCGGGCACGGTCGCGCCAGCAGTTCAGTCCCGAAACTTGCGCACCAGGTCCTTGACGCGCGGCCCGCCGGCCTGGGCCCCGCTGGAGACCTTGATGATGCTGAGCGTGCGCTCCGCGCCGGACTCCAGCGTCGCCTGGTGGATGGCCTGCAGCAGCGGCCAGATCTTCTCGGGCGGCCCCTCCACCACGGTGCCCAGGGCATGCACCTCGTAGCGCAGGCCGGAGGACTGAATGACGGCGATCGCAGCGTCGACGTGCCTGTAGCGGTTGTCCGCCGTGCCCGCGGGCCGGGGAATGACCTGGATCTCCGCAATCATGTGCCCGCTGGGGGCCGGACCGGCGGCCTCGGGTGGCGCCTGTGGCGGCACCGGCTGCGCCCAGGGCGCGCCGCAGGCCAGCAGCGACAGCGACAGGAGCGAGACCCGCAGCGGGCGCGAAAGAAGGAACGATGGATTTGCCATGTGCAACTCATGCCAATGGCAGGTGGGCAAGCGCTCAGGGCCGCGGTGCCGGCGCGAGAAAGAGCGACCGGCGGGCTTCTGAACGTGCTTCCCTGCGCGAGGATTACCTCAATCAGGTTCAAAGGGACTCTCTCAGTCAGCACAGGCCTTGCAGCGTGCCGACACCCCCAGCGTCTGGACGCCTCGGCGGGCCAAGAGCTGCCGACGCATCGCCTCCCAGTCTACAGAGACTCGTTGCTGCTTCTGCTCAAACAGCAGGCCTCGCAGGCCGACAAGCCATGAAAGTGCCGCGGGGCGCTTCCCGACGGCGGTGGACAGCGTGGGGCCACGGCTGCTCTGACGATGCTGGTGCCATGAAAGATGCGTCTTCAAGGGCGGCGCCGCGGCAATCAGTTCAGCGGCTGGTGACTGCTGCCACGCGGAGCCATGGCAATCACTCCTGCTCGTCACTGCTCGCGCCGTGGAAAGCCGATGACGTCGCGTGGCCTCGAAAGTGTGCTGCCTGCGCTGGGTGGTCTACGCACACACGCGGGCCTGGGGAATGCATGCCAGCTCAGGTCGCCGAAGGCAGGTGGCGGCCGCTCACATCGTAGGGCCAGGTGCCTGCGCCCAGGTGACGTTCGTAGATGCCGCTGAGCGCTGTGGCAGTGGCCACGTATTCCGCCTGGCCCAGGTTGAAAACCATGAAGCGGTCGATCAGACGCCCGTGTTCACTGCGTACCTGGACGTTGGGGTGTCTTGCCGACTTGTAGTCGTCCTGCGCACCATGCTGGAAGGCGGACTTCAGGCGCCCGTCCAGCTTGTCCATCAGGGCCTGTGCCTGGCTGGTCAGCACGGTGGGCAGGGCAGGATCGGGAGCGCTGAAGAAGACCTTCCTGTAGTCGCGCCTACCCAGGTGGCGCCACACGCACATCAAGTCGTAGTCGGAAACGAAGACGCAACCGTTGTCCAACAAGATCAGCCCCGTGGCGGGATCGGACTTCCTGTCCACACCGGCCGGCTTCGGGGGCACCTTGCCGTGGAAATAGCGCGCCGGTCGCTTGGGGCAGCGGACAGCAACAAAGAGCCCCTCCTGGCGCGTGAAGTCGCAGAGCACGTCGATGTCTGCCGGCGCCATGCCCGAAAGCCGAGACAGGTGGACATCGCTGTCGCTGACTTCCTCTCGCTGCGCGACGTCGCTTTCAAGGCTGGCTTTCAGGCGTGAGGTCACTCGCAGCTGCATTCCAGTTCCCCCGAAGCAATGCCCCGCAGTGTGGCCGAGCCTGACGCCTTCGAACTCCTCAGTCGTGGGGAGGGCACCGGTCATCACAGCGCTCTACGTCGACGCGCCTCTTCCAGCTGTCATCCACCACACCTTCGTGGACGCTGGCAGCTGACCGATGACCGATGACCGATGACCGATGACCGATGCTGCCCCACCCCACCCGATGAAAAAGGGGCGCCGAAGCGCCCCTTTGTGATGCCATTCGCAGGACCTGACTCAATCCGCCTGCTTGCGCAGGAACGCCGGGATCTCGATCTCGTCCATGCCGTTGCTGGCCAGCGCATCGACCTTGGCCGCCGCGTGCGTGCGGTTGGTGCGCCACACGCTCGGGGTGTTGAGCCCTTCGTAGCTGTGGTGCTGCTGCGGCGTCTGCACCGAATGCGGCGTGTGCATCGCCGAGCCCGGCTGCGCCAGCTGGCTGAGCACGGGGATGTTGTCGGTGCCGGTGCGCAGGCCCTGCATCGGCTGC
>JANOBX010000067.1:0-66749 GCA_031411875.1 Burkholderiales bacterium | reverse complement strand
ACCTCGCCGAGGTGCAGTTCCGCTTCAACCGGCGCTACGACTTGCGGGCCATCCTGAACGGCCTTCTGTGCGCGCTGGTCCGCGCACCCAGGCGTCCGGAGTGCGGGATCAGGGTTGCTGAACTTCATCGCTAATCAGGTGCGTTGATGCGGGAGTCAAGCGACCGGCAACGGTCGCGTGCTTGGTTTCATGTTCGCTGGAGCATTGACTGCAAGTATTGAACGCGTCAATGCAAGCATGACTGCCGGACAGCCCATGTAGTCGCACGCCTGAAGGTTCTACCGAAAAGCGATGTTGTCTCTTGCGGCAGCCAATTGCAGGTGGAATCAAAGATGCCCGAGGTGTTGGCGTCGTTGCTGGTGTTCACAACTCGCGCTCCAAGAATTCACTTGGACCTGTTGTTGAATCTCGCAAGGTGCGGCCGCCAGCCAGGGCGAGATTAGTCACTCTACGCCGGTCAAAAAGATGGCTATCAAAGTTGTCCGCGCCAGGTATGTCGCAGAAATCCATTTTCGCTGTGGGCTTCCTCGCCGTGCGCCCGGAGTCGCCGAGGCAGTAGCTCTGCTGCCTGCCCTCGGCCTTCTCGTGAAGCGTATGAATGAACACCTCCCAGAACACCCCGTAGCGACTTGCCAAGTTGAATTGCCATCCTGTACTACGCCAGAGGGACAAACGCGTGAGGAATCACCACCGAATTGCTGGACAGCTCCGTTGGAGCCGAAGTTGCGGAGCCAGAGAAGCCGAGCGCAAAGGCAGTCGTATCCCTTACTCCTGGAACGCAGAATACGCCCTTGTTCATGGAGCTTGCGCTCCCGTAAGTCCTTAGTCCACCGCTAGGCCGGTGCGCAGTGACAAGACAGCCTTTCAGTAAGGGTAGGCCGTCTGGGTGCAGCAGACCTTGGTGAGCGTGGACGCGAAGAGCGCAAAGCCCAGCGGCGTGACGTCTGCTGACCGACTCGCAGAACCGAAATCACATCCAAAGGATACAGATCGATTCTTCACCCAGCGATAACGCTTCTGGCAGGCAGTTCTTGACGAGTTTTGACACAGGAGAGTGAAATGAAAGTCGCACTTTACGTTCGCGTCAGCACAGGTCGCCAAGCCGACGAAGGCGTCAGCATCGACGGACAAGTGAATCAGTTAACGGCTTGGGCGCAGCGGGAGGGCCACGAGGTCATTGAGGTCTACCGCGAACTTGGTGTGTCTGGCACCGACGATCGTCGGCCTGAGCTTCGCCGACTAATGGCTGACGCGACAGCGCCGGATCACCCGTTCGATGCAGTGGCTGTGTTTTCGCTCTCGCGGTTCTTTCGCGATGCCTATGCGTTGGCCAATTACGAAAGGCAACTGCGTCGGGTCAAAGTCAAGCTGATCAGTATGACCCAGCAGACGAGTGAGGACGAGGGCGGGCAGATGGTCAGGCAGATCCTTGCCAGCTTTGATGAGTACCAGAGCAAAGAAAACGGCAAAAACGTGCGCCGCTCGATGGTGGAGAACGCACAGCAGGGATACTTTAACGGATCACGGGCTCCTTTTGGCTACTGTGCCGTAAGGACTGATGTGAAAGGGCGCGGCGGGTTCAAGCGCAAGCTCGAACCGAATGCGAATGAAGCCGAAGCCGTTCGCACGATCTTCAAGTTGGCCATCTCGGGTGAAGCGGGCGAGCCGTGGGGCATCAAGCGCATTGCCACGGAGTTGAACCGCCGTGGGGAGACGTATCGCGGCAAGGAATGGACGCGCCAGATGGTCTGGACTTTGGTCACTTCCACGACGTACTACGGCGAGCACGTTTTCAACCGTCGCGACTCGCGGTCTGGTGAGCTTCGCCGCGATGGCGAGTGGGTCATCACCAAAGTCCCACCGATTGTCTCGAAGGAGGACTGGGACAAGGCCGCCGCGCTACGCGTAGCGCGCGCGCCCGGTGGGAAAAGTCAGTATCGAGCCGCTCAATCTCCGACCTTGTTGACTGGGCTGGCGAAGTGCGCACACTGTGGCGCAGGCTTCGTCCTAGTGTCGGGGAAGGGCGGCCACTATGACTACTACCGCTGCGGAACGCGTGCCTACAAGGCCTCAGACAAGTGCGACATGCCCAACATTCCGAGAGAAGAACTGGACGTCGCGGTCCTAAACGTGGTTGCAGAGAAGATCCTGCAGCCGGATCGCATCTTGGCAATGCTGGAGCAGTTGCGCGAACAGATCGCCAAGCTGCAGGCCCCCGATCGCGAGCGCGAGAAGCTGATCCAGCGGCAGATGGCGCTTGCGACCGAGCAGATCAACACCTGGTACGCGCTGGTCGAGGAAGGCAAGGCCGAGATGCACGACTCGCTTCGGGAGCGTTTGACCGCTGCCCAGAAGCGCATCGACCAGATGACAAGCGAGTTGCAGGAAATCAGCCGCCGGCGCCAACTTCCGCTAAAGAAGTTTGGGGAGGCCCAGGTTCAGGGTTTCGCGGAAGCTGTCAGGACCGAGGTGCTCGCGCCGGAAAGCAAGTTCGCGAAGGGCTACTTACGGACGCTGGTGTCTGAAATCCGCATCAGCGCGGCGGGCGCCACGATGAAGGGCTCCAACGCAGACATGGCGGGAGCCATCTCCGGCTGGCGCCCGGGGAACCCCAACTTGGCGGTGCCCAGGCACGTATCGAATTGGCGCGACCGGCAAGAATCGAACTTGCGACTAAGCCTTCGGAGGGCCCAATGATATCCACTTCACCACGGTCGCGGCGAACCGCGCATTCTAGCGCTGCAAGGCCCGCGGCCTGCAAGCCGACTTCGTCGGGGTGGTGTGGCTGCCTATAATCATGGGGTTTGTCATCAAACCACCGGGCCTATGACGGGCCTCACCCAGAGCAGCGAATGAACGACTCCCACGACACCGCTCACGACGGTCCCCACGAAGGGCCGATCAAGACCCCGAAGCAGCTGATCGCCGCGGTGGTTGCATCGTTCATCATTCCCATCCTCATCATCGTGCTGCTGGCCAATTACGTCGATTTCGGCACCAAGCCGGCCGCCGGCAGCAACGGCCTGGGCGCTGAAGCGGTGGCTCGCCGCCTGCAGCCCATCGGCAAGATCGAGGTGCGCGACGCCTCGGCGCCGCGTGTGTTGCGCGCGGCCGAAGTCGTCTACAACGGGCAATGTGCGGCCTGCCACAACGCCGGCGCGGCGGGCGCACCGAAGCTGGCCGACGCCGCCGCCTGGGCACCGCGCATCCAGACCGGCTACGACGCCCTGCTCAATTCCGCGCTCAAGGGCAAGGGCGCCATGGGCGCTCAGGGTGGCGGCGAATACACCGACCTCGAAATCGGCCGGGCCGTGGTCTACATGGCCAACCAGGCCGGTGCGAAGTTCGAAGAACCGCAGGCGCCATCTGCTGCCGCTTCTGCTCCGGAGGCCGCTGCCAGCGCCACGAAGTAGGCACTGCGTCACGACGACGCGACATCCAGCGGGCCACATCGGGCGTACAGCCCGTGTGGCCTGTTTTCATTCAACCCGTCGATGTCTGCGGCCGCGGCCGCAGGCGATAGCCGAAGCGCTGCGGCATGTCGGCAGAACTCATGGCCTGGGGCTGCGGCCAGGCGCCGGCGTCGAGGGCTTCGGCCGCCAGCCCGATGTCCAGCGTGTGGATCAGCCCGAGCCCGAGGTTCGTCGATGCGAACAGGCGGCCATGCTCGTCCAGCCAAGTGGCTTCCAGCGTGGCCGGCAGCCCGGTGTGCGACATCAGCGGCCAACCTGTCCCGGCCTGCACGCGCCACACCCAGGGCGCGGCTTCCAGGTCGACGAACACGCGCTGCGGCCCGTTCTGGAAGTACCACGCGCCGCTGGCGTCGGCCAGGTAGTTGCGTTCGATGAAGGCACGCAGCTTGTCGTGCTCGATGCGGCTGCCCTTGACCTGCGGGAACGGCCCCGCGGCCTGCGCCTGGTCGTCGCGCATGTGCCAGTTGCCGCGCGCATCCAGGGCCAGCCAGCCGTGGCAGTGCGGCACGTTGGGCCACTTCTGCATGGCCTGGAGCACGATGTCGTCCATGGCCGCAGTGTCGCCCGCCTAGCCGTGCTCGGCCAGCCAGTCGGCCACGGCCATGGGCATGGCCAGGGTATGGCCGGGAAAGCCCCCGGCCGGGAAGCCCACGTGCCCGCCCTGCGCCGGCTGCCACAGCGTGACGAAGCGACCCGCATCCTGCGGACCGGGCAGGTGCGAGGCCGGCACGAAGGGGTCGTTGCGGGCGTTGAGCACCAGCGCGGGAATGCGCACGCGCGCCAGGTGCGGCTGGGCCGAGGCGCGCCGCCAGTAGTCGGGCGTGTCGCGAAAGCCGTGCAGCGGCGCGGTGAACAGGTTGTCGAACTCGAACAGCGTGCGCGCCGCGGCCAGCTTCTCGCGGTCGAACAACCCCGGGTGCTGCTGCCACTTGGCCAGCGCCTTGGGCTTCATCGTGGCCAGGAACATGCGCGAGTACACGGCCCAGTTGAAGCCGCTGTCGATGGCCCGGCCGGCCGCTGCCAGGTCGATGGGCGAACACACCGTGGCCACTGCGCCGGCCACGGCCGAAGCGCTGTCGCCGGCTTCCTGGGCCCAGCGCAGCAAGGCGTTGCCGCCCAGCGAGATGCCCACCACCAGCAGCGGCGCCGCGGCGCGCTGGCGCAGGCGCTGCAGCACCCAGCCGATCTCTTCGAAGTCGCCGGAATGGTAGGCGCGGGGGGCGCGGTTCAGCTCGCCGGAACAGCCGCGGAAGTGCGGCACCGCATAGGCCCAGCCTCGTTGCCGCGCGACGCTGGCGAAGGCCTGCGCGTACTGGCTGCCCGAGGTGCCCTCCAGCCCGTGGAACAGCACCAGCTGGCGTTGCGGTGGCGCCGCGCCGGCCGGTGGCAGGCTGTGGTCGACGTCGATGAAGTCGCCGTCGGGCGTGTCCCAGCGTTCGCGCCGCCATTGCAGGGCAGGGCCGGGCAGGTGCGGACGTGAGAGACGCGCCGCCCAGATCGTCTGCAGGTTGCCGCCCGGCAGCCAGGCCGGTGACCGGTAGGTCTGGCCGAACGACGGCCCGTGGGCAGCCCCGGCCACTAGTGCAGCGTGGACGGCGAGTCCGGCCCCAGGGTGGGGGCCTGCGGTGCTGCAGGGCTGGCATGGTGGGCCGCCAGTTGCCAGCCCAGCGCACCCTTGACGTACACGTTCGTGGCCAGTGCCCAGGCGGTCTGCACCCCGTCGGGCGTGGTCACGCTGATGCGTTCGACGAGGTGATGCACCGCGCCGCCCAGCCAGTGCAGCCGGTGCACCTGCTCGGGCTGCACCGGGATGCCGCCGTTGGCGAAGATGGCTTCGAAGCTGGCTCGGATGGCGCCGAGCCCCACCACGCGCGGGCCGCCGGGGTGCACGCACATGACTTCGTCGTCGTCGGCCCACAGCGACATCAGCAGTTCCAGGTCGCCGCGTTGCAGGGCTTCATACAGGCGTGCCTCCAGTTCGTCTGGCGTACCGGCCAGACTGGCCACCGGGGGCACGGCGCGTGTCATGCCCCAGACCTAGGCGCGGCTGGCGGCGCTCCGCCGCCAGCAGGATGCGAGTGCCGCCAGACCCAGGCCCCACAGCACCCAGGCGCCGGGCTCGGGCACGCTGCTGACCCACTGGATCTGCTGGGTGTTGCCCGCGGCGGTGGCCAGGGTGGCGTCGATCCAGCCGCGGTAGACCGCCAGGTGCACGAAGCCCGAGCCGGTGGGTGGCTGGCCTTCCTCGCCCAGCTGGGCCGAGCTCAGCCCCAGCAGCGGCGCACCGCCGCTGTCGGTCACCTGGCCCAGGAACAGGCCGCCGCCGCTGTCGCCCGACTGCACGTAGACCTGTGCGTCATGGCTGAGCAGGTAGTTGGCCGTGACCGGGCCCAGCGGGCCGGCGTCGTCGGGGTCGATCTGGGTGGCGAATTCGCTCACCGTGCTGTGGCCGTAGGCGCGCGGCAGGCTGCTATTGGCGGCGCTGACGATGGTGACGTCGAGCGCCGGGAAGGTGCCCGTGGAGAACAGGTCGCTGCTCACCGGCTGGAAGAAACCGCTGCCCAGTCCCGTGCCCGGTGCCAGGCGCAGCAGGCTCAGGTCGTTCGCTGGAAACGGCCCCGCGCCCGGAGCGTCGAAGCGGGCGATGACGTTGCGCTCACCGAAGCCGTTGGCGAAGGCGATGGTGCCCGCGTCGATGGGAAAAAACGCCGCGGCCACGTGGTTGGCCGTCAGCACCCAGTCGGGCGCCACCTGCACGCCGAAGAAGCCCACGGGGGCGAAAGCCGTGGTCGGCGTGCCGTTGCTGATGGCCTGGGCGGAGGGCGTGGCCACTGCGGCCAGGGCCAGCAGGCCGGCCAGGGCGACGGAGCGGGGCATCGGCATCGGCATCATGTGAGTTTTCCTTCAGCGGAACACGACGGATTTGTGGCCATTCACCAGCACCCGGTGTTCGACATGCCAACGCACGGCGCGTGCCAGCACCATGCATTCGATGTCGCGGCCCACCGCGGTGAAATCTTCGGCCGACAGCGTGTGGTCCACCCGCTGCACGTCCTGCTCGATGATGGGGCCTTCGTCCAGGTCGGCGGTGACGTAATGTGCCGTGGCGCCGATGAGCTTGACGCCTCGCGCATGGGCCTGGAAGTAGGGCCGCGCACCCTTGAAGCTGGGCAGGAAGCTGTGGTGGATGTTGATGGCGCGGCCGGCCAGGGCGCGGCAGAACTCCGGGCTCAGGATCTGCATGTAGCGCGCCAGCACCACCAGGTCGATGGCTTCGCGTTCGATCAGGGCTTCGACCTGGCTCTCTTGCGCCCGCTTCACCTCGGTGCTGCTGCCGCCCGCCAGCGGCAGGTGGTGGAACGGGATGCCGTAACTGCCGGCCAGGTCTTCGTAGGTGCGGTGGTTGCTGACGATGGCCGCCACGTCCACCGCCAGCGAACCGCTCTTCCAGCGGAACAGCAGGTCGTTCAGGCAATGGCCGTGCTGGCTGACCATCAGCAGCACGCGCGCCCGCTTGGCCAGCGCGTGCAGGTGCAGGCTCATGCCGAACTGCTGGCGGGTGTGTTCGAACAGCGTCTGCAGCCTTGGCACGTCGGCCAGCTGCGGCGGCGCCTCGAAGTGCACACGCATGAAGAACAATCCGGTGGCATGTTCGCCGTGCAGGTCGCCGAATTGCTGCGAGTCGATGATGTTGCAGCCGGCCTGGTACAGCAGGCCCGAAACAGCGTGCACGATGCCCTTGGCGTCGCGGCATGCCAGCGTGAGGATGAATTCTTGTTCCAAAGCCATGGCCACGATTGTAGGGACCGCCCATGAAAACCGATGAACGCGACTGGCCCGAACGCAGCCGCGAACTGTCCGGCCTGCTGGCCCGCGCCGGCCTGGGCGACCGAACAGCTTTTGCCCAGCTCTACGACCGCACCAGCGGCCACCTGTTCGCGGTGGTGCTGCGCATCCAGCGCGACCGCGCCCAGGCCGAGGACCTGCTGCAGGAGGTGTATGTCTCGGTCTGGAAGGCGGCCGCGTCCTTCGACGCGGCGCGCAGCCAGCCGCTGACCTGGCTGACCCACATCGCACGCAACCGCGCCATCGACAGCCTGCGCCGCGCCGGCACCCAGCCGCGCCTGGAAAGCACCACGCGCGACGAGGACGACGAGCGCCCCGACGCAGCCGAAGCCCTGGCCGACCACAGCCCCGGCCCGCTCGAACTGCTGGGCCGCGCCAGCGACGCGCGCGAGCTGAACCACTGCATGGACCACCTGAGTCCGCCCCAGCGCCAGAGCGTCGCCCTGGCCTTCTTCGACGGCCTGTCGCATGCCGAGGTGGCCGACCACCTGAAGCAGCCCCTGGGCACGGTCAAGAGCTGGGTTCGCCGAGCCCTGCAGACGCTGAAGAGCTGCCTGGAGCGTGCCGTGGTTCGTGACAATCAAGAGGTGCAGTGACCATGGACTACGGACGCCCCTCTCTCGCCGACGCGCTGGCCGCCCAATACGTGGCCGGCACCCTGCGTGGCCGTGCCCGCAGCCGTTTCGAAACCCTGCTGCCCAGCCACCCGGCGTTGCAGCACGCCGTGCGCGACTGGCAGGACCGCTTGATGCCGTTGACCGCGGCATTGCCCCCCGAGCCGCCCTCGCCCCATGTCTGGAAGAGCATCGAGGCCCGCTTGTGGCCCGCCGCCCCGGCACCCACGCGTGCCGTCCCCGCGGCCAGCCCGGTGGGCTGGCAGCGCCTGGCCTGGTGGCGCGGCCTGGCGGGTTTTGCCAGCATCGCCGCACTGACCCTGGGCGTGCTGCTGGCCAACCCGCCGGCCCCGGTGGCGCCCGTGGTGGTGGTGCTGCAGGCCACCGGCAAGGACAACGCCGTGGCCGGCAGCGTCGTGGCCAGCTTCAGTGGTGACGGTCGGGCCGTCACGGCCCGCACGCTCACGCCGGTGTCGGTGGGCGAGGACAAGGTGCTGCAGCTGTGGTGGGCCACCGTCGACGGCCCGCCGCAGTCGCTGGGCTTGATCAAGCCCGACGGCGCCACGGTGCTGCCGAAGGACCTGCTGCCCGGCGGGCTGAAGGGCAGCCAGCTCGACCACATGGCCGTCAGCGTGGAGCCGCCGGGCGGTTCGCCCACGGGCAAGCCGACCGGGCCGGTGGTGTTCTACGGCAAGCTCTGACGGCGCAAGTCCCAGTCTCCGGTGATGCTGAAGGACCTGTCCCTGTCCGCCGTGGTGGCGGGCTTCGTGGCCGTGCTGGTGGGGTTCACCAGCTCGGTGGTCATCGTCTTCCAGGCCGCGGCGGCGCTCGGCGCCACGCCGGCGCAGACCACCTCCTGGGTCTGGGCTTTGGGCCTGGGCATGGGCCTGACCAGCCTGGGCCTGAGCCTGCACTACCGCATGCCGGTGCTCACCGCCTGGTCCACGCCCGGCGCGGCCCTGCTGGTCACGGCGGGCAGCGGCCTGGGCATGGCCGAGGCCGTGGGCGCCTTCATGGTATGTGCCGTGCTCATCACGCTGGCCGGGGCGACGGGCTGGTTCGCGCGCGTGATGGACCGCATTCCCCAGTCGCTGGCCGCCGCCCTGCTGGCCGGGGTGCTGGCGCGTTTTGCCTTCGATGCCTTCACCTCGCTGCAGCGCGAGTTCGTGCTGGTGTTCGTGATGTTCCTGGCCTACCTGGCCGGGCGCCGGCTCTGGCCGCGTTATGCGGTGCCGGGCGTGCTGCTGGCCGGCGTGGTGGTGGCCGCGCTGCAGGGCCAGCTGCACTTCGAGGCGGTGCAATGGCAATGGGCGGCACCGGTGTTCACTCTGCCGGCCTTCAGCCTGGCCGCCACCATCGGGATCGCCCTGCCGCTGTTCGTGGTGACCATGGCCTCGCAGAACCTGCCCGGCGTGGCCGCACAGCGCGCCGCCGGCTTCGAGGTGCCGGTGTCGCCGGCGATCGCCGTCACCGGGCTGGCGACGCTGGTGCTGGCGCCCTTCGGCGCCTATGCGCTGAACCTGGCGGCCATCACCGCGGCCATCTGCATGGGACGCGAGGCGCATGAAGACCCGGCCCGTCGCTGGGTGGCCGCGGCGGCGGCGGGCGTGTTCTACATCGTGCTCGGGTTGCTGGGCGGCGCGGTGGTCGGCTTGATCGCCGCCTTTCCGGCGCCACTGGTGCTGGCGGTGGCGGGTTTCGCGCTGCTGGGCACCATCGGCGGCGGGCTGGCCACGGCGATGAAGGACGAGACGGCCCGCGAAGCCGCGCTCGTCACCTTCCTCGTCACCGCCAGCGGGCTCAGCCTGGCCGGCGTGGGCGCGGCCTTCTGGGGCGTGGTGGCCGGGGCGCTGACGCTCTTCGTGCAGCGTTGGCGGGCATGACGGCGGGCCTGATGGCGGGCCTGATGGCGGGCATTTGGGCGGGCATTAGGGCGGGCATTAGGGCGTGTATCGAGGCCACGCCGGCCACCTGAAGCTGCCGACATCGGCGCTGTGCAACACTGCCGGCGCTTCCAGCCCGGCGCCTCGCGCCCCTGCCCCATGAAACTGCTCTTCGTTGCCGACCCGCTGGCCTCGTTCAAGACCCACAAGGATTCCACCTTCGCCATGATGCGCGAGGCCGCCTCGCGCGGCCACACGCTGATGGCCTGCGAACCCAAGGACCTGCGCTGGCAACGCGGCGAGCCCGTCACCGCCTTCGTGCGCGACATCACGCTCACCGGCCGCCCCGGCAACGGCCACAGCGAGGACTGGTTCAGCGCGGCCCAGCAGGCACCCGACGAACGCCCCCAGCCACTGATGGACGTCGACGCCGTGCTGATGCGCAAGGACCCGCCTTTCGACAGCGAGTACTTCTACGCCACCCACCTGCTGGGCCAGGCCGAACGCGAAGGGGCGAAGGTCTTCAACCGCGCCAGCGCGCTGCGCGACCACCCCGAGAAGCTGGCCATCATGGAGTTCCCGCAGTTCATCGGCCCGACCCTGGTGACGCGCGACGCCTCCGACATCAAGCGCTTCCACGCCGAGCACCAGGACATCATCTGCAAGCCGTTGGACGGCATGGGCGGCATGGGCATCTTCCGCGTCGGCCCCGACGCCTTGAACCTGGGCAGCATCATCGAGACCTTGAACAAGAACGGCGCCGAGACCGTGATGGTGCAGAAGTACCTGCCCGAGATCACCCAGGGCGACAAGCGCGTGCTCATCATCGGCGGTGAACCCGTGCCCTTCGTGCTGGCGCGCATTCCCCAGGGCACCGAGATCCGCGGCAACATGGCCGCCGGCGGCAAGGGCGTGGCCCAGCCGCTGAACGAACACGACGCGCAGGTGGCGCGCAGCATCGGCGCCGTGCTGGCCGCGCGCGGCTTGATGCTGATCGGCCTGGACATCATCGGCCGCTGCGTCACCGAGATCAACGTCACCAGCCCCACCGGCTTCCAGGAAATCACGCAGCAAAGCGGCTACGACGTGGCCAGGCGCTTCGTCGACGTGCTGGAAGGGGCGCTGGCATGAGCGACAAGCCCAAACCCTCGCGGGCGCAACTGCGGCGGCTCGAACAGCTGCAGGCCCGCCTGCTCGTGGCCACGCACTGGGATGCCGAATACGGCAGCAACCTCAGCAACCAGCTGTCGACGGCGCTGGCCGCCCTGCACCGCCTGGGCGCCAGCGACCAGCGGCTGGTCGACTTCAGCAAGCGCTATTCGACGCGCCTTCACCCAGCCCCGGGCCTCGAACCCTGGGCTGCCGGCGACCCCTGGCGCGGCCGGTTCGGCGATCCGCGGGCCTGGCCGGCCTACCGCCACCTGTTCAGGCAATGGCTGGCGCACGAAGGCATCGTCGACGTTTTGCAGCAGGTCTTGCCGCCGCTGATGCAGGGCTGTGGCGCCGCGGCCTTCCACGGCATGAGTCGTGTCGCCTGTGCCTTCGAGGCCGTGGCGCCCGAGGAACTGGCCGACGGCCTGGCCTACTGGGCCTGCCGCTGGATGGACCTGGGGTCGACGCCGGCCGCGCCGGCGGGCATGACGCCCGTGCGCGACCCCGCCAAGCTGGTGCCGGGCCTGGAGGGCTTGGCGCCGAGCCCCGCACCCCACCTGGCCGTGCGCATGTTCGACGCCGCACCGCTGCGCGGATTCGATGCGGCGGTGGCGCCCCTGGAGATCGACGAAGATACGCTGCCGCGCCTGGCGCGGCTGGGCTCGCAGCGTTATGCCCGGGGCGGCAGTTTCACGTTGCTGCAGCTCGTCACCAGTGCGCAGGCCCTGCGCGTGCTGCTGCCCTTCGTCGACGACGGTGCGGCGGCCGTGGCCGCCTATTGGCGCGCCTATGCCGCTGCCGTGGTGGCGGCGCAGGACGCGCCGGGCCGGGCGGCGCCGCTGCTCGACTGGCCGGTGCTGGTGCAGGCCGCCATCGCCAGCGACGACGCCCATCTGGTCCGGCTGGTCGACGCCTGCCGGCAGGAGCAGGCGGCCCACGGCGGCGCACCCGACTGGCAGCGCGCGGCCAGCCGCGCCGTGCACGACGCCGTGCGGGCGGCGACGGAACCGGCCTGCTGAAAGCGGGGCTGCGCTTGCAAGGAAGGTACCGAAGCCCTGCTGGGCAATAAATATCTACGCCGTATATATTTCGAGGCCCAGCCCGCTGCCCAGGAGGCCGCCATGTCCCTTGCCAAACTGTTCACCCATGGCGGCAGCCAGGCGGTGCGTCTGCCCAAGGACTTCCGCTTTGCCGGCACCGAAGTGCACGTACGCCGGGTCGGCGAGGACGTCATCCTGAGCCCGCGCCCAGAAGCCAAGCTGCAGACGCTCATTGAGGCGCTGGACATGTTCGAGACCGGCACGCGCATCGAACGTGAACAGCCCCAGGCCGAAGAACGCGCTGCCATCCGCCCGCGCCGCTGAAGGCCCGGTACGCCATGCGTTACATGCTGGACACCGACATCTGCATCTACGTCATCAACGAACGCCCGGCCGCCGTTCTGCAGCGCTTCGAACAGCACTTGCCAGAAGGCTTGGGCATTTCGTCGGTGACGGCGGCCGAGCTCTTCTATGGCGTGGCGCGAACGGGTTCAGAACGCAACCTGCGAGCATTGCGCCACTTCCTGGCGCCGCTGGAAGTGGCGCCCTTCGAGCTGAATGCTGCAGAAATCTTCGGCGCCATGCGCGCCTGGCTGCACGGCCAGGGCACGCCCATCGGCCCTTACGACACGCAGATCGCCGCCCATGCCCACGCCCTGGGTGCGACGCTGGTGACCCACAACACACGCGAATTTGCGCGGGTTCCGAATCTGCGCCTCGAGAACTGGGCGACCTGAATGGCCTTGCTGACTCTTTCCAACGCCCACCTCGCTTTCGGCCATGTGCCCCTGCTCGACGGCGCCGGCCTGTCCATCGACACCGGCGAACGCCTGGCGCTCATCGGCCGCAACGGCACGGGCAAGTCCAGCCTGCTGAAGATCCTGGCCGGGTTGGACAAGCCCGACGACGGTGTGCTGCAGCTGCAGACCGGCCTGCGCCGCGTCTACGTGGCCCAGGAACCGCAGTTCGAGCCCGGCATCAGCGTCTTCGACGCCGTGGGCGAAGGCGTGGCCGAAGCGCGTGAACTGCGCGCCCGCTACGAAGCGCACGACAGCAGCGAAGACCTGGACGCCCTGCAGACCCGCATCGAGGCGCTGGACGGCTGGACCTGGGAACAGCGCGTCGACCAGGCCCTGCAGCGCCTGCACCTGGACGCATCGGCGTTGGTCGAATCGCTGTCGGGCGGCACCAAGAAGCGCGTGGCGCTGGCGCGCGCGTTGGTGGCTAGTCCCGAACTGCTGCTGCTGGACGAGCCGACCAACCACCTGGACATCGACGCCATCGAATGGCTGCAGGACCTGCTGAACGACTGGCGCGGCGCGCTCGTGCTGGTGTCCCACGACCGGGCCTTCGTCGACGCCGTGGCCACCCGCATCGTGGAGCTCGACCGCGGGCAGCTGCGCAGCTACCCCGGCAAGTTCCCGGCCTTCGAAGCCGCCAAGCAGCGCGAGATCGAGAACGAAGCCCTGGCCGCCGCGCGCGCCGACAAGCTGCTGGCGCAGGAAGAGGTGTGGGTGCGCAAGGGCGTGGAGGCGCGCCGTACCCGCAGCGTGGGGCGCATCGCCCGGCTGCAGGTGCTGCGCGCGCAGCGCGTGGCCCGGCGTGAACAGCTGGGCGCGGTGCGGCTGGAGCTCGACGCCGGCCTGCCGCCGGGCAAGATCGTGGCCGAGCTCAAGGACGTGGGCATGCGCTTCGGCGACAAGCTGCTCGTCGACAAGTTCAGCGCCACCATCCTGCGCGGCGACAAGGTCGGCCTCATCGGCCCCAACGGCGCGGGCAAGACCACGCTCTTGAAGCTGATCCTGGGCGAACTGCAGCCCAGCAGCGGCAGCGTGCGCCAGGGCACGCGTTTGCAGGTGGCCTACTTCGACCAGATGCGTGCCGGGCTGAACCTCGACGCGACCCTGGTGGACACCATCAGCCCCGGCAGCGAATGGATCGAGACCGGCACCTCGCGCAAGCACGTGATGAGCTATCTGACCGATTTCCTGTTTTCGCCCGCGCGCGCCAACTCACCGGTGCGCACGCTGTCGGGCGGTGAACGCAACCGGCTGCTGCTCGCCCGCCTGTTCGCCCTGCCGGCCAACGTGCTGGTGCTGGACGAACCCACCAACGACCTCGACATCGAGACGCTGGAGCTGCTGGAAGAACTGCTGCAAAGCTACAGCGGCACAGTTTTCCTGGTCAGTCACGACCGGCGTTTCCTGGACAACGCGGTGACCAGCACCATCGCCTGGGAAGGCGACCCGGCGTATGGCGGCCGGCCCGGCCTGTGGCGTGAATACGAAGGTGGCTACGAAGACTGGAAGACGCAGCGGGAACGCACGCGCGTGGCCCTGGCCGGCAGTGCGCCGGCAGCAGCGTCGGCCACTGCGCCTGCCCCGGCATCTGCCGGCGGCGCCGCGACCCGCGGCAACAGTCCGGCGCCTGCCGCCGCTGTCTCGCCGCGCAAGCTCAGCTACAAGGAACAGCGTGAACTGGAAGGCCTGCCGGCGCGCATCGAAGCGCTGGAAGCCGAACAGAAGGCCCTGGCCGAACGTCTGGCCGACGCCGGCTTCTACGCCCGCGAGCCGCAGAACGTGGCCACCGCACAGACACGCATGGGCACCCTGGACGATGAATTGCTGGCCGCACTGGAGCGCTGGGAAGCCCTGGGCTCCCGCGGCTGACGTTCCATCCCCCATTCGAAG
Source organism: Burkholderiales bacterium (assembly GCA_031411875.1). GTDB lineage: Bacteria > Pseudomonadota > Gammaproteobacteria > Burkholderiales > Burkholderiaceae_C > Rubrivivax. Next base: position 52,051 of record JANOBX010000067.1, on the reverse strand, counting down.
ACAACGAGGCACACACCATGAGCACCACCCCCATGACCTACCGCCGCCTGGGCCGCAGTGGCCTGCGCGTCAGCACCCTGTCGCTGGGCAGCTGGGTCACGTATCACAACCAGGTCGACACCAAGTCGGCCACCGAGATGATGGCCGCGGCCTTCGACGCCGGTATCAACTTCTTCGACAACGCCGAGGTTTATGCCGCCGGCCGCAGCGAAGAGGTGATGGGCGCCGCCATCAAGCAGCTGGCCTGGCCGCGACTGAACTATGTCGTCAGCACCAAGTTCTTCTGGGGCCTGGCCGGCCAGGCCGAGGGCATCAACCGCAAGAACACGCTGAACCGCAAGTACCTGATGCAGGCCATCGACGGCAGCCTGCAGCGCATGGGCCTGGACTTCATCGACCTGATCTACTGCCACCGCCCCGACCCGCACACGCCCATCGAGGAAACCGTGCGCGCCATGAGCGACATCATCACCCAGGGCAAGGCGCTCTACTGGGGCACCAGCGAGTGGAGTGCTTCGGACATCCACGCCGCCTGGCACCTGGCCGACCGCCACGGCTGGCACCGGCCCGTGATGGAGCAGCCCGAATACAACCTGTTCCACCGCAAGCGCGTCGAGAAGGAATACAACCGTCTCTACGAAGACATCGGCCTGGGCCTGACGACCTGGAGCCCGCTGGCCAGCGGGTTGCTCACCGGCAAGTACCGCGGCGGCGTGCCCGAAGGCAGCCGCGGCGCGATGGAGAACATGGCCTTCCTGCGCGACAACCTGCTCAGCGTCGAGAAGAACAACGCCGTCGCCCAGCTGATGCCCATCGCCGAAGAGCTGGGGGCGTCGCTGGCGCAACTGTCGCTGGCCTGGGTGGCGAAGAACCCGCGTGTCAGCACCGTCATCACCGGGGCCTCGAAGCTGTCCCAGCTGCAGCAGAACCTGGGCGCGCTGGCGGTCATCGACAAGCTGACGCCCGAGGTGATGGCCCGCATCGAGGCCATCACGCAGCCGCTGGCCGACTGACCCGGTTTTGATGCGCGCTGGCATGCGCGCATCCCGTATGCGCGGGGGGGTCTGACACAGGACCGTCATGGGGCGTCGCGAGCATTCGTGGCTCCTGTCACGACTGCCGCGAAAGCACCCCATGAAACACCTTGCACTGCTGGCCGCCGCACCTCTGGTGCTGGCTCTGGCTGCACCCGCCGCACACGCCAACAGCGGCGCCTCCGCCTCGCTGTCCTTCAACGTCATCGCCGGTCCGGGATTCGCGTGGCTGGCGAGCCCAGTGTCCAGCGCCGACAGCTCGGCCAAGGCCGCCGCGTTCACCGGCTTCGAGTTTGCCGCCGGCATCTTCAGCCCGGGCTACGGCCCGGCGGTGAGTGCGGACGACATCGCCACCGGCCCGGGCGTTCCCGCTTCCACCGCCGGCGCGAACGCTGGTGGCACCTTCGGCAACGCCTTCACCTTTGGCAGCCCGCTGGCGGCCAACCTGTCGGCCAGCGCCCTGGTGGCCGACAGCGGCAAGGCCGAAGCCACCAGCTTCGCGCGTTCCTTCTTCAGCCTGGCCGCCGGTGCCAGCGTCACCTTCCAGGGCGCGCTGCTGCTGTCCGTTTCCGGCACCAACCCGGCCTTTCCGGCCAACTACAGCACGGGCGACTTCTACAGCTTCGCCAGCGGCCTGCTGGCCGTGGGCGCCAACGAGTCGCTGCGTGAACTGGGCGGCCCTGCCAGCACCGGCATGGCCGGCAGCTACAGCCTGAACGACCTGGGCGCGTTGAGCCTCACGGTCACCAACACCACCGGCAGCCCGCTGACCACCTATCTCGACAGCGGCGTCACCGTCTACAGCGCCAGCGTCGTGCCCGAGCCGGGCACCTATGCCCTGCTGCTGGCCGGCCTGGGCGCCGTCGTATTCACCGTTCGCCGCAAGTCGGCCACCCGCTGAGAGGTTTTTGCATGAACACCATCCACCCGACCGAACTGAACGCGATCGAGCTCGTCGACCCCGACGACCGCGACGACAACAACCCCAGCACCGCGCCGCATCTGAAGGATCTGGTGGCCGAGCGCATCAGCCGCCGCGACGTCATCAAGGGCGGCGTCGGTGCCATGGCCATGGCCGGCTTCGGCAGCGTGGCGCTGACCGCCGCCGGCGATGCCCAGGCCCAGGTCCGCGAAAGCAGCAAAGCCCTCGGCGCGCCCATGCTCGACTTCGAACCCGTGGCGCGTTCCATCGCCGACGACATCCGCGTCGCGGCCGGCTACACCGCCACGGTGATCTACGCCACCGGCGACAGCCTCAGCCCGAACGTGCCCGAGTACGTGGGCGACGGCAGCGAAGAGCGCTACGACCTGCGCGCCGGCGACCACCACGACGGCATGAACTGGTTCGGCCTGAGCCCGATGGCCGACGTGCCCGACCGCAGCAGCAGCACCCGCGGCCTGCTGTGCGTGAACCACGAGAACATCACCGGTACGGCGCAGTTTCTGCACCCGCAGGGCGAAACCAACATCGGCGGCACGGCGCCGCGGCCCGAAGGCGAAGTCATCAAGGAACTCGACGCCCACGGCGTGTCGGTGGTCGAGATGCGCCAGGTCGGTGGCCAGTTCGTGCGCCAGGTGAACTCGCGCTACAACCGCCGCATCACCGGCCGCACGGTCGTCGAGATCGCCGGCCCGGTGCGCGGTTCGAACTACGTCAAGACGAAGTTCTCCCCGCAGGGCCTGACGGTCCGCGGCACGCTGAACCACTGCGGCCACGGCGTCACGCCCTGGGGCACCTACCTGGCCTGCGAGGAGAACTGGGCCGGCTACTTCCTGCGCGAAGCCGGCGACGACACCCGTCGCACGCAGCGCGAGAACACCCAGTTGTTGCGCAACGGCATCCGCCCCGGCACGGCCGGTTTTGCCCACCGCAAGTGGGCCAGCGTGGTGCCGGCCGATGCCAGCAACACCGAGTACAGCCGCTTCAACTGCAGCGTCACCGGCGCCAGCGCCACCGACGACTTCCGCAACGAGCACAACGCCTTCGGCTACATCCTGGAAGTGGACCCCTACGACCCGCTGGCGCGCCCGAAGAAGCGCACCGGCATGGGCCGCCGCGCCAACGAAGGCGCCTGGAGCAGCAACCCGAAGCCCGGCCGCCCGATCGCCTTCTACATCGGCTGCGACTCGCAGAACGAATACGTCTACAAGTACGTCAGCGACGCGAAGTGGAACCCGCTGGACGCCCGCCGCGGTGGCATGTCGGCAGGCGACAAGTACCTGGACAAGGGCACGAACTACGCCGCCGTGTTCAACGCCGACGGCACCGGCCGCTGGGAGCCGCTGATCCTGGCCAACCCGAAGGTCGCGGCCGGCGTGCCGGTGTCGGCCAATAACCCCGAGGGCTACCAGTTCCAGGACCTGGCCGACATCTGCGTGAACACGCGGCTGGCCGCCGGCGCCTGTGGCGCCACGCGCATGGACCGCCCGGAGTGGACCGCGGTGAACCCGTTTAACGGTGAGATCTACATCACCATGACCGAGAACCCGAACCGCGGCAACACCGGCAACAGCGGCAACAACGTGCCCAACCCGCCGCTGGACGCCGCCAACCCGCGCTACTGGCGCGACACCAAGGGCGCCACCAGCCAGGGGCCGGCGGTGGCCAACCAACGTGGCAACGTCAACGGCCACATCGTGCGCATCCGTGAAGACGGCGACGACGCCGGTGCGCTCACCTTCCGCTGGGACATCTTCCTGTTCGCGGCGCAGGCCAATGCCGACACGCCGGCCGAAGAGGCCAACTACCAGGCCAACGTGAACCTGTCGCGCCTGACCGACGCCAACGACATGTCCAAGCCCGACGGCTGCTGGTTCTCGGCCGTCACCGGCATCCTGTACATCCAGACCGACGACAACACCTTCACCGACCGCAGCAATGCGCAGCTGCTCGCAGCCATCCCCGGCCGCTACGGCGACGGGAGGCCGGTCGACGTCGTCAACCTGCCTTCCGGCAGCCCCAACCAGGCCGTGACGGCACCCGTGACCATCCGCACCTTCGCCGGCCGGCCGATGAGCGAAGCGACGCTCAAGCGCATGTTCGTGGCCCCGCGCGGCGCCGAGATCACCGGCCTGACCGAGACGCCCGACGGCAAGGCGCTGTTCATCAACGTGCAGCATCCGGGCGAGAACACCGGCCGCGCCGGTGCGGTGCCGCCGAGCACGGCCCTGACGCCCACCACGCTGAACGGTCCGTTCGAAAGCAACTTTCCGGGCAACCTCGGCTACGGCCCGGGTGGCGCAAGCGCCCGGCCGCGCTCGGCCACGGTGGTGATCACGCGCAACGACGGCGGCATCATCGGCTACGACCCCAGCAAGCGCATGACGGCCGGCTGAACCCTCAACCCACCGCCTGCCCGCGGTGCAGCGCCTGGCGCTGCACCGTGGCGGGTTCGAAGGCGGCCACCAGGGCCGCCATTGCTTTTTCTGCGGCGTCGCTGTTGTCGCGCCCGAGGTTGCAGACGTAGAGGTCCAGCGTCACCGCCGCCAGTTCCGGCCAGGTGTGCACCGCCAGGTGCGACTCGGCCAGCAGCACCACGCCGGTCACGCCGCCCGGTGGCGGGAAACGGTGGAACAGCTCGCCCACGGCCTGCAGGCCGGCGCCGGCCACGGCGTTCAGGCACAGCCGGCGCAGGGCCTCGGGCTCGGTGAAGGCCGGTTGCCGGGTGGCGCAGTGGCGCAGGTCGGCGGTCAGGTGCAGGCCTTGCATGGGCGGGAGCTTACGACGGAGGGCCGGCACCTAGAATCCAGGGCTCCCCTGACTGAACCGGATCTGCCCTGCCATGCCCGTGCTCGAAGCCGACACCTCGTTGATGGCCAATGCCATCCGCGCCCTCGCAATGGACGCCGTCCAGCAGGCCAACAGCGGCCACCCCGGCGCACCCATGGGCATGGCCGACATCGCCGTGGCGCTGTGGGGCCGGCACCTGAGGCACAACCCGGCGAACCCGCACTGGGCCGACCGCGACCGCTTCGTGCTGAGCAACGGCCACGGCAGCATGCTCATCTATGCCCTGCTGCACCTGAGCGGCTACGACCTGCCGATGAGCGAGCTGCGCAGTTTCCGCCAGCTGCACAGCAAGACCCCTGGCCACCCCGAAGTCGACATCACCCCCGGCGTCGAGACCACCACCGGCCCGCTCGGCCAGGGCATCACCAACGCGGTCGGCATGGCGCTGGCCGAGAAGCTGCTGGCCGCGGAATTCAACCGCCCCGGCCACAGCGTCGTCGACCACCGCACCTATGCCTTCATGGGCGACGGCTGCCTGATGGAAGGCATCAGCCACGAGGCCTGCGCGTTGGCCGGCGCCTGGAAGCTGAACAAGCTGGTGGCGCTGTACGACGACAACGGCATCAGCATCGACGGCAAGGTGGCGCCCTGGTACGTGGACGACGCGGCGGGGCGCTTTGCCAGCTACGGCTGGAACGTGCTGGGCCCGGTCGACGGCCACGACGTGGCGGCGGTCGACGCCGCCCTGGCCCGGGCCAAGGCCAGCGCCACCCAGCCCACGCTCATCATCTGCAAGACCACCATCGGCAAGGGCAGCCCGAACCGCGGCGGCACCGCCAAGGCGCACGGCGAAGCACTGGGCGCCGACGAGATCCAGCTCACGCGCGAAGCCCTGGGCTGGGCGCACGAGCCCTTCGTCATGCCCGAGGCCGCCTATGCGGCCTGGGACGCCAAGGCCGCCGGTGCCGCGGCCCAGGCCGAGTGGGACACCCGCTTCGCCGCCTACCGCAGCGCCCATCCCGACCTCGCGGCCGAATTCCAGCGCCGCATGCGCGGCGAGCTGCCGGCGAACTTCGCGCAGGTGGCGGTGGACGCCGCCATCGCCGCGCACACCCAGGCCGAGACCGTGGCCAGCCGCAAGGCCAGCCAGATCGCGCTGGAAGCTTTCACGAAGGCCCTGCCCGAAATGCTCGGCGGCAGCGCCGACCTGACGGGCTCGAACCTCACCAACACCGCGTCGACCTCGCCCCTGCGCTTCGACGAGCAGGGCACGCCGAACGCCGGCCGCCACATCAATTACGGCGTGCGCGAGTTCGGCATGGCCGCCATCATGAACGGCCTGGCCCTGCACGGCGGCTACATCCCCTACGGCGGCACCTTCCTCACCTTCAGCGACTACAGCCGCAACGCCATTCGCATGGCCGCGCTCATGAAGAAGCGGGTGATCCATGTGTTCACGCACGACAGCATCGGGCTGGGCGAAGACGGCCCCACCCACCAGAGCGTCGAACACGCCGCCAGCCTGCGCCTGATGCCGAACCTGGACGTCTGGCGCCCGGCCGACACGGCCGAGACCACGGTGGCCTGGACCATGGCGCTGTCCAACGCCGCACGCCCCAGCGCGCTGCTGCTCAGCCGCCAGAACCTGCCCTACCTGCCCAAGGCCGCGCTCGACGACATCGCCAAGGGCGCCTACGTGCTCGCCGAACCCGGCGAGGTGGGCCTGAAGAAGAAGGCGCAGGCCGTGATCATCGCCACCGGCAGCGAGGTGCAGCTGGCCCTGCACGCCCAGGCCGAGCTGGCCAAGCTGAAGATCGCGGTGCGTGTGGTCAGCATGCCCAGCACCAACGTCTTCGACCGCCAGAGCCTGGCCTACAAGAAGTCCGTGCTGCCCGCCGGCGTGCCGCGCGTGGCGGTGGAAGCAGGGGTCACCGACGGCTGGTGGAAGTACGGCTGCGCCGCGGTGCTCGGCATCGACACCTACGGCGAAAGTGCCCCGGCACCGGCGTTGTTCAAGCACTTCAAGCTGACGTCGGAGAACCTCTCGGCTGTCGTGCGCAAGGTTCTGTCCAAGTAACCCCAAGGAGATTTCGTATGACGATCAAGGTTGGCATCAACGGCTTCGGCCGCATCGGTCGCATGGTGTTCCGCGCCGCCGTGCAGAACTTCCCCGAGATCGAGATCGTCGGCATCAACGACCTGCTCGAGCCCGACTACCTGGCCTACATGCTGCGCTACGACAGCGTGCACGGCCGCTTCAAGGGCGACATCGCGGTCGACGGCCACACCCTCATCGTCAACGGCAGGAAGATCCGCCTGACCGCGCACAAGGACCCGGCTTTGCTGGCCTGGGGCGACATCGGCGCCGACATCGTCGTCGAGGCCACCGGCCTGTTCCTGACCAAGGACACTTGCCAGAAGCACATCGACGCCGGTGCGAAGAAGGTCATCCAGAGCGCGCCCAGCAAGGACGACACGCCGATGTTCGTCTACGGCGTGAACGACAAGACCTACGCTGGCCAGATCATCATCAGCAACGCCAGCTGCACCACCAACTGCCTGGCCCCGGTGGCCAAGGTGCTGAACGACAGCTTCGGCATCAAGCGCGGCCTGATGACCACCGTGCATGCGGCCACCGCCACGCAGAAGACCGTGGACGGCCCGAGCAACAAGGACTGGCGCGGCGGCCGCGGCATCCTGGAAAACATCATCCCCAGCAGCACCGGCGCGGCCAAGGCCGTGGGCGTGGTCATTCCCGAGCTCAACAAGAAGCTCACCGGCATGGCCTTCCGCGTGCCCACCAGCGACGTCAGCGTGGTCGACCTCACGGCCGAACTGGTGAACGAAGCCAGCTTCGAGGACATCTGCGCGGCGATGAAGGCCGCCGCCAATGGCCCGATGAAGGGCGTGCTGGCCTACACCGAGGACAAGGTGGTGGCCACCGACTTCCGTGGCGAGCCCTGCACCAGCGTCTTCGACGCCGATGCGTCCATCGCGCTGGACAAGACCTTCGTGAAGATCGTCGCCTGGTACGACAACGAATGGGGCTACAGCAACAAGGTGCTGGAAATGGTGCAGGTGATGGCGCGCTGAAGCGCCGCCTGCCCCGCACCGCTTCCACCGGCCCGCCTCTGCGGGCCTTTTTTGTGGGCGGCGCCAGGGTGTGCCGATCAAGTTGCAGGCAGGGCGGCCGAAATCGAGGGCAGTGCTGCCATGTGCCAGGCTTCCGGCGGTCACAGCCTGTCACATCGGCCGCCCGCGCTGGCCTGCAGGCCTGCCACAGACAGCCCGCCTGAAGCTCCCTACACTGCCGCCGATGCGCTCCACCTCTGTCCACCCTGCTCTTCGTCTTCCCGCCAGCGCACGCCGCCGGCCGTCCTTATGGCTCTTGGCCGGGCTGACGGCCGCGCTGCTCGGTTCCACCGGCGCCCAGGCCGCAGCGCCGAACCGCGCCGAACTTTCGGCCGTGGACGGCGAGGTCATCGTCCGCTTCAAGTCCGATGCCCAGCTGCTGCGCCGACACGCGCTGGCCGCGCGCGCCGACACGACGGCCGTGGCCGATGTGCTGCAGCGTCGCGCCGAGGTGATGGCCAGCCGCACCGGCCGCAGCCTGCGCAGCGGCATGGCGGTGGGCGAACGCATGCAGGTGCTGCGTGCCACGGGCGTGGACGCCGCGACGCTCGCGCGTGAGCTGGCCGCCGACCCCGAAGTGGAATTCGCCGAACCCAACGGCCGCAAGCGTCGCCTTTCGGCACCGAACGACCCGCTCTACGCCAGCCAGGTCGGCCGGCCCAACGGCCCCGACGCCGGCCAGTGGTACCTGCGGGCGCCGGCCGCCACCCTGGCCCAGGGGCCCGTGGCGTCGATCGACATCGAGGCCGCCTGGGCGCGCACCACCGGCAGCCCCGGCGTGGTCGTGGCCGTGCTCGACACCGGCGTGCGCTTCGAACACCCCGACCTGGGCCGCGTGGCCAGCGGCGGCAAGCTGCTGCCGGGCTACGACTTCGTAACGAACGCCACCGTGGCCAACGACGGCGGCGGCCGCGACGGCGACCCCAGCGACCCCGGCGACTGGGTCACGGCGGCCGAAGCCACCACGAGCACCTTCCGCGACTGCACTGCCGCCGCCAGTTCCTGGCACGGCACGGCCACCGCCGGCCTGGTGGGGGCGTCGACCAACGACGCCTCGGGCATGGCCGGCACGGCGCCTGGCGTGCGCGTGCTGCCCGTGCGCGTGCTCGGCAAGTGCTATGGCGTGGACAGCGACATCCAGGCCGGCATGCGCTGGGCTGCGGGCATCCCGGTGGCGGGTGTGCCCGACAACCCCAACCCGGCCAAGGTGCTGAACATGAGCCTGGGCGGCAGCGGCGCCTGCAGCGCTTCCTACCAGGCCGTGGTCGACGAGATCCTGGCGCGCGGCGTGGTCATCGTCGCTGCCGCCGGCAACAGCGCTGGCGGACCGGTGGGCACGCCCGCCAGCTGCCGCGGCGTGATCGCGGTGGCGGCCCTGCGCCATGTCGGCACCAAGGTCGGGTTTTCCGACTTGGGGCCGGAAATTGCCATCGCCGCCCCCGGCGGCAACTGCGTGAACATCGGCTCGGGCGACGCCTGCCTGTATCCCATCCTGTCGGCCACCGACCGCGGCACCCAGGCGCCCAGCGGGTCCACCTGGACCAACAGCTTCGACATCACCGTGGGCACCAGCTTCAGTTCGCCCCTGGTGGCGGGCACGGTCGGCCTGATGTTTTCGGCGCAGCCCGGCCTGAGCCCGGCCCAGGTGCGCACGGCCTTGCAAAGCACGGCGCGCCCCTTCCCCATGACGGGCGGCGACAACTTCCCCGACCCTGCGCCCGTGGTCCAGTGCCAGGCGCCCAGCAGCAGCGTCGAGCAACTGCAGTGCTACTGCACCACCAGCGTCTGCGGTGCCGGCATGCTCGACGCCGGTGCGGCGGTGGGCGCGGTGTCGTCGCTGGCCGCGCGCATCACCGTTGCCACTGCCAACCCCACGGCCGGCGTGCCGGTGCAGTTCAGCAGCAGCACCAGCAGCACCGGCGCGGGCCGCACGGTCGTGGCCTGGGCCTGGTCGGTGGCCAATGGCGGGGGCATCGCCAGCAACTTCAGCGGGGCGGTCAACGGCGCCACGGCCAGCCTCACCCCCAGCGCCGCCGGCAGCTTCACGGTGCGCCTGACGGTGACCGACGACCTGGGCATCAGTGCCAGCAGCGAGCTGGCGGTGACGGTGGCCCCGGGTGTCGTCACGCCGACGCCACCTGCCGTGCCGGTCCCGCCGGTGGTCGATGCAGGCGGTGGCGGGGGCGGTGGCGGCGGCGCCACGTCGTGGCCCTGGTTGCTGCTCTTGTGCGGGGCGGTCTGGGCGTTGGCCCGCCAGCCGCTCAAGGCGTCCGACAGGGCCTGAAGCCGCCGGCCAGTTCGCTGGCGGGCAAGGCCTGCAAGCGGGCCCGCAGCGCCGCGTCGGCGCTTTCGGCACGCAGCCAGATGTCGCCGGACTCATCGTTGCGTCGGGACCAGCTGCCTTCAGGCAGGTCGGCGGCGGCCAGGGCAGCGCTGGCAGCCGCCAGGGCGGCTTCGGCCAGCGGGCCGGCCTCCTGGCACTGCCGTGCAGCCTGCCGCGCGTCAGCCACGCGGCTGGCCGCTGCGCTGGCCGGCAGCACCTGCACCCATTCGGGCCGAACCTGGCTGGCCAGGCGTTGCGGTTCGCCTTGCCCGTGCTGCGGCCCGGGCCAGCCGGGCGCCAGCCAGCCCTGCGACCAGGCCAGGACAAACAGGTTGGCGGCGAGCAGCGCCACCAGCAGGCCTCTCAGCATGAAGGCGCCGCCGGCAGTGGGGTGTGGGCGAAGCGAACGCTGACTTCCCCGCTGATCACACGGTGCAGGCCCTGGCCGCGCACACGCAAGGCGCCTTCTTCGTCGACCCCGTCGGCCAGGCCCGCCAGCGGCGGGTCGCCGTTGGTGTGCACGGGCTGCCCGCGCAGCAGGTCGCGCACGGCATAGGCGCCCACCTGCGGCCCGAAGCCTTCGAGCTGGAATCGCAACAACGCTTGCAGCAGCGGCGCAGCCACCGCCGCGAGGGTGGTCTGCGGCGTGGCGCCGGGCAGGACCTCCTGCAGACAGCCGGTGGCCGTGCCGTCGGGCGCCGTGACCGTGGCGATGTTCAAGCCGACGCCCACCACGCAGTGCCGGCCAGCGCTGCCGCCCGAGGTCTCGATGAGCACCCCGCCGAGCTTGCGGCCGCGGCCGGGGCCGTCCCACAGCCAAAGGTCGTTCGGCCACTTCAGGCCGATGGCCGGGGGCACGCCGGGTGGTCGTCTGCCGGGCGGGTCGAGCGCATCGGCCAGCGCCAGCCCCACCGCCAGCGACAGCCCCTGCCAGCCCGGCGGCGCCAGCGGCAGGCCCAGCGAAAAGGTCAGCGAGGCCCCGGGCCGCGCCTGCCAGGCCCGGCCCAGGCGGCCCCGGCCGGCGGTCTGGTTTTCGGCCACCAGCAGGCAGGGCGTGGCGTCGCTGCGGGCGCGTTCGACGAGGCGGGTGTTGGTCGAATCGGTCTGCGCCAGCACCTGCACCTGCAGCCCGGGCAGCAGGGCCTGCAGCGTGGCCTGCAGTTCGGCCGTGGGCCAGGGCATGGGCTGCAGCGCCTTCAGCGGCTGCCGCGCCGCTTGGGCGCGAGCATCGTGCGCCGGCAGTTGGGCGCGCCGCAGCGGCACTCGTATTCCTTCTTCAGCTTGGGCGTGTAGCGCTCGTCGATGACGAGGCCGTAGTCGTAGAAGAGTTCTTCGCCGGCCTCGAGGTCGCGCAGGGCGTCGATGAAGACGCGGCCGTCGGTCTCGTCGGCCTCGCAGTTCGGGTCGCAGGCGTGGTTGATCCAGCGCGAGGCGTTGCCGCCATGGTTGGCGTCGATGACCCGGCCGTCGTCGAGACTGAAGTAGAAGGTATGGTTGGGGTCGGCAGGGTCGTGCGGATGGCGTCGCATGGCCTCGGGCCAGTCGATGCGTTCGCCGGTGTATTCGATCAGGCGCGTACCGGCGGGAATGGCACGAAGCGCGAAGACGCCCTTGCCGTGGACCCCGCTCTTGCGCACCTGGATGCGGCGGGCATCGCTGGCGGCCTGGGTGACTTTGGCGCCGGGGGCTTTGGCAGCTTGTGGTGTCTTGGCCATTCGGTACATTGAATTCATGGGCGTGCGCGCGTGTGGGTGCGTGCGGGCGCGCGAGAAAGCGGCGATTGTAGGCACCGGGCCTGGCCCGGAACGCCGCAGCGGCGCAGCGAAGACGAAACAAGGAAGACATGAGCAAGACGATCATCATTGCGGAGAAGCCCAGCGTGGCGCAGGACATCGTGCGCGCGCTGACGCCCACCGGCGGCAAGTTCGAGAAGTTCGCCGAGCACTTCGAAAGCGACCAGTACGTCGTCACCTCGGCCGTGGGCCACCTGGTCGAGATCAAGGCCCCCGAGGAATACGACGTCAAGCGCGGCAAGTGGAGCTTCGCCAACCTGCCGGTGGTGCCGCCGCACTTCGACCTGGCGCCCATCGACAAGGCCAAGACGCGCTTGAATGCGGTGGTGAAGCTGGTCAAGCGCAAGGACGTGACGGCCATCATCAACGCCTGCGACGCCGGGCGGGAGGGCGAGCTCATCTTCCGGCTGATCGTTCAATATGCCGCGAACAGCGAAAAGAAACCCACCGCCAAGCCGATCAGCCGCCTGTGGCTGCAGAGCATGACGCCGCAGGCCATTCGCGATGGCTTCGACAAGCTGCGCAGCGAAGCCCAGATGCAGGGCCTGGCCGACGCCGCGCGCAGCCGCAGCGAGGCCGACTGGCTGGTGGGCATCAACGGCACGCGCGCCATGACCGCCTTCAACAGCCGCGACGGCGGCTTCTTCCTCACCACCGTGGGCCGGGTGCAGACGCCCACGCTGTCGATCGTGGTCGAACGCGAGGAGAAGATCCGCAAGCACGTGAGCCGCCCCTACTGGGAAGTGAAGGCCACCTTCGACGCCCAGGCCGGGCAGTACGACGGCAAGTGGTTCGACCCCGGGTTCAAGAAGAACTCCGATGACGCGGACACGCGCGCCGACCGCCTGTGGGACGCCGCCACGCCCGAGACCATCCGCGCGGCCTGCCTGGGCCAGCCCGCCAGCGTCAGCGAAGAGGCCAAGCCCAGCACCCAGGCCAGCCCGCTGCTGTACGACCTGACGACGCTGCAGCGCGAAGCCAACTCGCGCTTCGGCTTTTCCGCCAAGACCACGCTCAGCCTGGCCCAGGCGCTGTACGAGAAGCACAAGGTGCTGACCTACCCGCGCACCGACAGCCGCGCCCTGCCCGAGGACTACGTGGCCACTGTGAAGAGCACCTTCGAGATGATCGCCAGCGAAGACCTGCCCGGGCCGCTGCGCGAGCTGGCACGCCACGCGCGCTTCGGCCTGAACGAGGGCTACATCAAGCCGATGAAGCGCGTGTTCGACAACGCCAAGGTCTCCGACCACTTCGCCATCATTCCCACGCTGCAGGCCCCGAAGAGCCTGACCGAGATCGAGGCCAAGCTCTACGACCTGGTCGTCAAGCGCTTCATCGCGGTGTTCTACCCTTCGGCCGAGTTCATGGTCACCACCCGCATCAGCACGGTGGAAGCCGCGGGCAAGGCCTACAAGTTCCAGACCAACGGCAAGGTGCTGGTCAAGCCGGGCTGGCTCGCGGTCTACGGCAAGGAAATCCAGGAAGACGACGCCAACCTGGTGGCCGTGGCTCCGGGCGAGATGGTCCAGGCCGAAAGCGTGGACGTGGCCGCCCTGAAGACCAAGCCCCCGGCGCGCTACACCGAAGCCACGCTGCTCAGCGCCATGGAAGGCGCGGGCAAGCTGATCGAGGACGAGGACCTGCGCGACGCGATGAAGGAAAAGGGCCTGGGCACGCCGGCCACGCGGGCACAGACGATCGAGGGCTTGATTGCCGAGAAGTACATGCTGCGCGACGGCCGCGAACTCGTGCCCACGGCCAAGGCCTTCCAGCTGATGACACTGCTGCGCGGCCTGGCCATCGAGGACCTGACCCGGCCAGAACTCACCGGGCAATGGGAATACCAGCTGTCGGAAATGGAGCAAGGGCGGCTGAAGCGCGACGAATTCATGGCCGGCATCGCGAAGATGGCCGAGCGCATCGTCAAGAAGGCCAAGGAATACGACCGCGACACCATCCCCGGCGACTACGCCACGCTGAGCACGCCGTGCCCGAACTGCGGCGGCGTGGTCAAGGAGAACTACCGCCGCTTCACCTGCATGGGTGCGGGCAGTGCCGAAGAAGGCTGTGGCTTTTCCATCACCAAGATTCCGGCCGGCCGGGCCTTCGAGACCGCCGAAGTCGAGGCTTTCCTGCGCGACAAGAAGATCGGCCCGCTCGAGGGCTTCCGCAGCAAGGCCGGATGGCCTTTCACGGCGGAAATGAAGCTGGCCTTCGACGAGGAGATCAACAACTGGAAGCTCGAGTTCGACTTCGGCGACGACGCGAAGAACGGCGAAGGCGACGGCGAACCGGTCGACTTCAGCGGCCAGCAGAGCCTGGGCAACTGCCCCAAGTGCAAGAGCCATGTCTTCGAACATGGCAGCAACTACGTGTGCGAACACGCCGTGGGCGCACCCGTCACCTGCGACTTCAAGAGCGGCAAGATCATCCTGCAGCAGCCCGTTGAACGCGAGCAGGTGACCAAGCTGCTGGCCACCGGCAAGACCGACCTGCTCGAGAACTTCGTCAGCAACAAGACGCGGCGCAAGTTCAAGGCCTTCCTGGCCTACGACGCCAAGGAAGGCAAGGTGAGCTTCGAATTTGAGCCCCGCGCCGCCAAGGTGCCGGCGAAGACGGCAGCCAAGGCGGCGGCCAAGAAGGCCGCTGCGAAGAAGGCCGTCGCCTGACCCCACCGAACACCGCGCCCGCCCCGCAGGAGCGGGCCGCCGTGAACCCCGTGGCATGACGGTCGTCGTGTTCTACAAGCTGCTGGCCATCTTCGTGATGGTCGGCCTGGGTTTCGCTGCGGGCCGCATGCGCTGGCTCGGCAGCGCGCAGCAGGACCCGGCGCGGGTGCTGGGCCACGCCGCGCTCTTCATCTTCGTGCCGGCGCTGTTGTTCCGCACGACGGTGCGGCTGGACTTCGCCACCATGCCCTGGCCCACGGTGGTCGCGTTCTTCGTGCCGGTGTTGGCCGTGGTGTGCGCGGTCTATGCCTGGCAGCGCCTGCGGCCGGGCGGGCAGGCCGACGGTGCGGCGGCGCCCGCCGTGCGCGCCATCGGCGCCTGTTTCGGCAACTCGGTCCAGGTCGGCATCCCCCTGGCCGCGGCGCTGTTCGGCGAAGCCGGGCTGGGCATCCACATCGCCCTGGTGAGCCTGCACGCCCTGGCCTTGCTGTCGGTGCTGACGGTGCTGGCCGAGCTGGACCTGGCGCGCGCCGGCAACGCAGGGTCCGGCCGCCTGCTGCACACACTGGCGGCGACGGCGCGCAACACCATCGTCCACCCGGTGGTGCTGCCGGTGCTGGCGGGTCTGGCCTGGAACGCCAGCGGCCTGGGGCTGCACCCGGTGGCCGACGAGACCCTGGCCACGCTGGGCTCGGCGGTGGTGCCGGTGTGCCTGGTGCTGATCGGCATGACCCTGGCGTATCACGGGCTGCAGGGCCGCGCGGCGGGGGCCTTGCGGCTGTCGCTGCTCAAGCTGCTGCTGCTGCCGGCGGTGGTGCTGGGCGTGGCGCACTGGGGCTTCGGCCTGTCGGGCCTGCCGCTGCAGGTGGCGGTGATGATGGCGGCGCTGCCGGCGGGTAGCAACGTGCTGATCTTCGCGCAGCGCTATGCCACGCTCGAGGCCGAAGCCAACGCGACGATCGTGTTTTCGACGCTGGGGTTCGTGGCCACCGCGTCGCTGTGGCTGCTGGTGCTGGGCCGGCTGGGCTGAAGGCCAGGCTGGCCCCGAGCTTCAGGGCCGCAGCCGTGGCTCGCTGTGCGCGGCAGGGTGGGTGCGGCTGATGATCAGCGCAGCCTGCAGGTACAAGGCGTTCAGCAGGCGCATGGCGCGGCTGCGGTCGAAGCCGGGCCAGGCCACGATGTCGCGCAGGTTGGCGTTGTCACGCTGCAGCCTCTGCACGGCGGCGGCCAGGGTGCCGGCCAGGCCCAGCCCGGCGAGGTCGGCACCCGGGGCCACGCGGTAGGCGGCCGTGCCCGCCACTTCCGGCAGCAGGTCTTCGCGGGCGCCACGCAGCGACAGCTCCCACAACCACGGGCCCAGCGGCGAATACAGGTGGCTCTCGGCCAGGCGTGTGCCCGGTCCGTCGCTGGGCACGCCGAGCACGGCGGGCTCGACGTGAAGCACCTGCAGGTCTGCCAGCCGCAGTTCCATGAGCAGGTGCATGGGCAGCGGGCAGTGCACCAGCCGTTCGGCCGGGAACACCGTCAGCGGCAGGGTGCGCATGTCGTGCTGCAGGTGCATGCGCAGGCGCCGGCCATGGCGCACCGCGGCGGCCATCACCTCGAGCAGTTCGAGGGCCGGGGCCGGGCCGGCTGGGGCCTCGAAGCGACGCAGGTCCTGCACCAGGGAAGGGTTCAGGGCCGACAGACGTGTGCTCAGCCGCGCCGACTCGCTGTCGGTGCCGCTGTCGTCATGCAGGTAGCGCCTGAAGGCGCTGATGCGCATCAACTCCGCCGCGTCGGAGGGCTGGGTGGGTTCGAAGGTCACGGCTTGATCGCCTGGGCGGGAAGGTGTACGAGGCGGAACTGGTGTTAAGGATGATTAAAGCGGTTACATCGTGACATTTGACGAAGCCCATCTGTTTCAAACGTTACCGGATGTGTCCTTCGCTCGAATCAGCGGCCCGATTCGGTGCCAGAAGCGCGCGTCTTGGGCGGTGGCGAAGTTCACCCGCATCAGGCTGGTGGGCCGGGGCGTGGCGTGAAACAGCGTGCCCGGGGCCACGAGCCAGCCCTCGTCAAGCAGCACTTGTGCCAGGGCCTCGGTGTCGGTGCCGACGTCGAGCCAGCCGAACAAGCCCTGCGGCGGCGCCACAAACCGACAGCCCGCCGCCAGCGCCAGCGCCACGGTGCGCGCCCGCGCCGCGTCCAGGCGCTGCACCACCCGGTCGGCGTGGCGGCGCAGCGCGCCCTGGTCCAGGCACCAGGCCACGGCCTGTTCCAGCGGCGCGGCGGTGGTCAGGGTGGCCAGCAGCTTGGTGTCGATCAGGCGTTCGGCCAGTGCCGGGGCGGCCGCGACGAAGCCCACCCGCCACTGCGGCGCCAGGATCTTGCTGAACCCCGAGATCAGCACCGTGCGCTGCAGTCCGTCCAGCTCCGACAGCCGGGTGGCGTGCGGCGGGGCGAACCAGGCGTAGGTGTCGTCCTCGGCGATGGTCAGGTCGTGGGCTTCGGCCAGGCGCAGCAGCCGGTGGCCCTGGGTCGGGGTGATCGAGTGCCCGGTGGGGTTGTGCAGCACCGACACCGTCACGTAAAGGCGTGGGCGATGGGCCTGCAGCAGGCGCTCCAGCACCGCCAGGTCGGGCCCGTCGACGCCACGTGGCACGGGCAGCACGCGCAGGCCCGTCAGCGCCAGCCGGGCGAATTCCACGGCCCAGCCGGGCTCGTCCACCAGCACCGCGTCGCCGGGCCGCAGCAGGGTGCGCGCCACCAGGTCCAGGGCTTGCGTCGCGCCCACGGTGGTGACGATCTGGCCCGGCGCGGCGGCCACGCCCAGGTCGGCGAGGCGGCGTGACAGCGCGGCGCGCAGGCCGGGGTCGCCGGCGGGTTCGCCATAACGCAGCCAGGCGCCGGGGTCGCCGCCGTGAACGCCGGACTGCCCGCTGCGGCCGCCGCCGCCCACCACGTGGCGCAGCGCGCGTTGCAGCAGCGGGCCGTCCAGCCAGTCCTCGGGCAGCGTGCCCATGCCCGGGGCGGGCAGGCTGCCCTGGGCCTGGAACATGCTGCGGATCAGTGCCGTGGCGTCGACCGGCGCTGCCGGACGAAGGCCGGGGTCGACGCCGCCCTGGCGTGCTGCGGCCGACGCAGCCGCCGATGCGGCGGGCGCCGGCCGTTCGCCGCGCACGAAGAAGCCGCGCTGCGGCCGCGCCTGCACGAGGCCCTGGGCCTGCAGCAGGTCGTAGGCGTCGACGACGGTGCTCGGGCTGACGCCGTGGCGTCGCGCGGCTTCGCGCACCGAAGGCAGGCGCGCGCCGGCCAGCAGCAGGCGTTGCTGGATGCGCTCGGTGTAGCGCTGGGCCAGTTGTTCGGCCAGCGTGGCGCCGGCGGCGCGGGTCAGGTCGGGCCAGGGCTGTGCGGTCGACATGGGCAGTACAGAGCGGTGGTGTGTGTCTTGAAGTGTATGGGTGCTGTACTGTCGTTGTCGTCTAGACTTTGGCCATGCCCTGGACAGAACTCGCCGCCCTGCTGATCTTCGCCACCGCGATGAGCTTCACGCCCGGCCCTAACACCACCCTGGCTGCGGCGCTCGGGGCGAATCACGGCTTGCG
Source organism: Burkholderiales bacterium (assembly GCA_031411875.1). Classification (GTDB taxonomy): domain Bacteria; phylum Pseudomonadota; class Gammaproteobacteria; order Burkholderiales; family Burkholderiaceae_C; genus Rubrivivax. Next base: position 33,783 of record JANOBX010000067.1, on the reverse strand, counting down.
CCATGCGATGCGTTTCGTGCTCGCCGTGCCCTTTGGCTGGAGCCTGCTGCTGCTGGCCTGTGTGCTGGGCCTGGGTGGTCTGGTGCAGGCCCAGCCGGCCTTGCGCGGTCTGCTGAAGTGGGGCGGGCTGGCGATGATGCTGTGGCTGGCCTGGGGGCTGGCGCAGCGGCGCAGCCTGGGTGCGGAAGCCGGCGGCGGCTTCGACGTCGGCTTCGGCCGCGGCGTGGCACTGCAGTTCGTCAACGTCAAGGCGTGGATGAATGCGCTGCTCATCAGCGCCGGCTGGGTCACGGTGGCCGAGCCGGTGGGGCCGCGCCTGGCGGTGGTGCTGCCGCTGATGATGGCCTTCGGCTTCGCCAGCAACTTCACCTACGCTCTGGCGGGCTCGGCCTTGCGGCACTGGCTGGCCCAGGGCCGCAGGCTGCTCGTGTTCAACCGCCTGATGGCCGCGGTGCTGGTGGCCACGGCGCTGTGGATGGCCTGGCTGTGAACGACCAGACCAAGGGCTTCGTGCTCGGCGCGCTGGGCGTGATGATCTTCGCCATGACGCTGCCCATGACGCGTCTGGCGGTGGGCGACGCCAGCGCGCCGCAGTTGCCGCCGGCCTTTGTCACCGCCGGGCGCGCGGCCGTGGCGGGCCTGCTGAGTGCGCTCTATCTGCTGGCGGTGCGCGCCGGGCCGCCCGCCCGCAAGCACTGGCCGGCACTGGCCGTCAGCGGCCTGGGCACGGTCATCGGCTACCCGCTGCTGCTGGCGCTGGCGCTGCGCCAGGTCGACGCGATGCACGCAGCCGTCGTCACCGGCGTGCTGCCGCTGGGCACGGCGGTGGTGGCTGCACTGGCCTTGCGGCAGCGGCCGTCGCTGGGGTTCTGGGCTTGTGCTGTCGCCGGCTGCGCGCTGGTGCTGGGCTTCGCGGCCTGGCAGGGCGGAGGCCGGCTGTCGGCCGCCGACGGCCTGCTGCTGCTGGCCGTGGTGTCGACCTCGGTGGGTTACGTGGCCGGGGCGCGCGTGGCCGGCACCGTGCCGGCGCAGCAGGTGATCTGCTGGATCCTGGTGGCCGGCCTGCCCCTGACCCTTCCTGCGGCGTGGTGGTTCTGGCCGGCGCCGGATGTCGTCATCCATCCGGCGGCCTGGGGCGGTTTTGCCTACACCGCCGTGTTCTCGATGTGGCTGGGCTTCTTCGCCTGGTACCGCGGCCTGGCGCTGGGCGGGGTGGTGCGGGTCAGCCAGGTGCAGCTGCTGCAGCCTTTCCTGGCCTTGCTGTTCGCCGTGCCGGTGCTGGGCGAAGTGCTGCAGCCGGGCACGCTGGTGTTTTCGCTGGCCGTCATCGGCGTAGTCCTGCTCGGCCGGCGCATGTCGGTCGGCGTCCAGTCCGAGCTTCGAGCAAAGGTGTCCCCATGAACTGGCAGACCGCGCGCCGCGCACAGCGGCTGAATCCTTCGGCGATCCGCGAGATCCTGAAGCTGACCGAGCGCCCCGGCGTCATCTCGCTGGCTGGCGGGCTGCCCTCGCCAGACGGTTTTCCGGTCGAAGCCATGGCCGAGGCCAGCGCCCGCCTGCTGCGCGAGCAGCCGCGCGAGGCCTTGCAATACGCCGCCAGCGAAGGCTACGGCCCGCTGCGCGAGTGGCTGGCGGCCGACCTCGCCGCGCAGGGTCTGAAGGTGGACGCGGCGCAGGTGCTCGTCACCACCGGCTCCCAGCAGGGGCTGGACCTGGCCGGCAAGCTGCTCATCGACCCTGGCAGCGCCGTCGCCGTTGAACAGCCCAGCTACCTGGGCGCGCTGCAGGCCTTCGCGCCCTACGAGCCCGAGTTCCATGCGCTGGCCGGCGACGACGAGGGCCCCTTGCCCGAAGCGCTCGCCGCGGCGCGCGGTGCCCGATTCGCCTATCTGCTGCCCAACTTCCAGAACCCCAGCGGCCGCTGCCTGGGCGCTGCGCGCCGCGACGCGCTGGTCAAAGCTGCCCTGCAGGCCGGCCTGCCGGTGGTCGAGGACAACCCCTATGGCGAGCTCTGGTTCGACCAGCCGCCACCCCCGCCGCTGGCGGCCCGGCTGGGCGATCAGGCGCTCTACCTGGGCTCCTTCAGCAAGGTGCTGGCACCGGGGCTGCGCCTGGGTTACGTGGTCGCCCCGGCGGCGCTGTTCCCGAAGCTGCTGCAGGCCAAGCAGGCGGCCGACCTGCACACGCCAGGCTTCAACCAGCGCGTGGTGTTCGAGGTCATCAAGGACGGATTCCTCGCCACGCACCTGCGCGCCCTCCGCGCCCGCTACCGCGCCCAGCGCGACGCGATGCAGGCTGCGCTGACGGCGCATCTGCCCGCCGGCTGCCGCTGGTCGCCACCCAGCGGTGGCATGTTCTTCTGGTTGACGCTGCCCGCCGCCCTGGACGCCACGGCCCTGCTGCCGCGGGCGGTGGCCGCCGGCGTGGCCTACGTGCCGGGTGCGCCCTTTTTCGCCCATGGCGGCGCCGGCAGCCCGGCCGCACATACGCTGCGGCTGAGCTTCGTCACCGTGCCGCCGGCCAGCATCGACGAAGGCGTGGCCGCGCTCGGCCGGGTGCTGCGCGAGGCGCTGGACGAGGCATCGCGATGAGAACGCCAACACGACACCGCTTCCATCAGGTCGACGTCTTCTCGGCGCAGCCGCTGAAGGGCAACCCGCTGGCCGTGGTGCATGCCGCCGCCGACCTGGACGACGCGACGCTGGCGGCGTTTGCGCGCTGGACCAACCTGTCGGAAACCACCTTCCTGTTGCCGCCCGCACAGCCGGGCGCCGACTACCGGGTGCGCATCTTCACGCCCGGCGGCGAGCTGCCCTTTGCCGGCCATCCCACCCTGGGCAGCTGCTGGGCCTGGCTGGCGGCCGGCGGCCAGCCGCACGACGCCGAGACGGTGGTGCAGGAATGCGGCGTCGGCCTGGTGCGCGTACACCGGGGCGAACACGGCCGCCTCGCCTTTGCCGCACCGCCGCTGCGACGCAGCGGGCCGCTCGAAGCCGACCTGCTGGCGCGCATCGTCGCTGCGCTCGGTCTTGCGCCCGAGGCCGTGCTGCGCCACCAGTGGCTGGACAACGGCCCGCCCTGGTGCGGACTGATGCTGGGCAGTGCCGCCGAGGTGCTGGCCGTGCGGCCCGTCATGGCGCGGCTGGCCGGCATCGACGTGGGCCTGGTGGCGCCGCAGCCGCCCGGGCTGGACACGCAGTTCGAGGTGCGGGCCTTCGTGCCAGGCCTCGGCGTGCCCGAAGACCCGGTCACCGGCAGCCTGAACGCCGGCATCGCGCAGTGGCTCATCGGCGCCGGGCTGGCGCCGCCGCAGTACGTGGCTGCGCAGGGGGCGGCGCTGGGCCGGGCCGGCCGCGTGCATGTGCAGCAGCGCGGTGCCGACATCTGGATCGGCGGCGACGTGGTGGCCTGCATCGATGGCGAGGTGACGATCTGAACGCCCACGTCGACCACCTGGTCGTGGCCGCCGCCACGCTGGAGCAGGGGGTGGCCTGGTGCGAAGCCAGCCTGGGCGTCACGCCGGGCCCGGGCGGCCGACATGCGCTGATGGGCACCCACAACCGCCTGCTGAAGGTGGCCAGCAGCGTGTTCGCGGACGCCTACCTGGAGATCATCGCCATCGACCCGGCGGCCCCGCCGCCGGCACGCCGTCGCTGGTTCGGGCTGGACGAGCCGGCGCTGCAGGCCAGCCTGCGCGAAGCCGGACCGCGGCTCGTGCACTTCGTGGCCCGTTCGGACGATCTGGACGCGCACCGCGCCGGGCTCATCGACGCCGGGCAGCAGCCTGGCGAGACCGTGGCCGCCAGCCGGCCGACACCGTCGGGCCTGCTGCAGTGGCGCATTCTGCTGCGCGCCGACGGGGGCATGGGCTGCGCAGGTGCCTTGCCCACCCTGCTGCAGTGGCAGGGCCTGCATCCGGCGCAAGCGATGCCCGATTCCGGCGTGAGCCTGCAGGCGCTGGCGCTGAACGGCGTTCCTCAGGCTTGCCGGGCGCTGCTGGGCCTGCCTGGCGTGGGGGTTTCGGCCGAAGCCGGCGTTCCCATCACCGCGACCCTGACCACCCCGCGGGGCGAGGTGGTGCTGCGCAGCCTGTGAGCGCCATCCGCAGGCGCCCGGGCTTCGTTTACTGATTGCGGAAGTCGTCGTGGCAGGCCTTGCAGGTGCCTGCCGCGCTGCCGAAGGCGGTCTTCAGCGTGTCCAGGTTGTTGGCCTTGGCCGCGACGGCCAGCTTCGCGACCTCGTCCTGCATCTTCTTGGCGGCGGCGTCGAACTTCGCGCGTTCGCTCCACACCTTGCCGTTCGGCGTGCCCTTCTCGGTGCCCGAGGTGCCTTCGACGAAGCCGGCAAATGGCAGCTTGGCCAGGTCGTTGACGATGTCGGCGTTGGCGGCAGCCGCCGCACCGTCGAACGGCACCCGACCCTGGGACATCGCGCCGATGCGGCTGAAATGTGTACCCATCACCGTGAAGCCGGCCTTGCGGTACTTGACCGCATCCTCGGGCTTCTGGAATTGCGCCGTGGCAGGCAGCGCGGCCAACAGGCCGGCCACGGTGGCGGTGGCGACGATCAGGCTCTTCATGCTGGGGAACTCCTTGCAGCGTTTGGGGAGGGTCGGGGACGGCACCCGCGCGGAGTGTAAGCACCCCGGGCTTGCGGCGCGGCACGATGACTGCAAAGATGAAGCCATGACCAAAGCCCTCCACGGCGGTTCGCTGCCCAAGCTGTCGCCGGTGCGTGTGTGGGATTTCCCCACCCGCGCATTCCACTGGACCCTGGCGCTGGCCGTGGTCGGCAGCGTCGTCAGCGCGAAGATCGGCGGCAACGCCATGGTCTGGCACTTCCGCTTCGGCCACGTGGTCCTCGCCCTGGTCGTGTTCCGGGTGCTGTGGGGGCTGGTGGGGGGCCGCTGGTCGCGTTTTGCCAGCTTCATCTATGCGCCCGCCGCCGTGCTGCGCTACCTTCGCGGACAGCCTCGGCCGGGCGAGCATCTCGACATCGGCCACAGCCCGCTGGGTAGCCTGTCGGTGTTTGCGCTGCTCGGCATCCTGCTGGTGCAGCTGGGCACAGGCTTGGTTGCCGACGACGAGATCGCCAACCTGGGTCCGCTGAACCGCTTCGTCGCCAGCGAAACCGGCCTGCTGGCCACCGGCTGGCACAAGGAAACCGGGCAGTGGATCCTGATCGGCCTGGTGGTGCTGCACGTGGTCGCGGTACTGGGCTATCTGCTGCTGCGCAAGACCAACCTGATCCGCCCCATGCTCAGTGGCGACAAGCTGCTGCCCGCCGGCACGCCAGCCAGCATCGACAATGCCGCCACGCGGAGCACGGCCTTGCTGCTGGCGGCGGCCAGCGCGGGACTGTCCTACTGGGTATCGACGCTTGGATCCTGAAATTCGAATCGTCTCGGCCGAAGACGGCGACCCGGCCGAATTCCTTTCGCTCGTGCGGCCACTCTTCCGCGACTACGCCGCCAGCCTGCAGGTCGATCTGTGCTTCCAGGGCTTCGAGGCCGAGCTGGCCTGCCTGCCCGGCGACTATGCGGCCCCCGGCGGCCTGCTGCTGCTGGCGTTGGTGGACGGCCAGCCGGCCGGCTGCGGGGCCTTCCGGCCGCTGCCCGATGTCGACTATCCCAACGCCTGCGAGATGAAGCGGCTGTTCGTGCGCCCCGCATTCCGCCGCTTCGGCCTGGGCCGCCTGCTGTCGCGCACGCTGCTCGACCGCGCCTCCGAGGAAGGCTATTCGACGCTGCTGCTCGACACGCTGGACGAAATGGAAGCGGCCCGCGGCCTCTATGCATCGCTCGGATTCGTCGAGGTGCCGCCCTACTACTACAACCCCCTGCCAGGGGCGCACTACCTGAAGGTCGACCTCGGCCAGGCCGCGTCGCGCTGGTAGCGCCGGGAACCTCGGGGCTTGGGGCATCATCGGACCCGGTTTCGATCACTTCCCCCCAAAGAAGAGCGCCATGACCCCCACCGGCCTTGAACTGAACTGCGGCGACCTCCGACTCGCCTTGCGCCCCGACCTGGGCGGCGCCGTCGCCGGCCTGTGGCTGCGCGACATCCCCGTCATGCGCAGCAGCGAACCCGCCGACCTGGACAGCGCGCGCAAGGCCGCCAGTTATCCGCTCGTGCCGTATTCGAACCGCCTGGGCTACCGGCGCTTTCGCTGGCTCGGCCACGACTACACCACCCAGCCCAACTTCGACGACAACCCGCACTCGGTGCACGGCGTGGCCTGGCAGCGGCCCTGGCAGGTGTTCCGCCACGACGCACAGCAGGTGGAACTGGGCTACAGCCACGAGCCCGACGCGCACTGGCCCTTCGCCTTCGACGTGCGCCAGCGCTTCGTGCTGTCGGCCACGGCGCTGGAGGTGCATCTCTCGTTCAAGAATCTGGCGTCGCACACGCAACCGGTGGGGTTGGGTTGGCACCCGTATTTCCCGAAGCGTCCGCACAGCCGTCTGCACGTCGAGCTGACCGACCGCTGGGAAAGCGACGCCAGCGGCCTGCCCACCCGGCGCGTAGCGCAGCCGGGCATCGACGGCGACGTGTCCCATCTGGCCTTCGACAACTGCTTCGAAGGCTGGCGCGGCCCGGCCCGCATCCGTGACGACAAGCTTTCGCTGCGCCTGACCTCTTCGCTGCCCTACCTGGTGGTCTACACGCCGGCCACGAGCCCGTACTACTGCGTCGAGCCGGTCAGCCACGTCAGCAATGCCATCCACATGACCGAACCCGGCGCCCACGGCTTGCGCACCCTGGACGCCGGCGCCACGCTGGACGCCTGGATGAAGCTCGAGGTCGCGTCCGCGTGAGCGTGTTCCAAGCCTTGCCCACACCCGCCTGCGGGTTGGGCGAGTCGCCCTTCTGGCACCCCGACGAAGGCGCGCTCTACTGGTGCGACATTCCCGGCAAGGCCCTGCACCGCTGGGTGCAGGCGGGCAGCGTGCACACGCAATGGGGCTTCGACTGCGAACCGGCGTCCTGCGCGCCCATCCCCGGCGGTGGCCTGGTGCTGGCCATGCGCGACGGCCTGTGGCGCTTCGACACCGCCACCGGCCAGCGCCAGCGCCTGGCCAAGGCGCCCTACGACCCTTCGGAGCAACGCTTCAACGACGGCAAGGCCGACCCGCAGGGCCGCTTCTGGGTGGGTTCGATGTTCGAGCCGCGCAGCCGCCCTGCCGCCGCCCTCTACCGCTGGGCCGGCGGGCAGCTCGACCGCATGGCCGACGACATCACGCTGAGCAACGGCCTGGCCTGGTCGCCCGACGGCCGCACGATGCTCTGGACCGACACCCCGGCCCATTGCATCTACGCCCTCGACTTCGAGCTGGCCACCGGTGCGATCTCGCGCCGCAGGGTGTTCGCGCAGTTCGACAAGCGCGGCCCCGACCAGCCGCTGAACGACTACGCTGGCCGCCCCGATGGCGCCGCGGTCGACACGTCCGGCACCTACTGGGTCGCGATGTACGAAGGCCAGCGCCTCGTGCGCCTGGCGCCCGACGGCACGCGGCTGGCCGACCTGCCGCTGCCGGTGCGCTGCGCCACCATGCCCTGCTTCGGCGGCGCCGACCTGCGCACGCTGTTCATCACCACCGCGCGCGACAAGCGCCCGGCGGAAGAACTGGCGGTTCAACCCCTGGCCGGCCACGTGCTGACCCTGCGCGTCGAGACCCCGGGGCTGCCGGTCAACTTCGCGCGCGCCTGATGCGCCGTCCCGCTTGACCACACCGCTGCCGCGTTCAGAACTGCTGGACCGTCTGCAGTCTGCAGGCGAGGTCGACCTCGCCATCGTCGGCGGCGGCGCAGTGGGCCTGGGCGTGGCGCTGGATGCCGCCGCGCGCGGCTACAGCGTGGTGCTGCTCGAGTCGCACGACTTTGCCTCGGGCACGTCGTCGCGAGCCACCAAACTGGCCCACGGCGGCGTGCGCTATCTCGCCCAGGGCGACGTTCCGCTCGTGCGCGAAGCCCTGCACGAGCGCGGTGCGATGCTCGCCAACGCCCCCCATCTGGCGCAGCGCATTCCATTCGTGATGCCCGCCTATCACTGGTGGGAGCGCGGCTTCTATGGTGTCGGCCTGAAGGCCTACGACGCCCTGGCCGGGCGCCATGGCCTGGGGGGCACGGAGTGGCTCGGCAGCCGCCGCACGCTCGAGCTGCTGCCCGGCGTGCAGCCGCGCGGCCTGTGGGGCGGCGTGCGCTACTGGGATGGCCAGTTCGACGACGCGCGTCTGGCGCTGGCGTTGGCCCGCACCGCGGCGGCGCGGGGCGCACTGCTCGTCAACCACTGCCCCGTGACCGGGCTGCTGCAGGAACGAGCCCAGGTGCGGGGCCTGCAGTGGCGCTGCGCCGAGACCGGCCTGGCCGGCGAATTGCGGGCGCGCTGCGTCGTCAATGCCACCGGTGTCTGGGTGGATGCGGTGCGAGCGATGGACGCGCCCGCAGAGCGCATGGTGGCACCCAGCCAGGGCGTGCACCTGGTCGTCGACCGCGCCTTTCTGCCGGGTCAACATGCCTTGCTGGTGCCGAAGACGGGCGACGGCCGTGTGCTGTTTGCCGTGCCATGGCTGGGCAAGACCATCCTGGGAACGACCGACACACCGCGCCAGGACCTCGCGCGCGAGCCCGAACCCTTCGTCGAAGAGGTGGGCTTCATCCTGCGCGAGTCGGCGCGTTACCTGGCTCGCCCACCCGGCCGCGCCGACGTGCGATCGGTCTGGGTGGGCTTGCGCCCGCTCGTCAAGCCGGTGGCTGCCGAGGCCGGTGCTGCCACCCAGAAGCTGTCACGCGAACACACCGTGCAGGTCGCGGCGAGCGGCCTGGTGACGGTGACGGGGGGCAAGTGGACGACCTACCGGGCGATGGCCGAAGACGTGCTGGAGCGGGCCATGGCGCGCGGCCTGCTTTCGCCGAAACCCGCCGGCGTGACCAACAACCTGCGGCTGCTGGGCGCGGCACCGGGTCGCTCGTTGACCGAGCCGCCCGGCGAGCACCTCTACGGCAGCGAGGTCTCGGTGCTTCAGACCCTGCCGGGCGCCACCAACTGGCTCTGGCACGACGCCGAGAGCAGCCGGGGGGGGCTCAGCGAAGCGATGGTCCGCTTCGCCGCCCGCTACGAGATGGCGCGCAGCGTCGAAGACGTGTTGGCCCGGCGCTGCCGGCTGCTGTTCCTTGACGCCGCAGAGGCCGCGCGCCAGGCTGACGCCGTGGCCTCGATCCTGCAGGAAGAACTCGGTCGGCCGATCGAGACCGCCGGCTTCAGGGCCCTGGCAGCGCAGTACCTGCGCCTGCCTTAGCCGGGTCCGGCAGTCGCTCGGTCAGGCGCCCGAGCCGTACTTCACCGAGCAGCCGTAGGGCCGGGTCGAGGCCGCCGTCACCGGCTTGCCGGCCAGCGATTCGGACAGTGTCTGCTTCACGTGGTTGGTCGCCCCGGCGATGTCGGCGGGGTTCGAGGTGGGCTTGTTGTCGATGGCCCCGGCATACACCAGCGTGCCGGTCGGGTTGACGATGTACATGTGCGGCGTGGTGCGCGCGCCATAGGCCTTGCCGACCTTGCCGTCGTCGTCCATCAGGGTGGCCGTGGCCGCGGCCTTCTGGGACTTCATCCAGCCGGCCAGGTCGGCGGGCTTCTTGTAATCGGACGCTTCGGGTGCGGTGCTGCTGATGGCCAGCCAGACCACGTCCTTGGCGGTGGCTTCCTTCTGCGTGCCCTGCATGTTGCCGCTGCCGTAGTGCTTGACGACGAAGGGGCAACCCGGGTTCACCCACTCCAGCACGACGTGCTTGCCCTTGAAGTCGGACAGGGAAACGGCCTTGCCGCTGGTGTCGGTGGCGGTGAAGTTCGGCGCCGGTTGGCCGACCGAGGCGGCGGCAGACGCGAGGCTCGGGACACTGGCGGCCAGGACAAATGCGGCGGCAAGGGCAAGGTGCTTCATGGTTCGCTCCGGAGGTTGGGGGGTGGATCAGGTGGGTGCGGAGGCCAGGGCGCCACGCACTTCGTCGACGGTCAGAATCTCGCTCAGGACCCTTGGCTCTGCTGCGCCTGGGGTGTAGACCAGGTACACCGGCACGCCGTTGCGGCCGAAGCGCGCCAATTCGGCGGTGATGGCCGGGTCACGACGCGTCCAGTCGGCGCGCAACAGCACGACGCGGCGCGCTGCGAAGTCGGCCACGACCGCGCGATCGGCCAGTGTCGTGCGCTTGTTGAACTGGCAGGTCACGCACCACGCCGCCGTGAAGTCGACGAACACCGGCCGGCCCTCGGCCTGGGCCTGGGCCACGCGCTCGGCACTCCAGGGCTGCCACTCGTCTTGAGTGCTGGCGCCAGCCTGCTGTGCCGCGATGGCGTCCTGGCGCAGCGTCGGCAGGCCCCAGAACAGCACCGCGGCCATCAGCAAGACCGCGGCCGTGCCGAAACCACCGCGTGCCCGTGCCCCCAGGGCGGGCGAGCCCAAAGCCCAGGCTGCGAACGACAGCGCCACCAACAGGGCCAGCAGTGCCGCCACGCCATCGATGCCCGCCTGCTGGCCGAGCACCCAGACCAGCCACACGACCGTGGCGAACATCGGGAACGCCATCGCCGACTTGAAGTGCGCCATCCAGACCCCTGGCCGCGGCAGTGCGCGAGCCAGAGCCGGCCAGGCGCTGGCGGCAAGGTATGGCAGGGCCATGCCCAGTCCGAGCGCGGCAAACACCGCCAATGCCTGCGCCGCCGGCAGCGTCACCGCCAGGCCCAGCGACGCCCCCATGAACGGCGCGGTGCAAGGCGAGGCGATGGCCACCGCGAGCACGCCGGTCAGGGCCGAGTCGATGAGCGGGTTGCGCGCACGCGCTGCCGCCAGACTGCTGGGCAGCACCGAACCGAACTCGAACACCCCTGCCAGGTTCAGGCCGATCAGGGTGAACAAGGCCGCCAGTGCGGCCACCACGGCAGGGGATTGCAGCTGAAAGCCCCAGCCCAGCTGCTCACCACCGGCGCGCAAGGCCAGCAAGAGCGCGGCCAGGGCGACAAAGGATGCCACCACACCGGCGGTGTAGGCCAGCCCGCCGGCCAGCAGTTGCCGGCGGTCGCCGGCATGGGCGGCGAAGCCCAGCACCTTCAAGGACAGCACCGGGAACACACAGGGCATCAGGTTCAACAGCGCGCCCCCGATCAAGGCAAAGAGCAGCGCCAGCCCCAAGCCCACAGGGGCAGCGGCGGTTCCGGAAGTCGTGGCCGTGCCCTCGCCCAGAGACGGCAGTGCGGCAGGCGCCACCGAGGCGCCCGGAGCCGGCCAGGGGGTCGTGACCTGAACCTGAAGCCTCCCGCCCGTGCTTTGCCCATCGGCCACCAGGACGGCGGGCATCGACGCCGGGCTTTCGCTGCGCTGGGGGTCCAGCGGCACGCTGGCCGACCAGACGTCGCCCTGCCATTGCCCGGGCACCTTGGCCGCGTTGTTGATCACGCCCGGCGTTTCCGGAAAGAAGGCGATGGGCTTGCCCTGCCACGCAGCCGGCAGACCGGCGATGCGCAGCACGAGCGCGCCATCGCGCACTTCGGCGTTGGCCTGGGCCGGCGTCAAGGCCGCCGGCACGGCGCGCTGGGTGGCTTCGAACAGGGCGCCGTGCACGGCGGTCGCGGCACGGGCCGGCAGCTTCAGGACGAAGTCGCCGCCCTCGGGAATGCACACCTCCTTGCAGACCAGCCAGTCGGCTCGGAGCTTCACTTCCAGGGCGTCGGCGTCGAAGTCCGCGGGCACCGTCACCGCCACCGGCAGCAGCAGCGTGTCTTCGTAGCCGTAGTTCATCAGCGGACCGATGGGCAGCCGCTTCGGCGTCGGCCATTGGATGTCGGCCGCTTGCACGCCGGCCGGCAGGGTCCACTGGAGTGTCGTCGGCAGGCCGGAGTCGCCGGGGTTCTTCCAGTAGGTGTGCCAGTGCGGCTGGTGCTCGATCTTCAAGCCCAGCCACAGGCTCTTGCCGGCGCCGACACCTTCTGGCGCGTGGGCGACGAGTTCGGCCCGGACCTGTGCGGTGGTGACGACAGCGCCCGATGCGTCGCCGGGAATCTGGGCCTGCAACGTCCAGGGCAATGCCAGCGCCAGCGTTGCACAGGCACCGCGAACGAGGGACAGGGCGGTGGCGAACGACATAGGCGAAGTGGAGAGTCTGATGCGAGGCGAGTTCCCTGGGAAGCCAGGGGTCAACGGGGCAAGGTGCAGTCGATCGGAAGCGTTCGCAGCTTACGCGGCAGGCGCGAAGGTTTCACGAGGTTTCGAACTCTGCGGGTTTCTTCGTATAATTCCGAGGCTTTGCTGGTCTCGTCGAGATTTTTTCATGGCGGACACACCGGCGCTGAAGCGGGATGACGGGCGGTCGATGAAGGCAAACAATTCGACACCGCGGCAACCTGTGAAGCCACTGGGGTGGGACGACGTGGATCAACTCGCCGAAGCAGCGAACCCGGCTCCCAAGGCACTGACGCGAGAACAAGCGCAGGCCTTGCGCGCCAGTGACCCGCCGGTTTCACCGTGGCGGGTGATTGGTGTACAGGCCGGGTTGGGGGTGGTGGTGGCGCTGTCGCTCGCGCTGGCCACCGGCAGACAGGATTGGGCGTGGTCGCTGCTGTACGGTGCGGCCACGGTGGTGGTGCCTGGTGCCTTGATGGCGCGGGGCATGACCAGCCGGCTCTCCAGCGCGTCGCCCGGCACCAGTGCCGTCAGCTTCATGTTCTGGGAGATGGTGAAGATTGCGGTTTCGGTGGCCATGCTCGTCCTGGCGCCCAAGCTCGTGCAGCCCTTGAGCTGGCCAGCCTTGCTGGCGGGTCTGGTGTTGTGCATCAAGGTTTACTGGGTCGCGCTGTTGTGGCGCGGCCAACGCAAATAAGTCAAGAAATCCAAGACGGGACCCCCAGCACCATGGCAGCCGAAGGCACCGCAGCGCCCACCGCAGGCGAGTACATCATTCACCACCTGCAGCACCTGCAGAACGCGAAACAGAAGGCGGTGGTCGACTTCTCCGTCGTCAACTTCGACTCGGTGTTCTTTTCCACGCTGCTGGGCATGTTGACCTGCTTCTTGCTTTGGCGCGTGGCGCGCAGTGCCACGTCGGGCGTGCCGGGGCGCTACCAGGCCTTCATCGAACTTCTGGTCGAAATGGTCGACTCCCAGGCCAAGGGCATCGTCCACAGTGCAGAAAGCCGCAAGTTCGTGGCGCCTCTTGCGCTGACCGTGTTCATTTGGATCTTCCTGATGAACGCGATGGACCTGCTGCCCGTGGACTTGCTGCCTCAGATCTGGCACGTGGCCGGTCCGGCCATGGGGGCGCCTGACTACATGCGCGTGGTGCCACGGCCGACCTGTCGGTGACGATGGGCCTGTCGGTGACCGTGCTGCTGATCTGCCTGTACTACAACATCAAGATCAAGGGCGCCGGTGGCTGGGCGCACGAACTGTTCACCGCGCCCTTCGGCGACAAGTTCTATCTGTACCCGGTGAACTTCCTGATGCAGATCATCGAGTTCGTCGCGAAGACGGTCTCGCATGGCATGCGGCTGTTCGGCAACATGTACGCCGGCGAGCTGATCTTCATGCTGATCGCCCTGATGGGTGGCGCCTTCGCGCTCACCGGCACCGGCATCGCGCTGGCCATCGGCCACATCATCGCCGGCAGCGTGTGGGCCATCTTCCACATCCTGATCATCACCTTGCAGGCCTTCGTCTTCATGATGTTGACGCTGGTCTACGTGGGCCAGGCCCACGATCACCACTGAACGCTCTTCCCGATTCCTTTCCCCCAAGTTCTTCCCGAACTTTTCTTTTCCCTACCTGACCTTTTCTGGAGATAAAAAATGGAAGTCATCAGCTTTGTTGCTCTCGCCGCCGGCCTGATCATCGGTTTGGGCGCCGTCGGCGCCTGCATCGGCATCGGCATCATGGGCAGCAAGTACCTGGAAGCGGCTGCACGCCAGCCTGAGCTGATGGGCGAACTGCAGACCAAGATGTTCCTGCTGGCCGGCCTGATCGACGCGGCCTTCATCATCGGCACCGGTATCGCGCTGTGGTTCGCCACTGCCAACCCGTTCCTGGCCCAGATCGCCAACCTGCCGAAGTAAGGCCACCCCGAGGCGGCTCCCGCCGCTCCCCTCCAGGGGCGACGCCGACGACCTGGCCACACCAGGTCCGAGGCGTCCGCTTGGCGAGAGTCCCTTTTCAGCGAGGCTTAGAACGTGAGCATTAACGCAACATTGATCATCCAGATGATCGTGTTCCTGATCTTGGTCGGGTTCACGATGAAGTTCGTCTGGCCGCCGATCATCAAGGCTCTCGACGAGCGCGCCAGCAAGATCGCCGACGGCCTGAGTGCCGCCGACAAGGCCAAGGCCGACCTGGCTGCTGCCAATCAGCGCGTCGAGCAGCAGCTGTCCGCTGCGCGCACCGACGCGGCCAAGCGCCTGGCCGATGCCGAGCGCCTGGGGCAACAGATGGTCGAAGAGGCTAAGGCCCGCGCCTCGGAAGAGGCTGCGAAGATCGTTGCCGCCGCCCGCGCCGAAGCCGAGCAGGAATCGGTCAAGGCCCGCGAAGCACTGCGCGAACAGGTCGCCGGCCTGGCCGTGAAGGGTGCCGAACAGATCCTCAAGCGCGAAGTCAACGCCGGCGTGCATGCCGAACTGTTGAGCCGCCTCAAGGCCGAGTTCTGACATGGCCGAGATCGCGACCATCGCACGGCCTTACGCCGAAGCGCTGTTCAAGAGCGTGGGCAGCCAGTCTTCGGAAGGTGCTGCGTTGAGCGCCCAGTTGTCCAGCCTGTCGGGTCTGGCGCAGAACCCGGAACTGCGGCAGTTCGCCGACAGCCCCAAGGTCAAGCCGGTCCAGGTGTTCGACCTGATCGCCGGCGTGGCCCTGAGCCAGAACCTGCAGCTCGACGTGAAGATCGGCAACCTGCTGCGTGCGGTGATCGACAACGGCCGCCTCGCTGCCCTGCCCGAGATTGCCACGCAGTTCCACGCCCTGGTCAACGCCAGCAGCGGTGTGTCCGACGCCGTGATCCACAGCGCCTTCCCGATCGACGCCATGCAGCTTGCCGATGTTTCGGCTGCGCTCGAGCGCCGCTTCGGCCGCAGGCTCAATCCCCGGGTGGAAATCGACCCCGAACTCATCGGCGGCATCCGTGTCGTCGTGGGCGACGAGGTGCTGGACACCTCGGTCCGGGCCCGGCTCGAACAAATGAAGATGGCCCTGACCGCTTGATTCCAGGAGAACACCATGAATCTGAATCCCGCAGAAATTTCCGAGCTGATCAAGAGCCGCATCGAAGGCCTTGGTTCTTCGGCCGACATCAAGAACCAGGGCACGGTCGTGTCCGTCACCGACGGCATCGTGCGTGTGCACGGCTTGTCCGACGTGATGGCCGGCGAGATGCTGGAGTTCCCCGCCACCGCCAGCGGCCAGCCGACCTTCGGCCTGGCGCTGAACCTCGAGCGCGACTCGGTGGGCGCGGTGATTTTGGGTGAGTACGAACACATCAGCGAAGGCGACACCGTCAAGTGCACGGGCAACATCCTGTCCGTGCCGGTCGGCCCCGAGCTGATCGGTCGTGTCGTCAACGCGCTGGGTCAGCCGATCGACGGCAAGGGCCCGATCAACGCCAAGATGACCGACGTGATCGAGAAGGTCGCCCCGGGCGTGATCGCACGCAAGAGCGTCGACCAGCCGCTGCAGACCGGCCTGAAGTCGATCGACGCGATGGTGCCCGTGGGCCGCGGCCAGCGCGAGCTGATCATCGGCGACCGCCAGACCGGCAAGACCGCGGTGGCCATCGACACGATCATCAACCAGAAGGGCCAGGGCGTGACGTGCGTGTACGTCGCCATCGGCCAGAAGGCGAGCTCGATCAAGAACGTGGTGCGTGCGCTGGAGCAGGCCGGCGCGATGGACTACACCATCGTCGTGGCGGCTTCTGCTTCCGAATCGGCGGCCATGCAGTATGTCAGCGCCTATTCGGGTTGTACGATGGGCGAATACTTCCGCGACCGCGGGCAGGACGCGCTGATCGTCTATGACGACCTGTCCAAGCAGGCCGTGGCCTACCGCCAGGTCTCGCTGTTGCTGCGTCGTCCGCCGGGTCGCGAAGCCTACCCCGGCGACGTGTTCTACCTGCACAGCCGCCTGCTCGAGCGCGCCGCCCGCGTGAACGCCGATTACGTCGAAGCCTTCACCAAGGGCGAAGTGAAGGGCAAGACCGGCTCGCTGACGGCATTGCCGATCATCGAAACCCAGGCCGGTGACGTTTCGGCCTTCGTGCCCACGAACGTGATCTCGATCACCGACGGCCAGATCTTCCTGGAAACCAGCCTGTTCAACGCCGGCATCCGCCCCGCCATCAACGCCGGTATTTCGGTGTCGCGGGTGGGTGGTGCGGCCCAGACCAAGCTGATCAAGAGCCTGTCGGGCGGTATCCGTACCGACCTGGCGCAGTACCGTGAACTGGCCGCCTTCGCGCAGTTTGCTTCCGACCTGGACGCTGCCACGCGCAAGCAGCTCGACCGCGGTGCCCGTGTGACGGAACTGCTGAAGCAGGCGCAGTACAGCCCGCTGCCCATCAGCCTGATGGCCGCGACGCTGTATGCCGTGAACAAGGGCTTCCTGGACGACATCGACACCAAGAAGGTGCTCGGCTTCGAGCACGGCCTGCACCAGCACCTGAAGAGCAGCCACGCGGCGCTGCTGGCCAAGCTGGAGAACGACAAGGCCATGGACAAGGGCGCCGAGGAAGAGCTTTCGAACGCGATCTCCGCGTTCAAGAAGTCCTTCGCCTGAGGAGCACGGACCATGGCGGTCGGCAAAGAGATTCGCGGCAAGATCAAATCGGTGGAAAACACCAAGAAGATCACCAAGGCCATGGAGATGGTCGCCGCTTCGAAGATGCGCAAGGCGCAGGAACGCATGCGTGCGGCGCGGCCCTATGCCGACAAGATCCGCAACATCACGGCGCACCTGTCTCAGGCCAACCCCGAGTACAAGAGCCCGTACATGCGTTCTGGCGCCACCGCCAAGGCGGTGGGTTTCATCGTCGTCAGCACGGACAAGGGTCTGTGCGGCGGGCTGAACACCAACGTGCTGCGCGCCGTCACGGCCAAGATGAAGGAAGTCCAGACCGCGGGCAACGCCATCCAGGCGGTGGCCATCGGCAACAAGGGCTTCGGTTTCCTGAACCGCATCGGTGCCAACGTCGTCAGCCATGCCATCCAGCTGGGCGACGCACCGCAGTTGGAAAAGCTGATCGGCCCGGTGAAGGTGATGCTCGACGCCTTCGTCGCCGGCAAGCTCGACGCGGTCTACGTCTGCTACACCAATTTCATCAACACGATGAAGCAGGAGCCGCAGGTCGAGCAGCTGCTGCCGCGGTCGGCAGCGCGGCTGGCGCAGACCGAAGCCGAGAAGTCGCAGTACGGCTGGGATTACATCTACGAACCCGATCCGGCCAGCGTCATCGACGAGCTGCTCACACGCTACATCGAGGCCCTGGTCTACCAGGCGGTGGCCGAGAACATGGCCAGCGAGCAGGGCGCGCGAATGGTGGCCATGAAGGCCGCCACCGACAACGCCGGCACCCTGATCGGCGAGCTGAAGCTGATCTACAACAAGACACGCCAGGCCGCGATCACCAAGGAACTGTCCGAGATCGTCAGCGGCGCTGCCGCCATCGGCGGCTGAGCCTGCCGCACCCGAACACTGTTTGAAGGATTTCCAAATGTCGAATACACAAGCCCAAGGCAAGATCGTCCAGTGCATCGGCGCCGTGGTGGACGTCGAGTTCCCGCGCGACCGCATGCCCAAGGTCTACGACGCACTGAAGCTCGAAGGCACCGCGCTGACGCTGGAAGTGCAGCAGCAGCTGGGTGACGGCGTGGTGCGCACCATCGCCCTGGGCTCCAGCGACGGCATCCGCCGCGGTCTGATCGTCAGCAACACCGGTGCCAACATCACCGTGCCGGTGGGCAAGGCCACACTCGGCCGCATCATGGACGTGCTGGGTTCGCCCATCGACGAACGCGGCCCGGTCGACCAGACGCTCACCGCCCCCATCCACCGCAAGGCCCCGGCCTACGACGAGCTGAGCCCTTCGCAGGAACTGCTGGAAACCGGCATCAAGGTGATCGACCTGATCTGCCCGTTCGCCAAGGGCGGCAAGGTGGGCCTGTTCGGCGGCGCCGGCGTGGGCAAGACCGTGAACATGATGGAGCTCATCAACAACATCGCCAAGGCGCACTCAGGTCTGTCTGTTTTCGCGGGCGTGGGCGAGCGCACCCGCGAGGGCAACGACTTCTATCACGAGATGGCCGACTCCGGCGTCGTGAACCTGGAGAAGCTCGAAGAGTCGAAGGTGGCCATGGTCTACGGCCAGATGAACGAACCCCCGGGCAACCGTCTGCGCGTGGCGCTGACCGGCCTGACCATCGCCGAGTCGTTCCGCGACGAAGGCCGTGACGTGCTGTTCTTCGTCGACAACATCTACCGCTATACGCTGGCCGGCACCGAAGTGTCGGCACTGCTGGGCCGCATGCCTTCGGCCGTGGGCTACCAGCCGACGCTGGCCGAGGAAATGGGCCGGCTGCAGGAACGCATCACCTCGACCAAGGTGGGCTCGATCACCTCGATCCAGGCCGTGTACGTGCCCGCGGACGACCTGACCGACCCCTCGCCTGCCACGACCTTCGCCCACCTGGACGCCACCGTGGTGTTGAGCCGCGACATCGCCTCGCTGGGCATCTACCCCGCCGTGGACCCGCTGGACAGCACATCGCGCCAAGTCGACCCGAACGTGGTGGGCCAGGAACACTACGAGACCACGCGTGCCGTGCAGTCGACCCTGCAGCGCTACAAGGAACTGCGCGACATCATCGCCATCCTGGGCATGGACGAGCTGAGCCCCGAAGACAAGCTGGCCGTGAGCCGCGCGCGCAAGATCCAGCGTTTCCTGAGCCAGCCCTTCCACGTGGCCGAGGTCTTCACCGGGAGCCCGGGCAAGTACGTGCCGCTGAAGGAAACCATCCGCGGCTTCAAGATGATCGTGGCCGGCGAGTGCGACCACCTGCCCGAGCAGTCGTTCTACATGGTGGGCACCATCGACGAGGCGTTCGAGAAGGCCAAGAAGATGCAGTGAGGCCACCCGCCTCGCGCCGTACCTTCTGAACCTTAGGAAACCACCATGGCCACACTGCACGTCGACGTCGTCAGCGCCGAAGAGCTCATCTTCTCCGGCGAAGCCACCTTCGTTGCCCTGCCGGGCGAAAACGGCGAGCTCGGCATCCTGCCGCGCCACACGCCCTTGATCACCCGCATCAAGCCAGGTGCGGTGCGCATCATGCGGGCCGACAACAAGGAAGAGGAATTTGTCTTCGTGGCCGGCGGCATCCTGGAAGTGCAGCCGGGCGCGGTGACCGTGCTGGCCGACACCGCCATCCGCGGCCACGACCTGGACGAGGCCAAGGCCGTCGAGGCCAAGAAGCTGGCCGAAGAAGCCATGCGCAACGCCAAGAGCGAGATCGACCTGGCCGCGGCACAAGGCGAGTTTGCCGCCATGGCTGCACAGCTCGCGGCCATCCAGAAGCTGCGCAAGAAGTAACTGCCTGGGCCGGCGGGGCGGCCGTCTCGCCATCCCCTGTTCCCGCTCGCGGCCCTGCCGGCACACCCTGCCGGCAGGGCCGTCGCGCTTGTGGCGGCCGTTGAAGATTGGATACAGGCTGCTGCGCTGGCGCCACCACACTCGCTGTCGTCTCAAGACGGAGGGAGTGTTCATGCCCAATCGATGGAAGGTGCTTTGGCCCTGCGCAGCGCTGCTGCTGTCCGCACAAACGCTGTCGGCCCAGACCATAGCGCCGCGCATGGCCAGGGCCGACGCTGTTCGCCTGGCCGATCAGGCGACGTTCGGCGCGACCGAGGCCTTGCTGGCCGAGATGCAGTCGCAGGGGGCAGCGGCATGGATGCGGTCGCAACTGGCTTTGAACACCTCGCGCTACACGCGTGGCGGGGGCCCCGATGTTCATCAGAACATCCAGCCCACCTTCTTTTGCGACCGCGCGCCGTACGCCGGGCCGAATTGCTGGCGGGACTGGTTCTCCACGCAGCCCCTGCTCTGGGACTTCTACCGCAACGCCCTGACCCAGCCCGACCAGCTGCGTCAACGCATGGCCTTTGCACTGCAGCAGATGGTGGTGGTCAGCGGCCTGGAAGTCAGCGGCACCTACGGCATGCGCCGCCATTTCCAGGGCCTGCACGACCTGGCACTGGGCAATTACCGCCAGGTCCTGCGGCATGTCGCCCTGTCGCCGGTGATGGGCGACTTCCTGAACAACGCCAACAACGACAAGACCGCGCCGAACGAGAACTTCGCGCGTGAACTGCTCCAGCTCTTCACCATCGGCGCCTGCATGCTGAACGTCGACGGCAGCCTGCAGGGCGGCGCCTGCACACCGGCCTACGACAACGCCATGGTCCGAAACTACGCCCAGGCGCTGACCGGCTGGACCTACCCTGTCGGCGGCAGCGCCAGCTGGGGCTGCTGGCCAGCCGGCACGCAGTGCACGTTCTACGGTGGCGACATGCTGCCTGCCCCCGCATTGCACGACAGCGCCCAGCGGCCCTTGCTGAGCGGCGTCTTCAAGCCCGCCGGCAGCACGCCAGCGCAGGCGCTGGAGCTCGTGCTCGACAGCCTGATGCAGCACCCGAACACGGCGCCCTTCATCAGCCGGCAGCTGATCCAGTTCCTGGTGACCAGCAACCCCAAGCCGGCCTATGTGCAGCGTGTCAGCCAGACTTTCCAAGCAGGCCGCTACATCACGCGCGAAGCGCAGGTGGGCAGCGGTGTGCCTGGCGACCTGGCCGCCACGGTCGCCGCCATCCTGCTGGACTCCGAGGCCCGGGCGGCAGTCCGGTCGCCACCTCCCGCGGCGGGCCGGCTGCGCGACCCGGCGTTGTTCATGACCGGCGTGCTGCGCGGCCTGAACGGACTCACCGACGGCGAGACGCTGTCATGGTGGTGGGGCGAAGGCTTGCGCCAGCACGTGTTCCGGGCGCCTTCGGTCTTCAATTTCTATCCGCCCGACTACCCTGTCGCCGGCACCGAGCTCCAGGGCCCCGCCTTCGGCATCCACAACGCCAACACCGCGCTGGCGCGCCTGAACTACCTGGTCTACCTGCTCGACTGGAACGGCAGCGCACCCGATGCCACCATCCCCGGCGCCCTGGGCACACGCGTTCGCTTGGACGCCTTCGTGCCCGACGCGTCCGACCCGGCGAGGCTGGTCGATCGCATTGCGCTCATGGCCCTGGGCGACGTGCTGCCGCCGGCCGTGCGCCAGCCCGTGATCGACGCGGTGGCGGCCGAATCGCAGCAGAACAGCGGCAACAGCTGGCCGACCCGCCGCGTGGCGATGGCCGCCTACCTGATCTACGGCTCTCCCCAGTACCAGGTGCAACGATGACCCAGCGGAGCAAAACCATGCGCATGCAGCCCCTCGACGACCAGCCCCGGCGCCAGTTCCTGCAACGTGCCGGCAGCCTGGCCACGGCGCTGGGCCTGGGGGGTGCCGCCTCGCTGGCCAGCGTGCGGCCGGCCCATGCCGCCGACTACCGCGCACTGGTCTGCGTCTTCCTTTACGGCGGCAACGACGGCCAGAACATGGTCGTGCCTAACGATGCCAGCCGCCACGCCCAGTACGCCGCGGCGCGTCCCGGCCTGGCCCTGCCGCGCGCCGCCCTATTGCCGCTGGGCAATACCGGTTACGGCTTGCACCCGGCCTTGGCGGCCCTGCAGCTGGCCTGGCAGCGGCAGGCATTGGCGCCGCTGTTCAACGTCGGCCCGCTGTTCGCGCCGGTGACCAAAGCCGAGTACCTGGCGGCCCCGGCGAATTCGCCGCTGCGCCCGGACAACCTCTTCTCGCATTCCGACCAGCAGACGCTGTGGGAGTCGGCCACCACCTCGGCCCAGGCGCGCACCGGCTGGGGCGGGCGCACGGCGCAGGCCCTGGCCACGACCAACCCGGTCATCTCGCTGGGTGGCAACGGACGCTTCGGTCTGTCTGACCAGCAGCCGCCGCTGGTTCTGCCCGGCCCGGGCGACACCTTCGGTGCCAACAGCCTGCAGCCCTCCGACCTGGGCTGGGCGCCCATGGCCGCACGCAAGCAGGCCATCGACGCGCTGTATGCCCAGCCCTTGGCCGGCGTGCTGGCCTCGGCCTATGCGCGCCAGCAGCGCGAGGCCTTCCTCGTGTTGCAGCGCCTGGGCGCGCTGGTGGCACGGCAGCCGCTGACGGCCGGCAGCTCGGCCGCGCTGGACACCGCCTTCGCGCCGCTGATCGCCAACGGCCGCCTCACCACGCCGCTGGCGCGCCAGCTCTACCAGGTGGCCAAGCTGATCGAAGGCCGCGCCACGGTCCAGGGCGACCGCCAGCTCTTCTTCGTGCAGCAGGGCGGCTACGACACCCATGCCAACCAGGCGCTGTCGAGCGACCCGCTGGACGGCCAGCACGCCCGCCTGCTGAAGGAACTGGGCGACGCGCTGGCCGCCTTCGACCGGGCGATGGTGGCCATCGGCATGGACCAGGCCGTCACCAGCTTCACGCAAAGCGACTTCGGCCGAACCCTGGCCGGCAACAGCAGCCAGGGCACCGACCACGCCTGGGGCAACCACCAGCTCGTCCTGGGGGGTGCGGTGCGCGGCGGCACCACCTACGGCCAGTTCCCGCAGCTCGTGCTCGGCGGGCCCGACGACGTGGGCGTGCAGAGCTGGGAGCGCCATGGCCGCTGGATCCCGACGAGCTCGGTCGACCAGTACGCTGCCACGCTGCTGGCCTGGTTCGGCGTCAGCGACGCGATGCTCGACAGCGTGTTGCCCAACCTGCGCAACTTCGGCAGCGCCCGGAACCTGGCGTTCGTCTGAGGGGCAGGCTGGCGTTAACCTCGACGTCCTACAGGGGCGAATCGGGAGCACCAGCGATGGGCAAGTCCAGCAGCAAGTCGACCGGAAAGTCGAAGGGCCAGCCGAACGGCAAGGTCGGCAAGGCCGAATACCTGGAGAAGCTGGCAGCGCTGGAGCTGGAGCTGAACGCGGTGGCGCGCTGGCTGCAGCACACCGGCCAGCGCCTGATGGTGCTGGTCGAGGGGCGCGACACCGCCGGCAAGGGCGGCGTCATCGGCGCCATCGCCGGCTGCCTGAACCCGCGCACCACGCGCAGCGTGGCCTTGCCCAAGCCCACCGACCGCGAGAAGACCCAGTGGTACTTCCAGCGCTACGTGCAGCACTTGCCCGCCGCGGGCGAGTTCGTGCTGTTCGACCGCAGCTGGTACAACCGCGCCGGCGTCGAACGCGTCATGGGTTACTGCACCGAAGCCGAAAGCGAGGCCTTCCTGAAGGCCGCACCGGTGTTCGAGCAGATGCTCGTCGACGACGGCATCCTGCTGTTCAAGTACTGGCTGACGGTGGACCAGGCGCGGCAGGAAGAGCGCATCGCCGAACGCCTGGCCGACCCGCTGAAGCGCTGGAAGCTCAGCCCCATCGACCTGCAGGCGCGCGAGCGATATGCCGATTACGGCCGCGCCCGCGACCGCATGCTCAAGGCCACCCACACCCCTTCGGCACCGTGGACGCTGGTCGACTTCAACGACCAGCGGCGGGGCCGGCTCACGCTCATCCGCCACCTGCTCGACGCCATTCCTGAACGCCGCGTGCCCGAACAGCTGATCGAGGTGCCGCCCCTGGGGCACGCGCCGCAGGTCGAAAGGCTGAGGGCGCCGTTCAAGCCGATCTAGTGCGGCTGTGGCATCCTGAACCGCTACAGCAGTCAAGCCAGGAAATCGCATGAACAGCATGGACGTCGAAGTCATCCGCAGCGCGCTGGCCTGGATGGACCGCGGCCACCGCGTCGTGCTGGGCACGGTGGTTCGCACCTGGGGCAGCAGCCCGCGTCCGCCGGGCAGCCTGATGGTGATCCGCGACGACGGTCAGGTGGCGGGCTCCTTGTCGGGCGGCTGCATCGAGGACGACCTCGTCGACCGCGTCAAGCGCGGCGAACTCGCGCCGCGCCTGCCCCAGGCCGTGACCTATGGCGCCAGCGCCGAGGAGGCCCAGCGCTTCGGCCTGCCCTGCGGCGGCACCGTGCTCATCGTCCTGGAACCGCTGCACGCGGGCAGCCGGCTGCGCGAGCTGCTGGCGGCCATCGAGCAGCACCAGGTCACCCGGCGCCGGCTCGAGCTGGCCACCGGTCTGGTGGCGCTGCAGCCCACGGTCGATGGCGACCTGGCGCGCTTCGACGGCCAGGTGCTGCAGACGGTGCACGGTCCGCGCCAGCGGCTGCTCATCATCGGTGGCGGGCAGCTCAGCCGCTACCTTGCCAGCATGGCGGTGATGCTGGACTACGGCGTCACGGTCTGCGAGCCTCGTGACGAATACCACGAGGGCTGGGCCGAAATGCCGGGCGTGACGCTGAGCAGCGTGATGCCCGACGACCTCGTCATCGCCATGAACCTGGACGCGCGCAGCGCCGTCGTGGCCGTCACCCACGACCCCAAGCTCGACGACCTGGCCCTGATGGAGGCCCTGAAGACGCCGGCCTTCTACGTCGGCGCGCTGGGCTCGCGCCGCAACAACGACGCCCGCCGCGCCCGCCTGCGCGAGTTCGACGTGAGCGTGGCCGAAGCCGCCGCGCTGCGTGGCCCGGTGGGCTTGAACCTGGGCGGACGCACGCCGCCGGAAATCGCGCTCGCGGTGCTGGCCGAGATGACCGCCCTGCGCCATGGCGTTCCGCTGGGCGGTGCACTGGCCGACTGGACCGGTTCAGAGACGGCCTGCCAGCTCGCCGTCTGAGCCCCGCGCGCCCAGCGCAGCGTCAGCGCACGTCGGCGCGGTTCGGCAGTTCGTCGGGGTTGTTCTGGCCTGCGGCCAGGGCGAAGTGTTGTCGCAGCACGGTGTCCACGGCGGCGATGGCTTTCGAAAGACCGCTCTCGAACTGCCCGGCCCGGAAGGCCTCGCGCATGCCGGCGAGGATGCTGTCCCAGTGCGCCTGCGGCACGTGGCGCGTGAGGCCGCGGTCGGCCACGATCTCGATGGCGTGTTCGGCCAGCAGCAGATAGATGAGCACGCCGTTGTTGTGCTCGGTGTCCCACACGCGCAGTTTGCCGAACAGCGTGAGCGCGCGCTGCCGCGGCGTGGCGTCGCGCCACAGATAGGACAGCGGCAGCCCGGCTTCCACGCACAGCCTGATCTCGCCGCTGTGCTGCGCCTCGCTGGCGGCCACCTGCGCTTCCAGCCGTGCCAGCGCCGCCACGTCCAAGGCGCGCGCACTGTCGGTCTCGTCCAGCCAGCGGTGTTTCAGGATCCGGGTCAGGCTCGGCATCGAAGTCTCCCTTGCCCGGCTTACCAGCTGCCCGACGAGCCGCCGCCGCCGAAGTTGCCACCGCCGCCCGACGAGAAGCCACCGCCGCCGCCCCCGCCACTCCAACCGCCCCCCCCTCCGCCGCCGCCGCCCCAGCCGCCGATGTGGGGCAGGTTGCGTCCACGGCCGCTGCGGCCCAGGGCCGAACCCACGCCCAGCAGGCCGACGACGAAGAGCGACACGAGGCCGGCGCCGGCGGCCACCAGCAGGCTCGCCGTCAGCCACCAGCCCAGGCCGCCGGCGGCACCCGCCGTCAGGACCGAGCCGAACTTGCGCCCGAAGACGCCTGTGAGCACGCTGCCCAGGACCGGCACGCCGATGAAGAAGAACATCATCAGCTCGTCGATCTGTAGGCCCTGCCGGGCGCTCGTGCGCGCCGCGGGCGCGGGCAGGCCTTCGCCCGAGATGCGGGCCATCAGCGCGTCGACGCCGGCATTCAGGCCGCCGGCGTAGTCGTTGTTGCGGAAGGCCGGGCCGATCTGGCGTTCGATGATCTGGCGCGCCGCGAGGTCGGGCACGGCGCCTTCCAGCGCCTTGGCCGGGGCGATGCGCAGCTTGCGGTCGTCCTTGGCCACCACCAGCAGCAAGCCGTCGCCGACATCGCGCCGGCCCAGCTTCCAGGCGTCGCCCAGGCGCTGGGTGTAGTCGGTGATGTCCTCGGGCAGTGTGCTGGGCAGCATCAGCACTACGATCTGCGGGCCGGCCCGGGTTTCGAAGTCCGCCAGCTTGGCTTCGAGCGCGGCCGTCTGCTCGGCGCTGAGGGTGCCGGTGAGGTCGGTGACGCGGGCGCTCAGCGGCGGCACCGGCACCAGGCCCGGTCCCGCCCCCGTCTGTGCCCAGGCGGCAGCGGCCACAAGCCAGGCCGCCAGCAGCAGCGCCAGCAGGCGCGTGGTCATCGCAGCACCCGGCGCGGGCCTACTTCGAAGCCGCTGCAGCGGGTGCGGCAGGCTTGTCGAAGCTGACGGCGGGTGGCGCGGAAATCGCGGCCTCGTTCTGCACCGTGAAGCTCGGCTTGACCTGGTAGCCGAAGACCATGGCCGTGAAGTTGGTGGGCACGCTGCGCACCTTCACGTTGTAGTCGGCCACCGTCTGGATGTAGCGGTTGCGCGCCACGGTGATGCGGTTCTCGGTGCCTTCGAGCTGCACGCGCAGGTCCTGGAAGCCCTGGTTGGCCTTCAGGTTGGGGTACTGCTCCACCGTCACCAGCAGCCGGCTCAGGGCGCCCGACAGCTCGCCCTGCGCAGCCTGGAACTTGTTGAACGCCTCCGGGTTGTTGATGAGTTCGGGCGTGGCCTGGATGCTGGTGGCCCTGGCCCGGGCCTCGATCACCTTCGTCAACGTCTCCTGCTCGAAGTTGGCCTCGCCCCTGACGGTGTTGACGATGTTCGGGATGAGGTCGGCCCGGCGCTGGTACTGGTTCAGCACCTCGCTCCAGCTCGACTTGACCGACTCGTCCAGGCGCTGGAAGTCGTTGTAGCCGCAGCCGCCGAGCAGCAGCGTGGCCGCCAGCAACAGCCCGGCCATCAGCGGGCGTGTGAATGCAACGGTCATCGTCGGTCTCCTCGAGGTGATCATGTGACGGCGCACTGTACCCCTACCATCGACCCATGCTCGACCCGCACACCGCCCTGGCTGCCGCAGCCGCGCCGCCGCTGCCTGCCGCCGCGGTGTCACGGCGTCGTGTGCTCGTGGTCGGGGGTGGCGGGCGGCTCGGTTCGGCGGTGCTGGAAAGCGTGCTGGCCGAACATCGTTTCGAACGGGTGGGCGTGCTCGCGCAGCCGGCCTTCAATTCCACGCTGCGCCGGCTGCAGCCCGTGGCGCCTGACGCGCCGGCGCTGGCCGCCTTCGGCGCCGACACCGCCCTGCTCGTCTTCGACAGCGAACGCCATGCCAACGGCCGCGAGGCGCGCTTCGTGCACCCGCGGCCGCCTGATCTGCTGCCCCTGGCCCAGCGCCTGCTGGCCGCTGGCGTGCGCCGGCTGGTGGTGGTGGTGCCGCACCAGCCGGCCCTGCTGCCGGGCGCCCTTCGCGCCGGACTGGCCACGATGGATGAAACGGCGGTGGCCGCACTCGGCCTGTCGCACCTGGTGTTCATGCGCATGGCCCAGACCGGCGGTGCCCGGGCCGAAGGCTCGGCCTTGCAGAGGCTGGCGCTGGGACTGCTGGCGCAGCTGCACTGGATGGTGCCGCAGCGCGAACAGCCGCTGCGTGCGGTGCAGGTGGCCCGCTTCGTGGCCGAACTGGCGCTGGCACTGGCGTCAGCTCCTGCGGGCACGCGCGTGCTCGGGCCGGAAGGCCTGTGGGACTGGTCCCGGCCGGAAGGCGGCCAGGCCTGGCTGCAGGCCTGGCTGGAAGGCCGGGTACTTCCGGCCGTGCCGCAGCCGCGGGCACGGCTCTAGGGGTCTGGGCGGCCGCTGATAATGCCGCCATGAACGCACCCCTGGTCAACGACACCTTCCTCCGCGCCTGCCTGCGCCAGCCCACCGACTACACCCCGCTCTGGCTGATGCGCCAGGCCGGCCGCTACCTGCCCGAATACAAGGCCACGCGGGTGAAGGCCGGCAACAGTTTCATGGGGCTGGCGACCAACGTGGAATACGCCACCGAAGTGACGCTGCAGCCGCTCGACCGCTTCCCGCTGGATGCGGCCATCCTGTTCAGCGACATCCTCACCGTGCCCGACGCCATGGGCCTGGGCCTGAGCTTCGGCGCCGGCGAAGGCCCGCGCTTCGCCCACCCGCTGCGCGACGAAGCCGCGGTGCACGCGCTGCAGGTGCCCGACCTGGACAAGCTGCGGTACGTGTTCGACGCCGTCACCTCCATCCGCAAGGCGCTGAACGGCCGCGTGCCGCTGATCGGCTTTTCGGGCAGCCCCTGGACGCTGGGCTGCTACATGGTCGAAGGTGCGGGCTCGGACGACTATCGCCTGGTCAAGACGATGATGTACGCGCGGCCCGACCTGATGCACCGCATCCTGGACATCAACACCCAGGCCGTCATCGCTTACCTGAACGCGCAGATCGACGCCGGAGCCCAGGCCGTGATGGTGTTCGACAGCTGGGGTGGGGTGCTGGCCGACGGCAACTTCCAGCGCTTCAGCCTGGACTACACCCGTCGCGTCGTGGCCGGCCTGAAGCGCGAGCGCACCGACAACGGCGTGAAGAGCCGCGTGCCCGTGATCGTCTTCACCAAGGGCGGTGGCCCTTGGCTCGACGAGGTGGCCGGCATCGGCGCCGACGTCGTCGGCCTGGACTGGACGGTGAACCTGGCTGCGGCACGCCGCCTGGCCTGCGACCGTGTGGCCCTGCAGGGCAACATCGACCCGAACGTGCTGTTCGCGCCGCCTGAAGTGGTGGCACGCGAAGCCGTGGCGGTGCTCGACAGCTTCGGCCGCCCTCAGCGGGCCGACGGCACCTGGGACGGCCATGTGTTCAATCTGGGCCACGGCATCAGCCAGTACACGCCGCCCGAGCACGTGGCTGCGCTCGTCGAGGCCGTGCATGCACATTCGCGGCGGCTGCGCGGCTAGGCGCGAGTCAGCCTGACATGCGCTTCACCGCTGCCTGGCGCCGTCCGTGGGGCCAGGCCGGGTCGTGTTCGCTGGTCGCCCCCTAAAAACGCTTGTAAGTGAACGCTCAGGGGTTGACTTATCCCCACGGGGCATGTTCGGGGGTGGCGCCGAGAAAGTTTGCTGCGCCGCACCCTGGAATTGCACAAAAACTATGCTAAGTGCTTGATTTTTATGATTTGCGAGATCTGCCGCCAAAACGTGCAAGCGGGCTGGAGCCTCGCAGAATCAAGCACTTGGCGCGGCTGGCCGCAGTTTTCCCACAAAGTTATCCACAGTTTCGGTGCACAGCTGGAAAAGTCATTGCCAATCATGGACTTGCCGGCGTTCCTTGAGGTGGATACTGGGTTCCGCACGCAAGTGAGGCGTTCTGCGCCCCTCGCCCGGTGAGCGAACCGGAAGCCGAGGGCCACCCAATCGGCGTGACACTGGCCGTGGCCGTGGAAACGCCACGACATTCCGGCGTCGGCAGCCTGCTGCACTACAGCCACGAAGTGGATCTGCCTGCGGGCACCCTGGTGGCGGTGCCGCTGGGCAAGCGGGTCGTGCCGGGCATCGTCTGGCATCGGGCAGACGACGCGCCGGGCCTCGATGTCGAGCTTCGACCCGTGGCGGCGGCGCTGACCGCCCTGCCGCCCTTGGCCGCCCCCTGGCGCGCACTGATCGAATTTGCGGCGCTGTACTACCAGCGTGGGGTGGGCGAACTGGCCTTGTCGGTGCTGCCGCCCGAGCTGCGCCAGCTCGACGACACCCAGCTCACCCGGCGCATGAAGCGCCTGCCTGCCGCCGCGCCCCACCCGGCCGCCGGTCCGGCACTGCCCGAGCTGAGCGAACAGCAGGCCCAGGCGCTGGACGCCATCGCCGCGCTCCAGGCCGTGGCCGCGCCGGGGGTGGCGCCACCGCCAATCCTGTTGCACGGGGTCACCGGCAGCGGCAAGACCGAGGTCTACCTGCGCGCTGCCGCCGCGGCGCTGGCGCGCGGCCAGCAGGCCCTGGTGCTCGTGCCCGAAATCAACCTCACGCCGCAGCTCGAGGCGCGTTTCGCCGCGCGCTTTCCGGGCCGCGTGCTCGTCAGCCTGCACAGCGCGCTGACCCCGGCCCAGCGCCTGCGCCACTGGCTGCTGGCCCACACCGGCGCCGCCGACCTGGTGCTGGGCACGCGGCTGGCCGTGTTTGCCAGCCTGCCGCGGCTGGGCCTGGTGGTGGTGGACGAGGAGCACGACCCGTCGTTCAAGCAGCAGGAAGGGGCGCGCTACTCGGCCCGCGACCTGGCCGTCTGGCGCGCCCACCAGGCCGGGGTCGCGGTGCTGCTCGGTTCGGCCACGCCCTCGCTGGAAACCTGGCAGCGCGTGCAGGAGGGCCGCTACACGCGCCTGGCGCTTCCGGCGCGCGTGGGGGGCGGGGCGATGCCGCGCGTGCGCCTGTTCGACATGGGGGCGCTGCCGCGGCAGGAGGGCGTGGAGCGGGTGCTGGCGCCGCCGGTGCTGGCCGCTATCGAGGCCCGCATCGCCCGCGGCGAGCAGAGCCTGGTGCTGCTGAACCGCCGCGGCTTCGCCCCGGTACTGCACTGCAGCGCCTGCGGCTGGAAAAGCGGTTGCCCGCACTGCAGCGCCTGGCGCGTGTTCCACAAGGTCGACCGCAGCCTGCGCTGCCACCACTGCGGCTTCTCGGAGAGGGTGCCGCGCGCCTGCCCGGAGTGCGGCAATCTCGATATCGCCCCCATCGGCCGCGGCACCGAGAAGCTGCAGGAGCAACTGGCCACGCTGCTGCCGGCAGCGCGCATCGCGCGCATCGACGCCGACACCACGCGGGCCGTCGGCGAACTGGAAAACCAGCTCGCCGCCGTTCACGCCGGCGAGGTGGACGTGCTGGTGGGCACCCAGATGGTGGCCAAGGGGCACGATTTCAGGCGCATCACCCTGGTCGTGGCCGTGAACCCCGATGCGGCCCTGTTCAGCAGCGACTTCCGTGCGCCCGAGCGCCTGTTCGCGCTGCTGATGCAGGCCGGCGGCCGCGCCGGCCGGGACGCCGCCCAGGCCGCCGCCAGCGAGATGTGGGTGCAGACCTGGCACCCCCGGCATCCGCTGTACGCCGCGCTGCGCGCCCACGACTTCGAAGCCTTCGCCACCAGCCAGCTGGCCGACCGCCGTGCGGCCGGCCTGCCACCCTTCGCCAGCCTGGCGCTGCTGCGCGCCGAGGCACGCACGGTGGACGCGGCCGCCGGCTTCCTGCACGACGCCAGTGCCCTGGCCCAGGCCTATGCCGGCGTCACCGTCTACCCGGCGGTGCCGCCCCACGTGGCGCGCGTGGCCAATGTCGAACGCCTGCAGATGCTGCTGGAAAGCCCCGGCCGGGGTGCGCTGCAGCGCATGTTGTCGGGCTGGCTGCCCGAGCTTCAGGCCCTGCGCAGCCGCCACAAGGGCCTGTTGCGCTGGGCGGTGGACGTGGACCCGCTGGTGATTTGACGGCTCAGCCGGCCAGCACGCGCTGAAGCTGCAGCGCTTCGGCGACATGCGCCGTGCCCACCTGCGGTGCACCGGCCAGGTCCGCAATGGTGCGCGCCACCTTCAGCACGCGGTGCAGACGGCGGCCTGACCAGCCCAGTCTTTCGGCGGCGGTCTGCAGGAAGCGGCTGGCGGCGGGTTCGAGCACGCAGTGGGTGTCGATGGCGCCGGCCTCCAGCGCAGCGTTCGGCCGACCCTGGCGTTGCAGCGCACGCGCACGTGCCGCGGCGACCCGCAGCGCGACGTCGGCGCTGGCTTCGCCATCGGGCGCGGCCATCAGCGCGGCCGGGCTGGCCGCCAGCACTTCCACCTGGAGGTCGATGCGGTCGAGCAGCGGGCCCGACAGCTTGCCCTGGTAGCGCGCCACCGCCTCGGGCGTGCAGCGGCAGGCGCGGGTGCCTGGGCCCGACGTGCCG
Organism: Burkholderiales bacterium; assembly: GCA_031411875.1. GTDB lineage: Bacteria > Pseudomonadota > Gammaproteobacteria > Burkholderiales > Burkholderiaceae_C > Rubrivivax. Next base: position 1,882 of record JANOBX010000067.1, on the reverse strand, counting down.
CTGGCGGACGCACCCAGCCAGCCGCAGGGGCAGGGGTTCATGGCCGCGACCAGCTGAAAGCGGGCCGGGAAGCTGGCCTGGTGGGCCGCGCGGGAGATCGTCACCCGCCCGGTTTCCAGCGGCTCGCGCAAGGCCTCGAGCGCGGCGCGCGGGAATTCCGGCAGCTCGTCGAGGAAGAGCACGCCGGCATGGGCCAGCGAAATCTCGCCCGGCCGGGGTGGCGAGCCACCGCCCACCAGGGCCACGGCGCTGCTGGTGTGGTGGGGCGTGCGCAGCGGCCGTTGCCCGCTGGCCGCCGTGGCGTCGGTGCTGCTGCTCAGGCCCTGCAGAGCGGCCGCGGCCAGGGCTTCGTCTTCCGGCAAAGGCGGCAGCAGCCCCGGCAGGCGTTGCGCCAGCATCGACTTGCCGGTGCCTGGCGGCCCGACCAGCAGCACACCGCGCGGGATTCGACCTCCCAGCTTCTGGAACCGCTGCGGATCCTTCAGGAAGTCGACCAACTCCTTGACCTCTTCCTTGGCTTCATCGCAACCGGCGACATCGGCGAAGGTGGTGGTGTTGTTGGCCTCGTCAAGCATGCGGGCCTTGCTCTTGCCGAAGCTGAACGCCCCGCCCTTGCCGCCGCCCTGCATCTGACGCATGAAATAGATCCAGACGCCGATCAGCAGCAGCATCGGCCCCCAGGAAACCAGGATGCTCATCAGGATCGACGGCTCCTCGCGCGGCTTGACGTCGAACTTGACGTCGCTGCTGATCAGATCGCCGACCAAGCCTCGATCGAGGTAGGTAGCGGTGCTGCGCAGGCGCTTGTCATCGTTGGTGATGGCGATGATCTCGGTGCCCGAAGCACCTTCCTGCAGCGTGACCGCCTTGATCCGCTTGTTTCGCACTTCCTCGAGGAAGTCGGAGTAGCCGATCAGATTACCCTGGGTCGCACCTCGATCGAACTGCTTGAACACGGTGAACAGCACGAGCGCGATCACCAGCCAGACAGCCACTTTCGAGAACCATTGATTGTTCACCGCGGCTCCTTGTCCCGGTCAAAACTGCTGGCGCAATGGATATTCACAGCGCCTCATTTGCCTACGGACGTCAATTGGGGTCAATTTTATGACACGCAAGCCCGTCGGCTGATTTGAATACACCCGGTGAAGCCCGGGTAATCATTCGTAACCTGGCAAATCCCGCCTCATCCCAAGCTCATCCCGCCCCTTTTGGAATCATTCCGATCAGAAAGGTTTCAGCCGATTTGTCACGCGACGCCTTCGGTTTGATCGGCTTGACGATCTTGAACGCAGCCTTGAAACGCTTGACCAGATCAGCGTAGGCGCCGCCGTGAAAGACTTTGCAGACGAGTGCGCCGCCGGGTTTCAGATGCGCCACCGCGAAATCGAGCGCCAGCTCGACCAGCAGCTCGATGCGGGCTGCGTCGGCGCTTGCGATGCCAGACAGATTGGGTGCCATGTCCGACAGCACCAGATCGACCCGTCTGCCGTCCAGCGCCGCCTCCAGGCGGGCCAGCACTTCGGAATCCCCGAAATCGCCCTGGATGAACTCGACCCCTTCGATCGGCTCGAATTCGAGCAGATCCAGCGCAATGATGCTGCCGTCGAGCTGGCCGGTTGCTGCGCCGCCGACACCGGCTTCCTTCGGCGCAAACTTGCGCCTGACATACTGGCTCCATGCACCGGGGGTTGCGCCGAGGTCGATCACCAGTTGCCCGGGCTTGATCAGGCCCATCTCCTCGTCGATCTGCTTCAGCTTGTAGGCGGCGCGGGCCCGGTAGCCCTCCTTCTGCGCCAGCTTCACCCACGGATCGCTCAGGTGATCGCGCAGCCACTCCTTGTTCAGCTTCTTGCCCTTGCGCGTCGCCATCAGCCGCCTG
>JANOBX010000066.1:0-18002 GCA_031411875.1 Burkholderiales bacterium | reverse complement strand
GGCGATGCTGCTCGATGCGGATACGTTTGCCCCGCTTCCGGTGGCGGTGCTGGTCAGTGCGATTTGACCCGCGCCATCGTTGCTGATCGTGACCAGTGAGACTCCTGGTATCGCCGTCATGGCGGCGTATGGCAGCGCGGCGTTCTGTACGACGCCGGCCCCACCCGAGTTGTAAGAGAACAGGAAGCTGCCCATGTCGAATGCCAGCGGGGTGTAGGCGTCGTTCAGATCGAGGTCGGAGCCCGTCAGCGTGATCTCGGACAACGAAGTGGTGCTGGTGCTTACCTGTGCCCAGGCCAATCCCGGCCCGGCGAGGGCGTGGGCAATGACGATGCCAAGGAATCGGGTATGGATGAGCATTGCTGATCTCCAGTGTGGGTCTGTCGAGCCAAGCCGCACCCATGGAAGGACAAGCGGCTGATCCTGTTCTCGCTCCCGGCCGACTTCGCGCCGGTGTGCGCCACCCGGTTCATCGCCTTTGCGAAGCCACCCGACATTGCGCTTGCGGGAGAGCACGCGTCTGTACGCTGAGCCACTCAGCTCATCGGTCTGTCGGCCACCGAACCGACTTGCACACCAGCAGGAAGCGACGGTGCCGAACTTTTCGTCGGCCGGCCAACAGTTTCTGGACGTGCGTTTCGTCAAGGTCGACAGCGACGCGGCGCCAGCGGCCAGCGCTCGCTACAGCATCCGCAGCATTGCCACGCTGATATTGTTCAAGGGCGGCTTCGAAGTCGCGCGGCTGTCAAGTGCTGTGCCTGCCGGCCAGTTGGTTTCGTGGGTCCAGCAACAGTTGCGCCCGGGAGCAGCCTGATTCGGCGTCAGGCCCGCGTGCTCCCGCGCTCAAGGCTGAACCGGCAAGGTGTTTGGCGGAATGCGCAAGTACGAGACGCCGTTCTCGTCGGCTGGCGGCAGCTCGCCAGCGCGCACGTTGACCTGGATCGACGGCAGGATCAGCGTGGGGACTTCCAGCGTCGCGCGCGGACACGTCCTTCGTCAGGTCACGAAAGGTATTCGAGTCGGTGGTCATGTGGTGTTGACGGGTTGCCTCAGGGCTTTGCGCTGCCCGCGCCCGTGGTGCAGGTGCTCAGACCCAGTGGCCAGTAAGCGGGACAGTAGCGGAAGATCCCGGTGGCAAGCGGCAGCAATCCGATCCAGCCCCAGGCACCGATGAAGCCCAGCACGCTGGCGGCGATCAGGCCCAGGCCCAGTGCGATTCGCAGGATGCGGTCATCATCAAACTTCGGGCGGCGCGGGGGAGTGATGTGGATCAAGAAGTCAGCCATGCCGAATGACTGCGCCGCGCAGACACAAGGCATTTCTGATCACGGGCACGCACGGTGCCGATGCCGATGTCGGCGAGCGCCGGTGCGTCGACGACTCGGAGCAGTCCAAAGCATGCGCTGCGATAACGCGCCCGTCTGTGCGTCGCCGAACCCCGACCGATCCGATCGAATGTTTGCGGGTAGTGTTTGCGGGCGGTGGCCAGCTGCGTGCCGCTGCCTGCGCTGCGTGGCCCGTCAACCTTTCTGGCTCATGTAGCCCATCCAAGGCCAGTAGGTCACCGCAAAGACCACCAGCAGCGCGGTAGCGGCCGCGGTGATGACCAGCCCAGTGCGGATGAAGTCCTGCGCCTCGAAGGTATCGGTGCCGTAGGCGATCATGTTCTGGGGTGCGTTGACAGGCAGGATGAAACCAAAGCTGACGACGAACTGCAGCAGCATGGTCATGCCGACGACATTGATGCCCGGTGTCTGAACCGCGAGTAGTACGCTGATGACGATCGGAATCATGGTGGAGGCCAGCGCCGTGGCGCTGGCAAACCCAAGGTGGATCACGATCAGGAACATCGACAGCAGCATCAGGATCACGAATGCGCTGGCGTTCTGCAGACCGAGGTTCTGAACGATCAGGTTGGCCAACCAGCCGGCAGCGTTGGTGCGAAGCAGCGCCGTGCCAACGCTGATGCCGATGGCAAACAGCACCACGGTTCCCCACGGGAAGCCGCGTTGCGACTCCTTCCAGTCCATCACGCCCAGCCCCGGCAGCAGCATCAGCGCGATGGCAGCGATGGTGGTGGACGAGGTGTCGAAGTTGTGCAGCACTTTCTCTGTCGCCCAGAACCCCAGCAACGCCGACACTATCCCCAACAGCTTCCATTCCCTGACCGTCATCGGCCCGACGGCGTCCAGTTGCTGCCGGATGGTGGCGCGCCCGCCCTCGATCTCCTTCATCTCGGGCTTCATCATTCGGGTCATGATGAAGTAGACCGCCACGCTGAGCAGCGCCGAAAACGGAGCGCCCGCGATGAACCATTCACCCCAAGTGATGCTGATTTGGAACTGCTTCTCGATAAAGCCGATGGCCACCATGTTCTGTGCTGCCGCCGTCTTGATGCCGACGTTCCAGACGCTGGCCGTCTGTGCGGCTGTGATGACCAGCAGTCCCGCGAACCGGCTGCGCTTCTCCACCTTGAACGCGAGGATGAAGCCCATCATGATGGGCACCAAGCAGGCGACGCGGGCCGTGGTGCTCGGCACGATGAATGACAGCAGAAATCCGACGGCCATCGCGCCAATGACGATGTGGTTGGTGCGCCCGTCGACCTTCGACAGCACCAACAGCGCGATGCGTCGGTCCAAACCGGTGGCTGTCATGGCCGCTGCGATGAAGCAGGCAGCTGCCACCAGTGCGACCGCACTGTTCGAGAAGCCTGACAACGCCAGTCCCAGCGCAGCCGGCGTGCCCATGTCGGCACCGGCCGGTTTGGCCGCATCCGGCACGTGGGCCAGCATGAAGATCATCAGCGCGCCGATGACGACTGCACTCACGGCGTAGTCCAGCGCCTCTGACATCCAGCTGATCACGGCAAAGGCCAGGATTGCCAGCATCACCTGGCCAGCCGGTGGCAGACCGGCCGGCGCAGGCATCCAGACCACAACGAGCAAGGCCAGCACCGCAGCGATCAGGCCCAGGCGCTTGACCTTGCCCGAGGTGGGCTGCACCGGAATGACGGTCGAGGGTGACAGGACGGATGCGGCGGTCATGGCTGCCCCGCCTTCAGGCTCCGATGATGACCTTGAGCGCTTTGGTGCTCGATGCCTTGCCGAAGGTCTCGTAGGCCTCAAGGATCTGGTCGAGCTTGAAGCGATGGGTGATCAACTGGCCGGCATCGATGCGCTTGGACTGCACGGTCTTGAGCAGCATCGGGATCGTCACCGTGTCGACGAGCCGTGTGGTGATCGTCACGTTGTGCGACCACAGACGCTCCAGGTGCAGGTCGACCTTGACGCCGTGCACGCCCACGTTGGCGATGGTTCCGCCTGGTGCCACGATGTCCTGGCACAACTCGAAGGTGGCCGGGATACCCACCGCCTCGATGGCCGTGTCGACGCCACGCCCACCTGTCAGTTTCATCACCTGCTCGGCCGCCTTGCCGTCGCTGCTGTTGACGATCTCCGTTGCCCCGAAGCGCTGACTCACCGACAGCCGGTTGTCGTCGAGGTCGACCATGATGATCTGCGAGGGCGAGTAGAACTGCGCCGTCAACAGGGCCGCCAGGCCGATCGGCCCCGAGCCCACGATGGCGACGCTGCCGCCGACCTGCACCTTGCCGTTCAGCACACCGCACTCGAAGCCGGTGGGCAGGATGTCGCTGAGCATCACCAGCGCTTCTTCATCGGCGCCGGCCGGGATCGGATAGAGGCTCGTGTCGGCATACGGTATGCGAACGAATTCGGCCTGGGTGCCGTCGATCCGGTTGCCCAGGATCCAGCCGCCGGTCGTGCAGTGCGAAAACATGCCCTTGCGGCAGTAGTCGCAACGGCCGCAGGCGCTGATGCAGGAGATCAGCACCCGGTCACCGGGCTTGAAGGTCGTGACGCCAGCGCCCACCGAATCGATGACGCCGACACCTTCGTGGCCCAGCACCGTGCCGGGCACGCAGGTTGGAACGTCACCTTTCAGGATGTGCAGATCGGTGCCGCAGATGGTGGTCTTGGTGATTCTCACCACCGCGTCGGTCGGCGCCTGGACGACGGGTTTGGACCGGTCTTCGAGATTCTTCTTGCCGGGTCCGTTGTAGATCAGGGCCTGCATCGCGTGATCCTTTGGCATTGATTCGAGGGTGATCCGCCATCTCGCGACGCAAGACTTTGGCCATCAGGCACGGTGCGACCGATCCCGGTCTGCGTCTGTACGGTGGGGCACGTATCGCCCAGACGCGCAAGGCGACAGTCGCAGGAATGTGGTGCGGACCTGGCCGCAGCACCGCGCTCGTCTGCGACGCTGGGTGCGCTGACACACAGACCCTGGCAACGGGCAAGTCCATGCTGCGATCAGCAAGCGTGACGGCCATGCCGGACATGGGCAGGAGCTGCCAGCATCCATCTGCGTCGGCGGTAGCGCGCAAGCCGGATGGGAGCCACGCTCGAAAGGCAACATGACCGAGTACGAACCGCTTTCGCGGACTGGCTCTGCATCCCGCAGACACGGCGGCACGCCGCCGCATCAGAAGCGCACGCCGTGACCAGCGCCCAACTGCCGACGGCGGCGCACACCGCCGCCGCGGACGCCGTCGCGGCGGCACTGGACGTGCACTCGGATGTGGGCCTCGGCCATCAACAGGGCGTCGAGCGCCTGGCGGAGTGGGGCCCGAACGCATTGCCCGTCACGCCCCCGCGCTCACCCTGGCGGGTGTTGCTGGCGCAGTTCAAGAGCGTCATGATAGTCATCCTGCTGGGCGCAGCGCTGCTGGCGGCATGGGTCGGCAGCGTCAAGGATGCGTCGGTGATCGTGGCCGTCGTCATCATCAACGCGCTGGTCGGCTTCTACCAGGAGTACCGCGCAGAACGCAGCCTGGACGCGCTGAAGTCCATGCTGCCGGCCAACGCCACCGTGCGGCGCGATGGCAGCAGCCAGAAGATCGACGCCGGAGCGGTGGTGCCCGGCGACATCCTGCTGCTCGAAGCGGGAGACAGCGTGTCCGCCGACGGCCGGCTGATCGTGGCTGCAGGCCTGGAGATCGATGAATCGGCGTTCACGGGCGAGTCTCAGCCTGCAGCCAAACAGTGCGAACCACTCGCAAGCGAAGACGCGCCGCTCGGCGACCGCAGCAACATGGTCTACATGAACACGATGCTGACCCGGGGCCGCGCCGAAGTGCTGGTGACGGCCACCGGCTCGCACACCGAGATGGGCAAGCTGTCGCGGGAACTGGCGGCCACCGTCGAGGTGCCGACCCCCTTGCAGCTTCAGCTCGATCAGCTCGCGAAGCGCCTCGGCGCCATTGCATTGACGCTGGTGGCCTTGCTGTCGCTGATGCAGTTTCTGCGCGGCAAGGACCTCCCTCACATCCTGCTGGACGCCATCGCCTTGGCCGTGGCCGCCATGCCCGAGGGCTTGCCGGTGGTCGTCACGGTCACGCTGGCACTCGGCATGCACAAGATGGCTCGCCAGCACGCGATCGTCAAGCGCCTGGCCAGTGTCGAGACCCTGGGCTGCACAACAGTCATTTGCTCCGACAAGACGGGCACGCTGACGCTGAACCAGATGACGGCAACGAACTTTGGCTACCAAGGCCGGATGTTCGAGGTGTCGGGCGAGGGCTACGACCCGACCGGTTCGATCACCGAAGCAGGCGCTGCATCGGCCCAACCCGTGGTCGCGGCCGAGCTGACCGCGTTGCTGCAACCGCTGGTGGCCTGCAACGACAGCCGCATCGAGGACGGCAAGGTCATCGGCGACCCGATGGAGGCTGCGCTGCTGGTGCTGGCCGCCAAGAGCGGCGTGGTGCGTGAAGAGGTCGAGCGCGCCTTGCCGCGCGTGGCCGAATTGCCTTTCGACTCGGCGCATAAGTTCATGGCGACCTTTCATGCCGATGGCGCGCAGATCCAGGTCTTCGTCAAGGGCGCGCCTGACGTGCTGCTGGCCCGTTGTTCGACCTGGCGCACTAGCTCGAATACGGCCGAGTTGCCGCAGCCGATGGACGTGCCGCGCCGACTGCAGATCGAGGCCGACTACCAGGCGCTGGGCGAACGCGGGCTGCGCGGCCTGCTGGTTGCCACCCGCACGCTGTCGGCCAGTGGCTTCGATGCGACCGGCGATCTGTCAACCTGGATCGGCGAGTTGTGTTTCGTGGGGCTGCTCGGCCTGATGGACCCGCCACGTGCCGAAGCCAGGCAAGCCATCGCCGAGTGCCAGCACGCCGGCATCGCCGTCAAGATGATCACGGGCGATCACCAGACCACCGCCACCGCCATTGCCGGGGCGTTGGGGCTCGCGGGCCGCACCGTGTCGGGCGCGGAACTCGACCGCATGGACGCGCGGCAGCTTGCAGAAGCCGTTGACGACGTGGCCGTCTTTGCCCGGGTGTCGCCAGGCAACAAGGTGGCCATCGTGCGCGCGCTCCAGGCCAAGGGCCACGTCGTGGCGATGACGGGCGACGGCGTCAATGATGCGCCCGCCTTGAAGCAGGCCGACATCGGGGTGGCCATGGGCGTGGCCGGCACGGCGGTGGCCAAGGAGGCCGCCACCATGGTGCTGACCGACGACAACTTTGCAACCATCGTCACCGCCGTACGCCACGGTCGGACGCTGTACGACAACATCCTGAAGTTCGTGCGCTTCCAGCTGTCGACGACGATAGCCGCGATCCTGACGGTCTTCACTGCGCCACTGCTGGGTCTGCCCGAGCCCTTCACCGCGCTGCAGATCTTGTGGGTCGCCATCATCATGGACGGGCCGCCGGCCGTGTCGCTCGCGCTCGACGCAGCGCGCCCCGGGATCATGGACGAGCCTCCCCGCCCGCGGGGCGAGCCGGTGCTGCCGCTGAAGCGTGTCGCGCGTGTGTTTGCTTACGGCACCACGATGACGATCGGTACCTTGGGCGTGCTGGTCCACGGGATGCAGACTGGGCCGCACGATCGGGCGCTGACCATGGCTTTCACGACCTTCGTGCTGTTCCAGCTGTTCAACGTGTTCAATGCGCGCAACGAGAACGGATCGGCCTTCAACGCGCAGATGTTCAGCAACCGCATGCTGTGGGTGTCACTGGGTGCGGCGCTCGTGCTGCAGATGTTGGCGACACAGTGGGGGCCCGCCACGCGCCTCTTCGGCACCACGGGCATGGCGTGGGCGGACTGGGGTGTTTCAGCTGGGGTTGCCTCGTCGGTCCTGCTGCTCGAAGAGGCCCGCAAGCTGGGGCTGCGCGGGTGGCGGCATTTTCGTGCCGAACCTGAAGCGCAGGTGGTGACTGCTCCCGTGCCGTGAGGGCAGGTCTGTGATCGTCGACCGTCGGTCCATGTCCGGCGCGCGCTGGCGACGTCGGCGACGCCAGCGCGATGGCAGTGGGTACGCTGATCGAGGAGCACGTGACAGTGTTCTTCACCGCACGGACAGGCGGCTTAAAAGATGTCACCGTTGCGGTCAGGCCAGAACAAGCTGACCTGACGACTGGAGATGCCTCAGATGACCAAATACACCGGCGTGTTGACCTGCGCTGCCTTTCTCGCCGCAACGATGTTGGCCAGCGGCTGCTCCAAGCAGCCAGACCCGCAGACACCGTCGTCTGGGCCCACGGCATCCGTCGCCAATGTCTCGGACATCGACGTGACCGAGCATGTGAAGACTGCCCTGCATCAAAGCGACATGCTCAAGAGCTTCGACATCACCGTCGTCACCACGAACGGCGATGTTCGACTCCACGGCGTGCTCGAAAACCAAGCCCAGGTTGACGAGGCGATCAAGATCGCGCGTGCCTCTGACGGCACGCACGCCATTCACGACGAACTGACGATCAAGAAGTAGCGCATGATGTTCCTGTCTTTGCTCCGCAGCGTTGGCGCATTGGCGTTGCTTGTTTCGGCGTCGGCCATTGCGCAGACTTCGGCAACCACCGAGCCTTTGGCGACCGGGCCCGTGACGGTCGTGGTGGAAGTTGCATTGGCCGTGAACGCCACCCCCGCCGAAGCCCTGGTGGCGCTGAACGACATCCGCGCGTTGATGAAGAAGCAGCCGGGGTACCTGTCGGAAGAGTTCCTGCAGAACCTCAATGCCGGCAACGTGCCGCGCTTTGTGCATATGTCTCGATGGGCGTCGATGAACTATTGGGCGGCGCTGTTTCGCACGCCGGAGTTCAGCAAGCTCAGTGCGCATGGCAACGAGCACTTCACCATCGCTGTCAATGCATTCCTGAAGGCCGAGTAGGCGTCTCCAGCGCCGGCTGAGGGCGGCGAGCGAGCCTGCGAGCCAGCAGCAGCCAGACCAGGGCCCATGCCGCCCCGAATACACAGCCGGTGATGACGGCCGTGGCGACGACCAAGGCCGTCGTCCGCGCCCCGGCCAGCGCCAGGTAACCCGCAGTCGCCGCCGTGAACAGCACCAACACGGCCGTGCTGCCGAGCCCGCTGAAGTCGCGCATGACCTCGACCACCCACGGATGACCGGCCCGCATCGAATGGGCCCACTGCAGGAGCAGCATGTCGAAGCCGCGGGTATCGCCTTCGACCATCTCGCTGCTGATTCGAATGAAGGCCCAGACCAGCGATAGCGTCCCGATCCCCGCCAGCAAGGGCAGCAACAGCGAGCGGTAGCGGTCGAGGCGGGACAAGGCCAAGACCTAAGATGGCACGGGAAACCCGGACGGTACGCTGCCGAACAGACCTTTCACCTGAATTCGAATAGGGTTGTTGTGTCGACAGTTCCGTCGGCTGCAGTTGGCCCAAGGCTTCGGCCTCGGTGCCCCTCCGCGAACGGTTGAAGTGGTTGCCGGGCAGCCGGCCGAGCAGTGGGTGCAGTTCAACTGCTGAAGCCCAACTTCCTGGCCCAAGTCCACCCCATGCATCGTCGCCCGTGACCGCTGCGCAGCTGCTTTCCTACATCACCGTGGCCTTGCTGCTGCAGGTGGTTGCGGGTGCAGCATTCGCGGTGTGGCGACGCCCAACGACTGCCGGTGCGCCGACGCCTGTCGAGGTGGAGAAAGGCATCGCGTCCGGCGAAACGCCTTCGGGTGCGTGGTCGGGATGGCGCGACTTCCGGGTGGTGCGGCGCGAGTTCGAGGATGTGGCGCAGACGCAGTGCTCGTTCCACCTCCAGCCTGTCGACGGTGCGCCACTCAAGCCATTCCAGCCCGGGCAGTACCTCACGTTTTCGCTGAAGGTGCCAGGTGACGTGGCGGGCGTCGCTGGTGCGGCGGTTGGCGACCGCACCATCACGCGGTGCTATTCGCTGTCGGATCGGCCGGACCCGACGGGCTACCGCATCACCATCAAACGCATGCCACCACCGGCGGCACAGCCTGAATTGCCGCCTGGCGTGTCATCGGGTCACTTCCACGACCGGGTGCACGAGGGCGATGTGCTGCAGGTCAAGGCGCCATCGGGCCACTTCTTCATCGACCCCGATGCCAGCGTGCCGGCCGTGCTCATCGCTGGCGGCATCGGCATCACGCCGATGTTGAGCATGCTGCAATGGTGCGTGGCCGAACAGCCCGAACGGCGGGTGCATCTGTACTACGGTGTGCGCAGCAGCGGCGACCATGCCTTCAAGCCGGTGCTCGAAGCTCTGGCCGCCGCGCACCCCACATTCAGGCTGAACGTGGTGTATGGCAGCCCCGGGCCCGATGACGTGCTGGGGCGCGACTACCAGCACGCGGGCCATGTCGACCTGGCCCTTCTGCGCCGCACCTTGCCCCATGGCCGCCACCAGTTCTACGTCTGCGGGCCACCCCCGATGATGCAGAGCCTGGTGCCAGCCTTGCGCGAATGGGGTGTGCAGGCCGATGACATCCACTTCGAAGCCTTCGGCCCGGCCTCGGTGCGCCCGACCGGGCCGGTGAGCAACGAGCCGGCCGTGGCGAACTCGGCATCGTTGGCCGTGCGCTTCAGTCGCTCGGGCCGCACGCTGACCTGGGACGGTCAGGACGCCAACCTGCTCGACTTCGCCGAACGCCACGGCCTGGCGGTGGACTCGGGCTGCAGGTCCGGCAGTTGCGGCACCTGTCAGACCGCGTTGCTGTCCGGTGTCGTCGCCTATGCGGACCGGCCCGACCACGACCTACCCAAGGGCCAGTGCCTGCTGTGCGTCGGCAAGCCGCAATCGGCCTTGGTGCTGGACCTGTGAGGTGCATGACATGACGACCGCGGCATGAGTTCGATGCAGGCCCGCCTTTTCAGCCGCGAGGTGCTGCCGTTCTACCTGTCGCTGCTGGCGCTGGCGGGGGTTGCGCTGCTGTGCGACGCCGTCTTGCATCTGCTCAATGCCGTGTGGATCGGTCGCTGGCTCGGCATCCCCGGCACGCTGATGATCCTGGGGTCGCTGGCCTATTCGCTGCGCAAGCGCAAGCTGATCCGTTCCGGCCAGCCCGTCCAGTTGCTGCGCCTGCATGAGTACATGGCCTGGGCCGGTTCGCTGCTCGTGCTGGTGCATGCCGGCATCCACTTCAACTCGATCCTGGCCTGGCTGGCCACCGGGGCCATGCTCATCAATGTCGCGAGCGGCCTGACGGGCAAGTTCCTGCTGGCTCGCGCGCGGCGCCGCCTCGACGAAGCGCGTCAGCGCATGCGGACCGAGGGGCTGTCGACCGAACAGCAGTCCGAACGCACCTACTGGGACAGCCTGACCTTCGACGCCGTCAAGCAATGGCGATCGGTGCACTTTCCCATCACGCTGGCCTTTGCGGTGCTGGCGTTGGCGCACATGGTCGCTGAGTTCCTCTTCTGGGGCTGGACATGAAGAGCCGCTGGCTCTGGATCGTGATCAGCGCCAACCTGGTGGTGCTGGTGGCGCTGGCCTTCATGTACCCGCACCTGATGCTGGCCCCCGGCGCGCTGGAAAAGGGCCATGCCGAACTGACCACCGATTGTTTTGCCTGCCACACGCCCTTGCGCGGCGCCACGGCAGACCGGTGCATCGCATGTCACAAGCTGCCGGATATCGGTCTGCGGACGACCCAGGGCGCCGCGATCGTCAATGCCAAGCTCTTGAAGGTGTCGTTCCACCAAGAGCTGAACGACCCGAACTGCATGGCTTGCCACAGCGACCACGCCGGCCCGAAGTTGACGAAGCGCAGCCGCAAGCCGTTCTCGCATGCAATGCTGCGCGTGGCCGCTCGCGATCGCTGCGATGCGTGCCACGCCGTGCCGACGAACGGCCCGAAGGCTGACCTGCACAAGGCCCTGAGCGTCGGCTGCGACAAGTGCCACAAGACCGAGGCCTGGAAGCCGGCCACCTTCGACCATGCGGCCCTCACACAGGCCGAACTGGGTCGCTGCGAGAGCTGTCACAAGGCGCCCGCGGACACGCTGCACCAGCAGATGACCGGGAACTGCGCGCAATGCCACCAGACCCAGGCCTGGAAGCCCGCCACCTTCGACCACGACAAATTCTTCCCGCTGGACGAGGACCACAACGCGACCTGCGTGACCTGCCACACCGGCAACAACTACAAGCAATACACCTGCTACGGCTGCCACGAGCACACCCCCGCGAACGTGCTGGCCGAGCACCGTGAAGAAGGCGTCACCGAAGATCTGAAGAACTGCGTGAGTTGTCACCGCAGTGCCAGCGGTGATCCAGAAGGTAAAGGCAAGGGAGAACGCGGCGGGGGACAGCGAGAAAAGGACTGAGCGCCCGCCAGTGCGGTGTCGTCGATGAACCCTCCCACCTCGCAGCCCGCCTTGCCGGAGAAGAGCCGCGTTGCGCGCGCGCACCACGAATCGTGTACGCCACCGAACCGACACGCACCTGATTGCGCGCTACAAGCGTGCATCTGCTGGCTGCCGAGACGCTCGGGGAGCGTAGCTTGACGCATGCAAATCGAGGCGCGCCATGTGCATCCTGGGACCCAAGGCCCTTCTGATCGACAACGGTGGACCTTGACTCGGTGGCCACCCGCAGGGCGCGTCGCTCTGCCAAGCCTGCTTCCGACCTGCGTCAAGCGGCGAGCGACGAAGGCTTGCGAATCTCGGAAATGCGCTACCGGCGCCTGTTCGAGGCGGCGCAGGACGGCATCCTGCTCATCAACGCCGAGACCGGCCAGATCGAAGACGCCAATCCGTACCTGACGGCCATGCTTGGCTACTCGCACTGCGAGTTGCTGGGCAAGAAGCTCTGGGAGGTCGGCGCCTTCGTCGACGTTGCGAAAAGCAACGAGATGTTCGAGCGGCCCTGGCTGGAAGGCTATGTCCGCTACGACGACCTGCCGCTGAAGACGCGTTCGGGCGCGCTCATCAGCGTGGAGTTCGTCAGCAACGCCTACGACTGCGCCGGCGTGCGTGTCATCCAGTGCAACGTCCGCGACATCACTGCTCAGCGGCTGGCCGAAGAGGAGGTGCGCAAGCTGTCGCGTGTGGTCGAACAGAGCCCGGTCGCCATCGCCATCTCGAACCTCGCGGGCGAGATCGAATACGTCAATGCCGCGCTGCTGCACAGCGGCGGCTATCGCGCCGACGAGTTAATCGGCAAACCCGCGTTGATGCTGCAGTCCACCGGCACCAGCCCGGGTGCGATGGCGGAGATGGCCGCTGCGTTGACCGAAGGCAAGGTCTGGCGTGGAGAGTTCAGCGGCCACCGCAAGGACGGCAGCGCGTTCATGGACTTCGCCATCGTCGCGCCCATCCACCGGCCGGATGGCAGCACCAGCCACTTTCTCACCATCACCGAAGACATCACGGTGCGCAAGCGCGATGCAGCGGAGCTGGACCGGCATCGCCATGCACTGGAGGCGCTGGTCGACAGCCGGACGGCCGAGCTGGCCGCCGCGAAATTTGCCGCCGAAGCCGCGAACATCGCCAAGAGCGCGTTCCTGGCCAACATGTCGCACGAGATCCGCACGCCACTGGGTGCCATCACCGGCATGGCCTACCTGCTCCGGCGTACCGACCCGACAGCGCAGCAGAGCGACTGGCTGACCAAGCTGGACGTGGCGAGCTCCCACCTGCTGGAGCTGATCAACGCCGTGCTCGACTTGTCGAAGATCGAAGCCGGCAAGCTCGTGCTCGATGCGTCGGATCTCGACGTCGGCAGCGTCGCGACGCGGGTCGTGTCGATGCTGTCGGAGCGTGCGTCTGACAAGAGCCTGAACCTGAGCGTTGACGTGCATCCGCTGCCGCACAGGTTGGTCGGTGACGCGGCGCGGCTGCAGCAGGCCCTGCTGAACTACGCCGTCAACGCCGTCAAGTTCACGGCAGCGGGCAGCGTCACCTTGCGCGCGCGCTGCTTCGACGAGACGCCCTAGGCGGCGCTGATACGCTTCGAGGTGCAGGACACAGGTTGCGGCGTCGCCCCCGACGTGCTGGTGCGCCTGTTCGCGGCCTTCGAGCAGGCCGACAGCTCAATGACCCGGCAGCATGGCGGCACTGGCCTGGGCGTGGTGATCGTGCGGCAACTGGCACGCCTGATGGGTGGTGAAGCCGGAGCCACCAGCACACCGGGCGCCGGCAGCACGTTCTGGCTCACCGCCCGCCTGCAGAAGGTGCTGAACCGCGATGACGCGGTCCTGCGTCAGCAGGGGTCTGTGGAAGCGGCCCTTTCCCGCGCCCATGCCGAGGCGCGCCTGCTGCTGGTCGACGACGACCCCGTGAACCGCGAGATCGCGCTGGCGATGCTGCATTCCGTGATCGCGCATGTGGACGTGGCCGAGGACGGCCAGGCGGCCATCGATCTCTTCCGGCAACAGACCCATGCGCTGATCCTCATGGACATGCAGATGCCCGGCATCGGGGGCCCGGAAGCGAAGCGGCAGATTCGCCGGCTTCCCGGCGGCGCGGCCACCGTCATCGTGGCGCTGACGGCGGACGTGTTCGCAGAGGAAAGGGCTGCCTGCTTCGATACAGGCATGGATGACTTCCTGGCCAAGCCGTTCACGGCGGCAGCCCTTTTCGACACCGTGCTCGAGGGGCTCTCACGGCCTCGCTAGAACTCTCAAACCGCCGGCTTGCGCTGTCGAGCGGGCAGTTGGCGCTGGTGGCCAGCCTGTTCTGGGCTGCCGCGTTCAACTCCGCTCTCTTCTCTGCAGCGATGCGCGGGCGCGCGTTGGACGATCTCTCCACCTGGGGTTTCGTCGGCGCGCTGGCTGCAGCCTTGGTCGCGTTGAACTGGCTGATTGTCGGCGTGTTTGCACATCGCCTGACGGTGAAGCCGCTGCTGGCCTTGCTGACACTGGCCAGTGCCGCGGGCTCTTGGTTCATCACTGCATTTGGTATCGCTCTAGACCCGACGATGCTGCGCAACACGATGGCGACCGACCGCGCCGAGGTCCGCGAGTTGCTGAGCCCGCGCTTCCTGATGCACATGGCGCTGTTCGTGGGTCTCCCCTTGTTCTTGCTGTGGCGAGTTCGGGTGACGCGCCCCGCCTGGCGGCGCGCGCTGGGCCACCGCGTGTTGCTGCTCGGCGGGGCGCTTCTGGTGCTGGGCGTCGCACTCTGGTCGGTGTTCCAGCCCTTCGCCGCGCTGTCACGCAACCACAAGGAGGTGCGTTACCTGATCACGCCGGTCAACATGCTGTGGTCCTCGGGTGTGGTGCTGCTGGCCGATTCGCAGGGTGCCGCGAAGCCACGCGAACCCATCGGCCTGGACGCTTCACCCGGTCCTTCCTGGGCCACCCGCCAGCGGCCATTGGTGGTAGTCCTGGTGGTGGGCGAGACGGCCCGGGCGGCCAACTGGGGCCTCAATGGCTACGCGCGCCAGACCACGCCGCGGCTGGCGCAGTCTGGAGTCGTCAACTTCAGCGACGTCACCAGTTGCGGCACCAGCACCGAAACCTCGCTGCCCTGCATGTTCGCCCCCGTCGGCCGGCGAGACTACGACGAGGCGCGAATCCGCGGGCAGCACTCGCTGCTGCAGGTGCTGGCCCGTGCAGGTGTGGCCGTGGACTGGCGCGACAACCAGAGTGGCTGCAAGGGCCTGTGCGACACCCAGACCCTCGTCGATGCGCTCAACGCGCCGGGCTGGTGCGATGGACAGCGCTGCCTGGACGAAGCGCTGATCCATGATTTGCCGGTGCGCCTGATAGCGGCCCGGGGCACCCAGCTGTGGGTGCTGCACATGCTGGGCAACCACGGGCCCAGCTACTTCAGGCGCTACCCGCCGAAGTTTTCGCAGTTCCAGCCCGAATGTCGCAACGACGACCTGGGCCAGTGCTCCCCCGCGTCGGTCGTCAATGCCTACGACAACGCACTGCTCTACACCGATCACGTGCTCGCGGCGGCGATCGCGATGCTCAAGGCGGCCTCGGCCGATGTCGACAGCGCGTTGATGTACGTGTCCGATCACGGCGAATCGCTCGGCGAGCACGGCCTCTTCCTGCATGGCCTGCCCTTCGCGATGGCGCCCGACGTGCAGAAGCAGGTGCCGATGGTCTGGTGGAGCAGTGCCGGCTTCGAGGCTGCGGCTGGCCTGGCGCCCAACTGCCTGGCGCCATACCTTGCGCAGCAGGCGGGGCAGCCCCTGGCCCATGACCACCTGTTCCACATGCTGCTGGGCGCGCTGGACGTGCGCACCTCGCTGCATGAACCGAAACTTGACCTGACCTGGCCCTGCCGCGACACGACTCGAAGGCGAACCGATGAGGCAGTCGCGGACGGCCGCCAGCGTTGATGTCTGGATCACCGCGGCGGGACTGCTGGGTCTGTTGGCCTGGGAGGCTTCGGCTCTCGACCTCACGCTGACACGCTGGATTGCAAGCCCTGGGGGCTTCCCTTGGCGCGAAAGCTTCATCGCCCAGCGTCTGCTGCACGACGGCGGGCGCCTGCTCGGGTGGTCCCTGCTGGCCTTGCTGGTCCTCGATACCGCTCGGCCGTTCGCCGCGGGCCCCTCGCGGCTTCAGCGCGCCCAGATGGTCGCCATCGTGCTGGCCAGCTTGATCCTGGTTCCTGTGCTCAAGCGTTTCAGCCGCACCAGCTGTCCCTGGGATCTGGCGGAGTTCGGTGGACAGGCAGCTCATGTGCCGCACTGGATGCCGGGCATCTCTGACGGCGGGCCGGGTCACTGCTTTCCTTCAGGCCATGCGGTGGCCGCCTTCGCGTTCTTCGGCGTCTACTTTCTGTGGTGACCCCATCGACTAGCGGTGGCGCGTGCAGCACTCGCTGCTGTGCTCGTGCTGGGCATCGCCTACGGCTGGGCTCAGTGGGTGCGCGGTGCGCATTTCATCAGCCACACACTCTGGTCTGCCTGGTTGTGCTGGGTGATTGCGTGGGGCGCTGCAGGACTGACCGGCTTGGGCCGGCGCCAGCTGATGCCAGTGCCGCGGGTGTCGCCCCCCGGTGCAACCCGGTGATCATCAGGCCGAAGGTTGATTGAAAGACCTTCATCTCATCAACCCTTTCCATGATGCTCGCCGTACGACGACGAGTCAGCTGCTCTACACGAAGTGCATGACCAGCGCCAGCGCAATGCCGGCCAGCCCAAGATTGAGCCAGACGCCCAAATTTGTCCAGTAACCGCTGGGGGAGCACGGTCCGGAACTGCAACGCCGAGATCACTGCGACCCCGGCTCCGATCAGCAGCAGGCTGACGCCGAGCCAGAGCGAGAACCCGCGCTGCGACAGCGACATTGGTTGGTTGCTCACCATGCGCAGGAAGAGCCTGAAACGCTCGACCACAAAGCCGAAACCCATCAGCGCGATGGACGTCCGCTGCCCGGCCAGCAGGGTTCGCTCTGCGGCGAACAGGACGCGAGGATCGTCGAGGTAGGACATGCAGGTGCAGTGCGGTGGCTCAGGGCTTGGCGGCCACAAGTCCCAGCAGGGCAGAACGACCGGCATGTCGCGCACCTTCGTTCAGTTCGGCCTCGTACTCGACCAGCTCGATGATCCGCAAGTCCTTGAACGCTTCGCGCATGAGCTCGGCCGTGTAGAGGTGCGACAGTTGGCCGGGGCCTCCGGTCTTGTATTCCAGTTGCCTGGGTGTGTAGCCCTGAAGAATCAGCACCCCACCGGGCTTCAAGGCGCGTACCATGTCGGCGATCAGACGCGCGCGCATCTCCGGATCGGCGAACTGGATGAAGATCGCGACCACGCCATCGTGGCTCTGCGCAGCCCAGTTCCATTGGTCGCAGTCGCACACCGCGTAGTCAACGGTGACCCCGGCTGCTGCCGCCAGCTTGCGGGCCTTGGCGACGCCCACCTCGGAGATGTCGAAGGCCTGTACCTTGAGGCCCTGCTTGGCCAACCAGACGCTGTTCCGGCCCTCGCCATCGGCGACGCACAGCACGGAGCCGCCTGCAGGCAGCATCGAGACCTTGGCATGCAGGTAGTCGTTGGGTTCCTGGCCGAACAGGTAGTCGTCGCCGGAGAAGCGCTGGTTCCACATGGACGCACCGTCGGCGAATTTCTGGGTCATCGTGTCTGCGCCATTGGGCTCGGGTTGATCCGGTTTCAAGGCGAGCGTAGTGCGCTTCAATGGCTTATGCAGTCCTTTCGGCCACGGCTTGCGAGAACTCGTCGAAGGCGGCAATCGCGTTGGCGGCGTACATGAGCGATGGCCCGCCGCCCATGTAGGTGGTGACCCCGAGGGTCTCGTCGAGCTCTTGACGCGTCGCGCCCAGCTTGACCAGCGTTTGCGCATGGAATGCGATGCATGGGTCGCATCGGGCCGCCACGCTGAGCGCTAGCGCTATCAATTCCTTGGTCTTGGCGTCCAGGGTCCCGTCCGAGGTAGCGGCTCGGCCGAGTTCGCTGAAGCTCCTCATTACCTCGGGCGTGCTCGTCCTCAAGGTCGACAGACCTGCGGAAACTGATCTCGTCAGCCCACGGAATTTGTCAACGGAATCGGTCGTGGCGCTCACTTTTTCAAGGCGCTGCAGGCGTCTCGTCGAGACTCGGCCAGCGCCTTGCCGCCGCGCTCCTTGGCGCGAGCAGCCATCTGCTCACCTGATTAGCGATGAAGTTCAGCAACCCTGATCCCGCACTCCGGACGCCTGGGTGCGCGGACCAGCGCGCACAGAAGGCCGTTCAGGATGGCCCGCAAGTCGTAGCGCCGGTTGAAGCGGAACTGCACCTCGGCGA